>NZ_JBTEYL010000106.1:0-304 GCF_054330215.1 Pseudomonas sp. Ma2-10 | reverse complement strand
GAACGACCGTGTACTGCAAAAGACCCCGTACAGCTTCGACGTGTCGGTGTGGGAATTCTTCTGGCCGCTGATCACCGGCGCCACGCTGGTGGTCGCTCGTCCGGACGGCCATCGCGACCCGGCGTACCTCAGCCAATTGATCCAGCAAGCGCAGGTCACCACCCTGCACTTCGTACCGTCAATGCTGCGTGCCTTTGTCGAAGAACCAAGCCTGGTCAACTGCCACAGCCTGCGTCAGGTATTTGCCAGCGGTGAAGCCCTGCCGGCGGATCTGGTGCGCCGCTTCATGAGCCAACACCCGGCG
>NZ_JBTEYL010000105.1:0-305 GCF_054330215.1 Pseudomonas sp. Ma2-10 | reverse complement strand
GTCACTCACCGCTTCATGACGGCCACCGAACTGGCCGCGCGGGAGGCCAGACAAAACGCATACGACGCGATGCTCGCAAGGCAAGACGCCTTCGAACGGAGTCGTGAGGTTGCCGCGAAAAAGCACAAAGCCGATCGCGCGGGCTGCGTCTTTGCCAAGTCCTGCAAGCTTCCCGACGCCATCATCGATTACTCAAATCCCTCGGGAATGGTGCCCACCGACAGCCTCAAGGACTACGGAGAAGTAGCCTGGCTCGGTGCTCGCGAGGTAGACGATGCGGGGCTGCTGAATCTCGAAACCATCAG
>NZ_JBTEYL010000104.1:0-314 GCF_054330215.1 Pseudomonas sp. Ma2-10 | reverse complement strand
ATCGAGCGTGAACTCAAGGACGTCAGCAATGAACAGCGTTTTACTGGTCGTCAGGAAAAGAGTGTACCGATCTTGGCTCAGCTGAAAGCCTGGATGGAAAAAACACAGCCGCAGGTCACTTCGCAAAGTGCTTTAGGCAAGGCTGTTAATTACCTGGCCAACAACTGGAGCCGACTGGAGCGCTATGTGGAGGCTGGCTTTTTACCGATCGACAACAACGCCGCCGAAAGAGCGATAAAGCCGTTTGTGATCGGGCGCAAGGCATGGCTGTTCAGCGATACGCCCAAGGGCGCTACCGCCAGTGCGCAGATCTA
>NZ_JBTEYL010000103.1:0-314 GCF_054330215.1 Pseudomonas sp. Ma2-10 | reverse complement strand
GCGCCGTTGCTCAATGTCACGGTGACCGGTGTGCCGGCTGCGTTGGTCAGGTTGGCGGTGTAGACGATTGAACCGCCTTCAGCCACGGAGTCGGTAGCGCTCAAGGACAGGTTGGTGGTGTCTGGTGTGTCGGTCACGGTGGTGCTGACCGGCGTTTTATCTGCGACCAGATTTTCGTAGTTGCCGCCGCTCACGTCGGTGATCGAGTTGGTCAACGGCGCGTGGCCATTGAGCACATCGTTCGGTGCTACAGCATTAACAGTGCCGCTGGTTTTGCCGATGTCGATGGTGATGGTCTGGCCGTTGGCCAGGGT
>NZ_JBTEYL010000102.1:0-316 GCF_054330215.1 Pseudomonas sp. Ma2-10 | reverse complement strand
TGAAGTCCCTGTCGTCGTCAATTTCGTTGCGCGTCTGCGCATCGATTCGCCCTTCAGTTCGATCCGATAAGCGTTGTGCACCAGCCGGTCGAGGATCGCGTCGCCCAAGGTCGGATCGCCGATCAGCGCATGCCATTTGTCCACTGGCATCTGGCTGGTCACTAGCGTCGAGCGGTTGCCGTAGCGGTCGTCCAGCAGTTCAAGCATGTCGCGCCGTTGCGCAGCGGTAAACGGCGCCAGGCCCCAGTCGTCCAGGATCAGCAAGTCGGTCTTGGCATAACCCGCCATCAGTTTCGCGAAGCGGCCGTCTCCGTGG
>NZ_JBTEYL010000101.1:0-319 GCF_054330215.1 Pseudomonas sp. Ma2-10 | reverse complement strand
TTTCTATTAAACCGTTAACAGGCGATCTTCGAATTGGATACTGAAGCGATTCAAAGCTGCTTTCCAGTCCCGGATCGGCATCGTCCACTTCTTGCTGATGTTGTTCAGCGCCAGATAAAACAGTTTCATCACCGCTTCATCGGTCGGAAATGAGGCGCGCGTTTTGATCACTTTGCGCAAGCTCATGTTGATCGATTCGATGGCGTTGGTCGTGTAGATCACCTTGCGAATTTCGGCGGGATAGTCAAAAAACGGGATCACCCGAGCCCAGTTTCGTCGCCATGACAGGCTAATCGATTGGTACTCGGCGTCCCATTTG
>NZ_JBTEYL010000100.1:0-324 GCF_054330215.1 Pseudomonas sp. Ma2-10 | reverse complement strand
GAGCTGGTCAGTGAACAGCCGTCCCTGGACCTCGAGACCCTGCTGCACAAACCGGCCTTTTTGCAGCTCTCGCCTGACGGCAGCGGCATTCACGGCCAGATCTATCGCGCCGCCCAGGGCGATTCCGGCAAACGCCTGACCCGCTACGCGGTGACCCTGCGCCCGCAACTGTCCTACCTGGCGCACCGCATCAACCAGCGCATCTTCCAGAACCTCACGGTGCCGAAAATCATCGGCAGCGTCCTCGAAGAGCACGGCATCCAAAGCAACGCCTACGCATTCAACGTCGGGGCGATTTATCCCGAGCGCATTTATTGCGTTCAG
>NZ_JBTEYL010000099.1:0-324 GCF_054330215.1 Pseudomonas sp. Ma2-10 | reverse complement strand
GAGCTGGTCAGTGAACAGCCGTCCCTGGACCTCGAGACCCTGCTGCACAAACCGGCCTTTTTGCAGCTCTCGCCTGACGGCAGCGGCATTCACGGCCAGGTCTATCGCGCCGCCCAGGGCGATTCCGGCAAACGCCTGACCCGCTACGCGGTGACCCTGCGCCCGCAACTGTCTTACCTGGCGCACCGCATCAACCAGCGCATCTTCCAGAACCTCACGGTGCCTAAAATCATCGGCAGCGTCCTCGAAGAGCACGGCATCCAAAGCAACGCCTACGCATTCAACGTCGGGGCGATTTATCCCGAGCGCATTTATTGCGTTCAG
>NZ_JBTEYL010000098.1:0-338 GCF_054330215.1 Pseudomonas sp. Ma2-10 | reverse complement strand
GTTTGCGCGGTTTGATCCGCAGATTCAGTTCCAGTTCGCGGTAAATCCGGTACACACGCTTGTGGTTCCAGCGATAGCCCTTCACGTTGCGCAGGTACAAGAAGCACAGGCCAAAACCCCAGTTGCGCTGGTTATGTGTGAGTCGGATCAACTGATCGGCGATCTCGGCGTTTTCAGAAGACAAGCGTGGTTGATAGCGATAGCACGTGATGCTCACGCCGAATGCAAGGCATGCCAGTTTGATACTACACCGACCTGAATGAACTGCTTCCTGCGCCATCTCTCGTCGCCGCGATGGCTTCACCACTTTTTTGCCATGGCTTCCTGGATAATTTCAG
>NZ_JBTEYL010000097.1:0-339 GCF_054330215.1 Pseudomonas sp. Ma2-10 | reverse complement strand
CGAAATTGGGTCTGTAGCTCAGTTGGTTAGAGCGCACCCCTGATAAGGGTGAGGTCGGCAGTTCGAATCTGCCCAGACCCACCAATTTTGTGTGGGAAACGCCTGTAGAAATACGGGGCCATAGCTCAGCTGGGAGAGCGCCTGCCTTGCACGCAGGAGGTCAACGGTTCGATCCCGTTTGGCTCCACCACTAACTGCTTCTGTCCTGTAAAGCTTAGAAATGAGCATTCCATCGCATGATGGTGAATGTTGATTTCTGATCTTTAAGATTAGATCGTTCTTTAAAAATTTGGGTATGTGATAGAAAGATAGACTGGACGTTACTTTCACTGGTAACGG
>NZ_JBTEYL010000096.1:0-359 GCF_054330215.1 Pseudomonas sp. Ma2-10 | reverse complement strand
TTGATACTACACCGACCTGAATGAACTGCTTCCTGCGCCATCTCTCGTCGCCGCGATGGCTTCACCACTTTTTTGCCATGGCTTCCTGGATAATTTCAGCTTTGAGACGCTCTTCGGCGTACATTTTTTTGAGGCGCCGGTTCTCCTCCTCCAGTTCGCGCAACCGAGCCATCAGCGATGCGTCCATACCGCCGAACTTGGTGCGCCACTTGTAGAAGGTGGCCGAGCTGATACCGTGCTCGCGGCACAGCTCTGGCACAGGACTTCCAGCCTCGGCTTGCTTGAGGACGGCCATGATTTGGCTATCCGAAAAACGCGATGTCTTCACTTAAAATTTCCTTGATCCGATTAGGAGAAAA
>NZ_JBTEYL010000095.1:0-375 GCF_054330215.1 Pseudomonas sp. Ma2-10 | reverse complement strand
TACTTCTGCTGTTCAAGGCTTCAGTGCAGCACTGAACAGCATGCCGCTGGCGGTGCGTAAAAGCATGACGTATGACCAAGGCCGCGAAATGGCAAAACATGCTGAAATCACGCAGAACACTGGGGTGGCGATTTACTTCTGTGACCCGCATAGCCCTTGGCAGCGCGGCAGTAATGAAAACATTAATGGCTTGATTCGCCAGTACCTGCCCAAGGGCACGGACTTGTCGGTACATAGTCAGGAAGCGTTGGATGCCATTTCGTATCAAATGAATATTCGTCCCCGCAAACGCTTCGGTTACAAATGTCCGATTGAGGTGATTACAGAAGTGATGGGGATGCATCATGCTGCTCCTGCTTTAACTCAATAGCCGTG
>NZ_JBTEYL010000094.1:0-384 GCF_054330215.1 Pseudomonas sp. Ma2-10 | reverse complement strand
GTCTGCTTCATGCCCGAAGACTCCAGCGAACCCGTCTTCGTCCCCTGGGAATCCTTATCCGCCTGGGTCATCGAAGCTCAGGGCGCCACCCAATACGGCGTCCACCGCCAATACGGCATGGGCATCGGCTTCCAGCACGGCGAAACCTTGACCAGCGTCGAATTTCCCTGCTTTGGTCTTTCCCTGGCCATCAGCCACTGGGAAGCCATTCGCGGTTACATGGAATACGAAATCCACGACCTCACATCCATTCAGGACCCGCTAGACCTGCAAGGCCCGAACGATCCGCCCCACGAAGGCCTGCACACCTTCCGCAACGCCCGCGCACGCCTGCACCAGCAAATCCGCGACGGCCAACGTGGTCGAGTGTCCGGTTTCTTCTGG
>NZ_JBTEYL010000093.1:0-389 GCF_054330215.1 Pseudomonas sp. Ma2-10 | reverse complement strand
CGGCAACGGTCGCCGGTGCGGTACAGGCGATCACCGTCGATGAACGGGCTGGCGAGGAAACGTGCCTCGGTCAGGTCCGCACGTTTCAGGTAACCGCGCGCCACGCCGACCCCGCCGATGTACAGCTCGCCGATGCTGCCTATTGGCAGAGGTTGTTGCGCCTCGTCGAGGATGTACAGGCGCAGGTTGGCGATCGGTTTACCGATTGGCACGATCACGTCGTCCACCGAGCAACACCATACCGAGACATCAATCGCCGCCTCGGTCGGGCCGTAGAGGTTGACCAGTGCCGCCGGGTGTTGGCTCATGAAGCGGCGCACCAGATCCGCCGGCAGGGCTTCACCGCTGGCAAATACCTGACGCAGGCTGTGGCAGTTGACCAGGCTTGG
>NZ_JBTEYL010000092.1:0-397 GCF_054330215.1 Pseudomonas sp. Ma2-10 | reverse complement strand
CCGATGTGCGATTTCATCCCGAAATAGTATTGATTTCCCTTCTTGGTTTGATGCATTTCAGGGTCGCGTTTGCCGTCTTTGTTCTTGGTCGAACTCGGCGCATGAATGATCGTCGCATCGACCACGGTGCCCTGGCGCAGCAACAAACCACGGTCGCCCAAATAGCCATTGATCACCTGCAAAATCCCACCAGCCAACTCATGCTTTTCCAGCAGTCGGCGGAAATTGAGGATCGTGGTTTCGTCTGGAATTCGATCCAGATGCAGCCCGGCAAACTGACGCAGAATTGTGGTTTCGTAGAGCGATTCTTCCATGGCCGGGTCGCTATAACCGAACCAGTTTTGCATCAGATGAACCCGTAACATCGCCATCAACGGATAGGCCGGACGACCACCTT
>NZ_JBTEYL010000091.1:0-428 GCF_054330215.1 Pseudomonas sp. Ma2-10 | reverse complement strand
TGGGTGTAGACCTCTTCGCTGCCGTCAGCATTGGTAACCGTGACGCTGCCTTTGTCATCCCAGGCGTAATGCGCGTCCATTTGCGAGAAGCTCGCCCAGTGATGAACGCAGCGCGCCGATTTACCTTCTTTTTCCCATTCCCAGTAAAAACTGGCGCCGCCGGCGAGTTGCCGCTCAAGAATGACGTTCTGGTCGTTGTAGGCATAACGCTCGGCTTCGCCAGCGGCGTTTTTGGCTTCGATCAGGCGGTGTTGGGTGTCGTAGCTGTAGGTGACCAGGGTCTGGACGGTGCTCCAGGCATCTTCCAGGTTGTCTGCCGGACTGAACTGCTGATAGTCGATGGCGACGATGTGCTTGCGGTCGTAACGTACAAGGAGAGCCCGACCAGCACCGTTATCGACGCGTTTGATTCGACCGTGAATGTCACG
>NZ_JBTEYL010000090.1:0-467 GCF_054330215.1 Pseudomonas sp. Ma2-10 | reverse complement strand
CGAGCGACCACCAGCGTGGCGCCGGTGATCAGCGGCCAGAAGAATTCCCACACCGACACGTCGAAGCTGTACGGGGTCTTTTGCAGTACACGGTCGTTCGGGCCAATCGGGAAGGCGTCCTGCATCCAGTGCAGACGGTTCATCAAGGCGCCGTGTTCGTTCATCACGCCTTTGGGTTGGCCGGTGGAACCGGAGGTGTAGAGCACGTAGGCCAGATCGCTCGGGCTGACGCTGATCGGTTCACCGCTTTCTGCTTTTGGCAACGCATCCAGCGTCCAGGCGTTGTGCCCGACCGGCAAACGCGACCGCCACTGGTCTTGGGTCAAGGTGACTTGAGCATCAGCGTCCGCGATCAGGAACGCCAACCGTGCAGCCGGCAGTTCTGGATCGAGCGGCAACCACGCCGCGCCGGCATGCACGATACCGAGCAAGGCCACGACCATTTCCACGGAGCGCTCCATGCACAC
>NZ_JBTEYL010000089.1:0-467 GCF_054330215.1 Pseudomonas sp. Ma2-10 | reverse complement strand
GCTGGAGAAGTTACCGACCTGGCCGAATAGCCGGCTGGATGAGTTGCTGCCATTGAGATCAGCTGCCGAGTAAAGGTGGCTGGGCTGGAGGCTTACGAATGACACATCCTGAACGGTTCATCTTTTTTTGAATAGGTGGGGTTTATGGCGCGCTTACGGACGACTGGGGCTTGGCGCCGTTTACCGATGCGCAACGGCGCGACATGCTTGAACTGCTGGACGACCGCTACGGCAACCGCTCGACGCTAGTGACCAGCCAGATGCCAGTGGACAAATGGCACGCGCTGATCGGCGATCCGACCTTGGGCGACGCGATCCTCGACCGGCTGGTGCACAACGCTTATCGGATCGAACTGAAGGGCGAATCAATGCGCAGACGCGCAACGAAATTGACGACGACAGGGACTTCAGACTAACAATGCAAACCTGCGTCGCTGCGCTCCGACTGCCTGTCCAAGTGGACGTGG
>NZ_JBTEYL010000088.1:0-472 GCF_054330215.1 Pseudomonas sp. Ma2-10 | reverse complement strand
TGAAGGCGGCACTGTCACTTACACCGCGACGATCGGTCAGCCTGTCACTGGCTCCCCGGTCACCGTGACCCTGGCCAACGGCCAGACCATCACCATCGATATCGGCAAAACCAGCGGCACTGTTAATGCTGTAGCTCCGAACGATGTGCTCAATGGTCACGCGCCGTTGACCAACTCGATCACCGACGTGAGCGGCGGTAACTACGAAAACCTGGTCGCGGATAAAACGCCGGTTTCGACCACTGTTACTGATACCCCGGACACTACGACTCTCAGCCTATCGGCCACTGACTCCGTAGCTGAAGGCGGCTCGATCCTCTACACCGCGACATTGACTAACGCTGCTGGCACACCGGTTACCGTCACGCTGTCGAACGGCGCCGTGATCACCATCGCGGCCGGCGCCACCACCGGTTCGGTAACCGTCGCCGCACCTGCCGATGACGTCTATAAAGATGCCGGCACTGTTCAG
>NZ_JBTEYL010000087.1:0-495 GCF_054330215.1 Pseudomonas sp. Ma2-10 | reverse complement strand
GCCGACGTTGTTGATGTCGCGCCCGGCCTTGAGGGTCAGGTTGTTGGCCGCTTCGATTCGGGCGGCGTTGTCGACGAAGTCGGTCTGCTCGGTGCGGTAACCGCTGCTGCTTTGGTGAGTGGTGACGGGGCGTTCGTTGATCACGTCGCCCTGAGTCGCGGTCAGCGAGATATCACGGCCGGCGATGATGCCGCCGGCTTTGTTGACGATGTTGTTGGTGGCCAGCAGGTCGAGGCGATTGCCGGCTTCCACCAGACCGCTGTTGACCAGATCGTTGGTGGCGGTGGCCGACAGGTTGTTGGAGGCGCGCAAGGTGCCGGCGTTGTTCAGGTCCTTGCCGGCGATCAGGGTCACGTCGCTGCCCTGGATCAGGGCGCCATTGGCGGCCAGGCGGTTGTTGGCGTTGGCCAGGTACAGCACTGGCACCAGCACTTGCTCGCCGTTCACTTCGGCGTTTTCCATCCAGACAATGTCGTGGGTCAGGGCCGCGACTTG
>NZ_JBTEYL010000086.1:0-497 GCF_054330215.1 Pseudomonas sp. Ma2-10 | reverse complement strand
CCGTTGGCATCCAGCGTCAGGTAACCGTAGGTGCCGTTGATCTGGCTGTTGAGGCCGCCAATGGCCGAGGTGGTGGTATCTGAACCGGCACGCACGCCGACCACCGCGCCTCCTGCGGCGAGACCATCGGCGCCGCCGACGTCGTTCCACAGCACGTTGCCACTGACAGTGCCGCCTTCGGCGACCGCAGCCTCGTCGGCATGAGCCGTCGGCAGGTCATCGACGATCTTGACCACGATGGTGCTGGTGGTGCTATTGCCCAAGGCGTCGGTGGCTTTGTAGGTAAAACTTTCGCTGAGGGTGTTCGCGCCGTCGTTCGCCTGCGGCGTGGTGCTTGGCGCCGAGGTCAGCGTGTAGGTGTAGGAGCCATCGGGATTGAGCAGGATTTGCCCGTAGCTGCCAGTGGCGCTGCCGACCAGGGTGTAGGTGATCGCACCGACCGCGCCGCTGACCGAACCGACCAGGGTGCCACTGGCGGTTTCACCGGTGTTGCCCGG
>NZ_JBTEYL010000085.1:0-500 GCF_054330215.1 Pseudomonas sp. Ma2-10 | reverse complement strand
GGTTATTCAGCGATACGCCCAAGGGCGCCGCATCCAGTGCACAGATTTACAGCTTGGTCGAAACCGCGAAGGCTAATGGCCAAGAGCCCTATACGTGGCTGCGCCACGTACTGGAGCGGTTGCCTCAGGCGGTGTCGGTCGCGGACTTTGAAGCATTACTACCTTGGAATCTGGAGGCGTCATGAGTATCAATATTGATCATCTGAGTGCTGATGAATTGGTGACGCTGAATCACCACATTATCGAACGCCTGAAGATGCTGGAATCGTTGGAGGCTCACAAGTCGATGATGCAGTTCCATCCTGGTGCACGAGTAAGTTTCGACTCACCCAACGGCGGGCGCCTGTCCGGCACCATCATGAAGTTCAATCGCAAGAGCGTCACCGTGGTCAGCGATAACGGACAGCGCTGGAATATCTCGCCGCACTTGCTCTCGTCGATCAAAGACATACGGGCGGGGACGGTGGTGGATATCAAGCACAAGAAATAACGGAATGACA
>NZ_JBTEYL010000084.1:0-529 GCF_054330215.1 Pseudomonas sp. Ma2-10 | reverse complement strand
GATGTGGTTGTTATCAATAGGCACCGCGCCGTCATCCAGATAACGTGACAACGCCGTCCAGCGTTTCAGGCTGTAATCCAGGGCCTTGGCGATGGCCACGCCATCGTGCACCAGCTCGCGCTGGGCGATCATCCAGGTGTGCAGCATGTTCATCACGGGGACGGCTTTTTCTTGTCGTATTCGTCGCCGTACATCGGGCTCCAAATCGCGGATTTCACTTTCGATTTCGTACAGCAACTGGATATAGCGCAGAGCTTGCTCGGCGAGCGTGCTTTTGTTCGTGGCGTGCAGGTCGAAGAACTTACGCCGCGCATGGGCCATGCAGCCGATTTCGGTCACGCCGAGTGCAAAACTGGCCTTGTAACCACCAAAATCGTCGCATACCAGCTTGCCTTTCCAGTCTTGCAGGAAGTTGCGTGCATGTTCGCCCGAGCGGCTGGGGCTGAAGTCGTACACCACTGCGCGGATATCGGCAGACGCGGTGGTTGCATAGGCCCAGACGTAGGCCCGATGGGTTTTCTTCGAGCCA
>NZ_JBTEYL010000083.1:0-529 GCF_054330215.1 Pseudomonas sp. Ma2-10 | reverse complement strand
GATGTGGTTGTTATCAATAGGCACCGCGCCGTCATCCAGATAACGTGACAACGCCGTCCAGCGTTTCAGGCTGTAATCCAGGGCCTTGGCGATGGCCACACCCTCGTGTACCAGCTCGCGCTGGGCGATCATCCAGGTGTGCAGCATGTTCATCACGGGGACGGCTTTTTCTTGCCGTATTCGGCGTCGGACATCTGGCTCCAGGTCGCGGATCTCACTCTCTATTTCGTAGAGCAACTGGACATAGCGCAGAGCTTGCTCGGCGAGCGTGCTTTTGTTCGTAGCGTGCAGGTCGAAGAACTTACGCCGCGCATGGGCCATGCAGCCGATTTCGGTCACGCCGAGTGCGAAACTGGCTTTGTAACCACCAAAATCGTCGCAGACCAGCTTGCCTTTCCAGTCTTGCAGGAAGTTGCGTGCATGTTCGCCTGAGCGGCTGGGGCTGAAGTCGTACACCACTGCGCGGATATCGGCAGACGCGGTGGTTGCATAGGCCCAGACGTAGGCCCGATGGGTTTTCTTCGAGCCA
>NZ_JBTEYL010000082.1:0-549 GCF_054330215.1 Pseudomonas sp. Ma2-10 | reverse complement strand
TTCGCGAACCCTTGCTATGATTTCTGAGGACTTCATCGTAAGGATCGCCCATGAAGCGCTTCATCCAAGGTGAACATCGGGGCCAAAGTACATTGCTCCAAAAAGCCTCGACGATTACGTGACCGATACCAACCCGGTGCGTGTAGTCGATGTCTTCGTCGACGAACTCGACCTGGTCAAACTGGGTTTTGAAGGTGCCATACCCGCAGATACTGGCCGGCCGGCTTACCATCCCGCTGTCCTCCTGAAGATCTACATCTACGGCTATCTGAACCGGATTCAGTCGAGCCGGCGCCTGGAACGAGAAGCCCAACGCAACGTCGAGCTGATGTGGCTGACCGGGCGTTTGATCCCGGATTTCAAGACCATCGCCAACTTCCGAAAAGACAACAGCAAGGCCATCCGAGGCCTCTGCCGCCAGTTCGTCGTGCTGTGTCAGCAGTTCGGTCTCTTCGGAGAAAATCTCGTCGCCATCGACGGCAGCCAATTCAAAGCTGTCAACAATCGTGACCGCAATTTCACCAGCGCCAAACTGAAGCGGCGAATGGA
>NZ_JBTEYL010000081.1:0-564 GCF_054330215.1 Pseudomonas sp. Ma2-10 | reverse complement strand
TGATGCTTTGCTCCCGATTTCCTTCAGGAGCCAGCACCATGATGCGACCCGACGCCAAAGTCGAGAAAGTCTACCTCTATCCCAAGCCCGTGGACTTCAGAAAATCTATCGACGGCCTCACCGCTTTGGTCGAGCTGGATATCAAGGTTGCAGTGTTCGATCCGGTACTTTTTGTTTTTCTTAACAAGACCCGTAATCGGGTCAAGGTGTTGTATTGGGAGCGAAACGGCTTCTGCCTTTGGCTCAAGCGCCTGGAAGCCGAGCGCTTCAAAACATCGCCTGATATAAGCGACGAAGCGATTGTGCTGACGGTTCAGGAACTGAACTGGATGCTCGACGGCTTTGATCTGTGGCGCAACCGGCCTCATCAAGTTCTGACTCCAAGATTCGTCGCCTGACGGGTATAATCCGGGCATGATTTCGATGCCCGATGATCTTCCTGATGACCCTGCTCTACTCAAGCAAATACTGCTTGCGGAACGCCGTGTTCAACACAGTCAGATCCTCGACCTGAAAGAACAAATCAAGTTGCTGCGCGACCGTTTGTTTGGTCGTAAATCAGAG
>NZ_JBTEYL010000080.1:0-581 GCF_054330215.1 Pseudomonas sp. Ma2-10 | reverse complement strand
GCAACATCGAGGGTCGCGAGGTTGCCGTAGGCACGGTATTTCGCCGACCACATGATCTCGCCGCTGTAGTCGGTGAGTTCCTGCGGGGTGCCGAGGTGGTCGAGTTGGTAGTAGAACGGCGTGGCTTTTAGCGGGCCTTCGCCATCGAGCATCGCCAACGGGCGGAAGGTGCCCGGTTCGTAGATGTAAGTGCGATAGCGGTTGTCGCCGCTTTCAGCAATGAGCCGTTCGCCTTGCCACAGGAATTCTGTGGTTTGGCCATCGACGGTCTTGGCGATGCGGCGGCCGAAGGCGTCGTACTTGTAGCTCGCGGTGCTGCCACCCGGCAGGCTGACGCCGATTAAACGGTGCTGGCAGTCGTAACGATATTCGGTAATGAGTTTCTGTCCGGCGCCGCGACGTTCGCGGGTCAGGTTGCCATAGGCGTCGTAGTCGTAATGACGGTCGCCCTGCATCAGCAGCCGATTGCCTTTGACGTTGGCCAGGTTCGCGGTCGGCTGGTCGCCTTGGCCGAGTAGGTTGCCTGCCGGGTCATGGGCGAAACTTTCCGGCGTGGTGCCACGAACGTTGATCAGCCGGTC
>NZ_JBTEYL010000079.1:0-633 GCF_054330215.1 Pseudomonas sp. Ma2-10 | reverse complement strand
TGTACCTGCGCAACGTGAAGGGCTATCGCTGGAACCACAAGCGTGTGTACCGGATTTACCGCGAACTGGAACTGAATCTGCGGATCAAACCGCGCAAACGTATCGTGCGCGAGAAGCCTGAGCCGCTGGCTGTTCCTGAGACCACCAACCAATGCTGGTCGATGGACTTCATGCACGATCAACTAGCAGATGGGCGCAGCTTTCGGGTTTTCAATCTCATTGACGACTTCAACCGCGAAGCCCTGAGTATGGAAATTGATTTGTCGCTGCCGGCTGAACGTGTGGTGCGTGCGCTGGATCGGGTCATTGAATGGCGTGGAAAACCGCAGGCTATACGAAGCGATAACGGCCCCGAATTTATCAGCGCAAAGCTCGCTGCATGGGCCGAAAAACGGGGTATCCGACTGGACTTTATTCAGCCGGGCAACCCTCAGCAGAATGCCTACGTCGAGCGCTACAACCGAACGGTACGCTATGACTGGCTGGGACATTACCTGTTTGAGTCGATAACTGAAGTTCAGGACTACGGCACGAACTGGATCTGGACATACAATCACGAGCGCCCGAATATGGCACTCGGAGGCATCACCCCTAAACAGAAGTTGGCCCTGGTGGCCTGATATCTATTTCTGG
>NZ_JBTEYL010000077.1:0-837 GCF_054330215.1 Pseudomonas sp. Ma2-10 | reverse complement strand
CCGACGCCGGTTGGGCCGGTCAGCAACAGGTTGTGCTGTTGGCGGATCCAGTCACCGCTGGCCAGGGTTGCGAGCTGGCGTTCGTCCAGGCCTCTGCCCGGACGGCGGTCGAGGTCTTCCAGGCAGGCACCGGCGTATTTGAGCTTGGCTTGTTTGCGCAGCCGTTCCAGGCGTTTGTTGTCGCGCCAGGCCAGTTCGCGGTCAAGCAGCAGACCGAGCCGATCATCGAAGCTCAAGCTGTGGCAGGCCGGCAGTGTCCATTGCTCTTCCAGCGCAGTGGCCATGCCGCTGAGGCGCAGGTGGTGCAACTGGTTAAGCGTGTGTTGCGTCATCATTGAACAGCTCCTTTTGGGTGTAATAGTCGGCACCGCGCACGTTCTCGTGGCAGGCGGGTTGAGCGGCGGTGACCTTGGGCAGCGGTTGCTGGTCGAGCCCTTGTTTGAGCAGGTTGCGTACGGTGCGGCTGTTGAGTGCACGCAGTTGCACGGCGCGGCTGGCTGCCGCCTCCAGGCGCTCGTTGCCATAGTGGCGAGCCAGCGACAGCAGGCCCAGGCAGGAGCGGTAACCCATCTCCGGATGCGGTTTGTGGGTCAGTTGATGTTCGACGATCTGCCGGACGTGCGGGCCGATCCGCTCGCCCCAGTCGAGCAGGCGCTGGGGTGTCCAGTCACGATGGGCCTTGTGTGAGGCCGGCATGTGTTCGCTTTGGGTGCTGTAGGCGCCGCGCCGTTGCAGCAGCAGGTGGCTGGCGACTCGCCGGTGTCCATGCAGGATTTCGACGGTATGGGCGCTCACTCGGGCGTCGACGCTTTGCCGGGCCAAGGCCGAGGGCACGCT
>NZ_JBTEYL010000076.1:0-1008 GCF_054330215.1 Pseudomonas sp. Ma2-10 | reverse complement strand
CTCGCCAAATATCCCACAGCCTTGCCCAAGGCACTTTGTGATGTCACTTGAGGGTGAGTTTTCTCCAGCCAGCTTTTCAACTGAGCAAGCACCGGCAAACTCTTTTCCTGACGACCCAAAAATCGCTGCTCGTCGCTGGCATCCTTGAGTTCACGCTCGATGCCGTACAGCTTGTTAATCAACGCCAACGCAACATCTGCGCGGCCTGTTTTGCCCTTGGGCTGCACTTTTTGCGCATCGACAAACTTGCGGCGGACATGGGCCATACAGGCCAAACGTTCGACACCTGGTTGCAGCGCCAATGCGTTGTAACCCCCGTAATCATCCGTCATCAGATAGCCGCGATAATCACCCAACAGGCGCAACGGCACCTCCTGCGCTCGGCTGGTGGTGTAGTCAAAAAGGATGACGGGGCGCTCCGGCGGGCCGCTGGCTTGCACCCACATCCAGGATTGGCTGGTCGGGTCGCGATCAGGCTCTTTGAGCACCTGTACCCGCGTTTCATCGCAATGAATGACCGGGCTTTCCATTAACCGATCACGCATCAGATTAAGCAGTGGTTGAAAGTGTTCACAACATTGAATAACCCAACGCGCCAACGTTTGGCGCGGGATATCGACGCCGTGACGACCAAGCACTTTTTCAAAGCGATACAGCGGCAAGCCGTCAACGTACTTAGTGGTCAGCAGCATGGCCAGGACGCTGGGACTGGCCATGCTCTTTTCGATCAACTGGGCCGGTTTGTCGGCCGTGACCGGCGCGGCTTCACAACCTCGGCAGCCGTAAACCTTGCGGATATGTTTGATCACGCGGATCTGCATCGGCACGATCTCCAACTGTTCGCTGGTTTCTTCGCCGATGGTGTGTTTACGGCAACCACACGCACACGTCAGTTCGTGCTCTGGGAGTTCGTGGACAACTTCGATGCGCGGCAAGTCGGCGCAAAGCGGCTTGCGTTTGCCTCGGCGTTTGACTGGCGCGACGACTTCTTCAGGTTCCTCGTCAACG
>NZ_JBTEYL010000075.1:0-1010 GCF_054330215.1 Pseudomonas sp. Ma2-10 | reverse complement strand
GAGCGGCTGGGGCTGAAGTCGTACACCACTGCGCGGATATCGGCAGACGCGGTGGTTGCATAGGCCCAGACGTAGGCCCGATGGGTTTTCTTCGAGCCAGGCATGAGCACCTGTACCGGCGTTTCATCGGCGTGCACCACGTTGTGTCCAAGCACCACTTCGCGCAGAGCATCAACCAGTGGTTGCAGTTGCACACCGCAAGTGCCGACCCACTGCGCCAAGGTCGAGCGCGGGATGGCGAGGCCGGCCCGGCCAAAGATCTTTTCCTGACGGTACAGTGGCAAATGATCACCGTATTTGGCGATCATCACTTGAGCCAGCAAACCTGCTGTGGGGATGCCTTTATCGATGACCTGCGCAGGAACAGGTGCCTGGATCAGGGTCTCGCAGTCCTCACAGACCCACTTGCCACGGATGTGTTGTTCAACCGTGAACACGCCGGGCGTGTAGTCGAGTTTCTCGCTGACATCCTCGCCGATACGCTTGAGGGCGCAGCCGCATTGGCAGTGAGTGTTGTCCGGTTCGTGATGGATTGGCGTGCGTGGAAACTCGGGCGGCAAGGCGGTGCGTTTAGGTTTTTGCCGAGCCACGGTCGGGGCTGGAGCGGGTTGCAACGCCTCAAGCTCGGCTTCGATGGCCGCGATATCGGCATCGATCACGTCATCGAGCAGGCTGGTTTGATACGGGTTTAGCTGCTCGCTGCGCTTGGCAAACTTGAAACGCTTGAGCTGTGCGATCTCGTGGGTCAGCTTGTCGTTGACCGTTTTGTAGTGATGGATCTGCTTGTCCATGGACTCGACTTTTTGATCGAGAGTCTCGACACGCTGCATCAGCTGCGCGGCGATAGCGCGCAGTTGTTCAGGGTTTAATTGGTCGAAATCAGGAAGCAAAGTCATGCCGCCGATTTTGTCAGAACAGGCCAACACTGACGATAGGCTCATCGGACAATTGCACGGCGACGCTGGCCATGGCAGTGATTACATCAGGGTAATCGCACTGTTTTGCCCAAC
>NZ_JBTEYL010000074.1:0-1155 GCF_054330215.1 Pseudomonas sp. Ma2-10 | reverse complement strand
GTGAGTGTGGTGGGTGGTTTCATGTGTGCTCCTTTTTTGGAGAGCACAGCGTGGCGAGTGGAGGTAGGGAATTACAGGTGGCTGGGCTGGAGGCTTACCCCGAAATGACTCATGTTGGACCTTGAGAATGTCTTTCAGTGCCTCAAATGAGGACACCATGAGCATTTCCCCAACGAATTCCTTACCATATCGAACGTGTGCTTCAAGGTAAAACCAAGGGATCATTACCGTCTGCCGCATGAACGGACGCCCCAGAAAATCAGCATTGAAAAGGCTGGAAATAATAGTCGGCCCTTCATGATCCGTGTTCATCGCTGGTACCTCAGCATCTCGAATGAACAATATATGTTGTAGTCATATATTGCGCAATGTCGCCTTATCGTTCCTTTTGTGAGAAGCAAAATGGAACTGAAAGAAGCATTTGGGGCGACGCTCCGACAGGCTCGCCTTCGGAAAGGCCTGACTCAGGAGCATTTTTCGTTGGTAAGCAGCCGCACAAATGTCAGTTTGCTTGAGCGTGGAGGGACCAGCCCGACGCTTGTAAAGCTCGAGGAGTTGTGCAGCGTTTTGGGAGTTCATCCCGTCAGCCTGGTAACGGCGTGCTATATGCGAAAGGAAAACATCACGGATCTCAAAGCGTTTCTAGCTCAAGTGCGAAAGGATCTGGAAGCCATCGACTCTTGAAAAGCCATTGATCAAAGGCTCAGTGGCTCACCTAATTTTGGTGAAGCAAGAAAAAGAAAAGGTCAATTTGTTCGTGATGGGAAGCTAGAAGGTGTTAAGCGACTCATCGCAACGAAAGACGCATTGCCTCGATAATCTGGATTTTGCGGATGCAGGCGTAAAGCTGAAATGCGCCGGACCAACAGCAAGTCGCGTTGCACGCAATCAGCCGAGGCGCATCAACTCATACAACGTTCGTAAGGGTGCTGCGGGATCAAGTTTCGCACGCTCTGACCCGAGAGCTGGAGCTCGTACAAATTGCGAAAAGTTTCAGATTTGCAGATTTCTTTGCACGACAGTTTCAAATTTACCTTTCATAAGGGGAGCGTTACCTGCGTATTTCGCTCATCGTGACCGGTCATTTCGCTAACAACGTGACCGGTTTCTCCACCCGATTGCGCGGGGTCTAAATTCTAACCGCATCGGTCACGA
>NZ_JBTEYL010000073.1:0-1203 GCF_054330215.1 Pseudomonas sp. Ma2-10 | reverse complement strand
GCTCAATGGCCACGCACCGTTGACCAACTCGATCACCAACGTGAGCGGTGGCAACTACGAAAATCTGGTCGCGGATAAAACGCCGGTTTCGACCACTGTTACTGATACCCCGGACACCACCAACCTGTCCTTGAGCGCTACCGATTCGGTCGCTGAAGGCGGCTCGATCCTCTACACCGCGACATTGACTAACGCAGCTGGCACGCCGGTTACCGTCACGCTGTCGAACGGCGCCGTGATCACCATCGACGCCGGCAAAACCACTGGCACCGTGACCGTTGCGGCTCCGGCCGATGACGTCTACAAAGATGCCGGCACTGTTCAGGCAACAATCACCAAGGCCACCGGTGGCAACTTCGAAAACCTGGTACCAAGCACTGTTGCGGCGGTTACCAGCGTCACCGACACCATCGACACCTCGACGGTGAAATTGACTGCGACCGATACTGCCGCTGAAGGCGGCACTGTCACTTACACCGCGACGATCGGTCAGCCTGTCACTGGCTCCCCGGTCACCGTGACCCTGGCCAACGGCCAGACCATCACCATCGACATCGGCAAAACGAGCGGCACTGTTAATGCTGTAGCACCGAACGATGTGCTCAATGGCCACGCACCGTTGACCAACTCGATCACCGACGTGAGCGGCGGCAACTACGAAAACCTGGTCGCGGATAAAACGCCGGTCAGCACTACCGTGACCGACACGCCAGACACCACCAACCTGTCCTTGAGCGCTACCGACTCCGTGGCTGAAGGCGGTTCAATTGTCTACACCGCCAACCTGACCAATGCTGCTGGTACACCANCACCGACGTGAGCGGCGGCAACTACGAAAACCTGGTCGCGGATAAAACGCCGGTCAGCACTACCGTGACCGACACGCCAGACACCACCAACCTGTCCTTGAGCGCTACCGACTCCGTGGCTGAAGGCGGTTCAATTGTCTACACCGCCAACCTGACCAATGCTGCTGGTACACCAGTCACCGTGACATTGAGCAACGGCGCAGTGATCCTCATCGCGGCCGGCGCCACCAGCGGTTCGGTAACCGTCGCCGCACCAGCCGATGACGTCTACAAAGACGCCGGCACTGTTCAGGCGACAATCACCGCCGCGACCGGCGGTAACTTCGAAAACCTGGTGCCAAGCACTGTTGCGGCGGTTACCAGCGTCACCGACACCATCGACACCTCGACGGTG
>NZ_JBTEYL010000072.1:0-1312 GCF_054330215.1 Pseudomonas sp. Ma2-10 | reverse complement strand
ACTGGATCTGGACATACAATCACGAGCGCCCGAATATGGCACTCGGAGGCATCACCCCTAAACAGAAGTTGGCCCTGGTGGCCTGATATCTATTTCTGGTGAGTATTAAAAATGGGGGGATTACCGCTAGGCCGCGTGATATGTTCTCGTCCTCATAAGCACGATAGATAAAGGCGCCGATCATCATATAGCTGATGGAAACAAATATGGTGCTGAAGTGACGATACATGTCTGGCTTGGAGGGGGCCGATGCGTACGGCAGCGCATAGCCAGCAACGACCGCAAGGCACAGAAGCGATATCAAGCACAGCGCTTTGTAGTCTAGTCGGCCTAATATAGCTACAGCCACCGCCATGACAACGTAGAAAAACATCTCAATCTCTAGCGTCCACAGCACAGGAACCGTGGAGAAGGCTCCATTAAAATAGTTTGCGGCAATCGATGATGTAAGGATGCTCGTAATAGTGTTTGGCTGTTGCAGTCCTCGGTTATAGCAATATACATATGTTATGGCGGCTACAAGAGTGACGCAGAAAAAGCAAACGGGAATGATCCTAAAAAGACGTTGGATAATAAATTGTAAGGGTGGCGTCCTGTCTACCGTTCTTAGAATTACAAATCCACTGATTAGGAAGAATAACGACACGCCAAGCGAGCCAGTATTTAGACCAAATGTAGAGCCCATCCAGTTGCCTAATTTCCAGTGGATGTTATCTGCTAATGTTGTTGGGCCAAAGATCAAATCCTTTACATCTGGCACCCAGATGCCAACAGTATTTGCATCGCTGATTCTGAGTAGAAATACATGCCCCCATAGGACCAACAACACAGCGATTGCTCGTAAAGAGTCTAAGGAAACTCTGAAAAAGACTTTCAAATCTGGTGAAATACGCCAGTCTCAGGAACTGAACGGTTGAANACAGTATTTGCATCGCTGATTCTGAGTAGAAATACATGCCCCCATAGGACCAACAACACAGCGATTGCTCGTAAAGAGTCTAAGGAAACTCTGAAAAAGACTTTCAAATCTGGTGAAATACGCCAGTCTCAGGAACTGAACGGTTGAACCCCGATGAAGCAGATGTCCTTCGCTGACGCCGAATACGCTGGCAAACGCAAACAAACCCGCCGTGAACGCTTCCTGATCGAGATGGATCAGGTCGTGCCCGGAATGGCTTGGTCAAACTGATCGAGCCGCACTATCCGAAGGGCGAAGGTGGTCGTCCGGCCTATCCGTTGATGGCGATGTTACGGGTTCATCTGATGCAAAACTGGTTCGGTTATAGCGACCCGGCCATGGAAGAATCGCTCT
>NZ_JBTEYL010000071.1:0-1321 GCF_054330215.1 Pseudomonas sp. Ma2-10 | reverse complement strand
CCGCTCATTTCGCTAACAACGTGACCGATTTTCCGCCTGTTCCGAAACAGCCGGTCACGCTCTTACCGAAATGACCGGTCACGTTGTTAGCGAAATACCCTCCACTGCGTTGCGCATGACCTGACGCGCCGCCACCCTCAGTCCCATTTCGGGGAATCGAAGGATGGCGGCGCAGCGAGTAGCCATGCGTAATATCAAAGAATGCCTGCGCCTCAAGTTCGAGGCCGACCTGTCCCACGAGAAGATCGCCCGCGCCTTGCAACTGTCCAAGGGCGTGGTCAGCAAGTACATCAAGGCGGCGCGCGACACCGGCATCGAGTGGCCCGCGCTGGCTCTACTGGATGAAGCGGCGCTTGGCGCCGCCCTGATGCCGGCCGCCAATGTCGTGCACTCACGCGGCGGCCGCGTGTTGCCCGACGTGATCACCCTGCACCGCGAACTACGTCGCAAAGGCGTGACGCTACAACTGCTGTGGGAGGAATACACCGCCGCTCATCCCGACCAGTCGACCTACCGCTACACCCAATTCGTCGAGCATTACCGCAGCTACGCTCGGACGCTCAAGCGCTCGATGCGCCAGCAGCACCGCGCCGGCGAGAAGCTGTTCATCGACTACGCCGGGCCGACGCTGCCGGTGATCGACGCCGCCACCGGCGAGATCCGCCAGGCGCACATCTTCGTCGCCGCCCTCGGCGCCTCGAACTACACCTACGCGTGCGCCACGCCGAGTGAGACCCAAGTGGACTGGCTGACGGCGTTGAGCCAGGCCCTCGGCTACTTCGGTGGCGTCCCCGAAATGATCGTCCCGGACAACCCGCGCGCCCTGGTTGCCCGGCCTGACCGTTATGAGCCGGGTCTGAACCGCGCGGCACTGGAGTGCGCCCAGCACTACGGCGCCATCATGCTCCCGGCGCGCCCGCGCAAGCCGCAGGACAAAGCCAAGGCAGAGGTAGCGGTGCAGGTAGTCGAGCGCTGGGTCATGGCGCGGTTGCGGCATCAGCAGTTCTTCAGCCTGCATGCGCTCAATCAGGCCATCGCCGTCTTGCTGGAGGATTTGAACCGACGCCCGTTCAAAAAGCTCGACGGATGCCGACGGGACTGGTTCGAGCAGCTCGACCAGCCAGTGCTCAGGCCGCTGCCGGCGCAGCCGTATGAGGTCGTGACCTTCAAGCGCTGCAAGGTCAACATTGATTACCACATCGAAGTGAATGGCGGCTTTTACAGCGTGCCCTCGGCCTTGGCCCGGCAAAGCGTCGACGCCCGAGTGAGCGCCCATACCGTCGAAATCCTGCATGGACACCGGCGAGTCGCCAGCCACCTG
>NZ_JBTEYL010000070.1:0-1447 GCF_054330215.1 Pseudomonas sp. Ma2-10 | reverse complement strand
TGAACTGACCCCCAAAGGTTGGACACAACCTTTGAGGGTGTCATGGGTAAGTACACAGAGCGGGCAAAACTCGCAGCCGTGCAAAGCTATTGTTCCGGCAGTGCGGGCTTGAGAGATGTCGCACACCGTCACGACGTGGACTTTTCTTGCCTTCGGCAGTGGGTCGCGGCCTATCAAGTGCATGGTGCTGCTGGGCTAAAAGAGAAAAAGCTGCTGCGCTACAGCGCCGACTTCAAACTGTCTGTGTTGACACGCATGCGCGAAGAGCAGCTTTCCTATCGGCAAACGGCAGCCTTGTTCGACATCCGTAGGTTCGGCATCATCGGTCTCTGGGAGCGCCGCTATGATGAGGGCGGTTTTGATGCCCTGACCCAGCAGCCTAAAAAAGCCGGACGTCCGAAAAAAATGCCAGCCCCCACTTCCCCTGTTCAACCCGACTCACCTGATGACGACTCGCGCACACGTGATGAGTTGCTTGCCGAGCTGAAGCATTTGCGGATGGAAAATGACTACCTAAAAAAGCTGGATGCCTTGGTTCAGAAGAAACGAGCGGCGCAGCAGAAAAAGCGCAAATCGTAATGGAACTGAGGCAGCGGCACCCTCTAGAAAGCTTGCTGAAAGTAGCTGGACTGGCACGCAGCACGTTTTACTATCAGCAAAAGGCACTGCAGGCAGCGGATAAGTATGCGGATCTGAAAGCCCTGATTCGCTCAACGTTCGATCAGCACAAGGGGCGATACGGCTATCGCCGGATAACAGTTGCGGTCCGAAACGCGGGTCACCGCGTCAACCACAAGACGGTTCAGCGGTTGATGGCGCAGCTCGGGCTAAAGAGCCTGGTGCGGGTGAAGAAATACAGAGCGTACAAGGGGGAAGTAGGCAAGGCGGCGCCTAATCTTCTGAAGCGGGAGTTCGAAGCGCCGCAGCCCAATCAAAAATGGGTAACCGACGTTACCGAGTTCAAAGTCGGTGGTCAGAAGCTGTATCTGTCGCCGATTTTGGACCTCTACAACGGCGAAATTATTTCCTATGAAGTCGCCAGGCGGCCGCTGTTCGACATGGTCGGGAAGATGCTGAGTGGCGCATTTGAGCGGCTTAGGCCGCATGAAAAGCCGATCCTGCACTCGGACCAGGGCTGGCAGTACCGAATGCCCATTTACTATCGAAAGCTCAGCGAGCGCTCAGTCACACCCAGCATGTCGCGCAAAGGCAACTGCTACGACAATGCGGCCATGGAAAGCTTCTTCGGTACGCTGAAGTCCGAGTTTTTCTATCTAAATAAATTTAGCGACCTCGATGAGCTTCACGCAGGTATCGACGAGTACATAACCTATTACAATCACTCGCGTATCAAGCTGAAGCTAAACGGCCTGAGCCCTGTGGGATACAGAACTCAGGCCGCTTAGGCATAGACATGTAAATCGTCCAGCTTTGTGGGGTCAGTTCA
>NZ_JBTEYL010000069.1:0-1575 GCF_054330215.1 Pseudomonas sp. Ma2-10 | reverse complement strand
CCGTTCGAAGGCGTCTTGCCTTGCGAGCATCGCGTCGTATGCGTTTTGTCTGGCCTCCCGCGCGGCCAGTTCGGTGGCCGTCATGAAGCGGTGAGTGACGTGATGCCCGTCGCCTGACGGTGGGTTCTGAACCCGGGGAATGTCCTTAGTGCCAGCCACTGATCTTCCTTGCGTTCGTACGTCGACAGCCCCAAAAAAGGGGCTGTGAGACGTTAACGAACGAGGTCAATCGTGGCTGTAGGACTAGTCTTCAAAATTGCTGGGAGAGTTCGATAGGGTTGGCAATTCAGTAGGTACTGTTGTCCAGCATACTTTCTCAGACCACGAATCAGGCGTTTGCAAAGTTGATCGAATTTTCCAGGGCTCGTCGAACTCGCCTTAGTGGTCTCGGTGCCCGTGGAGCTACGCCTCAACTCCAATAAATATTTCAAGGTCTCGGGGGATGGGTTGATTGATCAAAGCACCAATTTTCTGGGCTTGCTCAGCTGTTAATAGCCATTCTCCGCTTGCCATTTCGTTTAGGTTTTTATGGCCGAGGAGCTGCACAATCTGGTCGTTAAAGGCAGTATCTACATCAAACTCATATTTCAGCGAGCTATCTTCAAAGCTGTCAGGCAAAAATCCCGTAATGCACAAATACATAACTACCTCTCAGTCTATTTAGGAGTGGTTCTTCCTGGTTTTGCGGGCTTGGTCTGTTCCCCTGTTTCAGGGTCGAATTCGCCTAGATGCTTTCCTCGCTTGTCATACATTTCAATCGCCCCATGTTGGCTATCCCACTCGTAAATCCGCCCCTTGTGGTCTTTCCAGCGTTTGCGCAGTCCGCCCCCACCTTGAACGTTGCTCCTTGCTTTGTCTTTCACTGCATCAGGAAAGGCAGTAAGACCCTTTGGTGCCTGATGATATTTATGATCAGAAGCACTCACCACAATGTGAACCGGCTTCACCCCCGAGTTTGCCGGAAACACAAGAATGAAATCCTTGTACTTTGGCGGATACACCGGATTCACGATGATGCTGTCAGCCGCTTTCGTCGGCGGATAAACCCAAATGTGCGGTGCTTGCGGAGCTGCTTCCAGCGCGGGAATACCGAGGATGTCTGAACCATCCACAGCCGGTGTCCAGATCAGCTCAACACCATCCCCGAGATCCGCCACCTGCTGACTGCCGCGCAAGCTGAACTGCACGACATCAACCATTTCCCAATCGCGGTTCTTGCCGGTGTAGAAACCGTATCCCTTGAGACTGCCGTCAGCCTGTTGCTCGACTCTCAGCCGAACGCGGGTGCGGGCCTGTTCTAGGGTCCGTAATTGTTCTTCGGTGTAGAGGGCGCTGTCGTCCAGGCCGGGTACCCAGAAAATTGCGGCCAGACCGGCCAATACGGTAGCTCCAGTAACGCCGAGTGCTGCGGCCGGAATGACGAGAGTCGGCGTACGCAGTGCAAGTCGGCCAATACCGAGCGAGACGGTACTGCCGCTGATGGTTTCGAGATTCAGCAGCCCCGCATCGTCTACCTCGCGAGCACCGAGCCAGGCTACTTCTCCGTAGTCCTTGAGGCTGTCGGTGGGCACCATT
>NZ_JBTEYL010000068.1:0-1660 GCF_054330215.1 Pseudomonas sp. Ma2-10 | reverse complement strand
ACGCTGGAGAAGTTACCGACCTGGCCGAATAGCCGGCTGGATGAGTTGCTGCCATTGAGATCAGCTGCCGAGTAAAGGTGGCTGGGCTGGAGGCTTACGTTGGTTGACGGTGATGACGAGGCATTCAACGAATTGTTGGGTGATCTGGCACAAAGCAATGAGCAGGATTTAGTTAGGTTGCCGGCAATTTTCTTCGATGAGGATATTCAAGGACTGTCTGACCTTGCCCATAAGGTTAAAGGCGGAGCACGGATTATTAAAGCTCACGGCCTGATTGTAGCGTGCGAGCAGTTGGAGTCGGTGTGTGCAACCAATTGTAATGAGGAAGCGTTGGAATTGGCTGTCGCGAGTCTGAACGCTGAAATGACGGGGCTTGCAATGAGTCTCAAAACTTATCGAAGGATAGGTTGATCGCGGTTTTGTCCTTCCAGAGTAATTGAATGTAACCGTCCGATGACGACACATTGCGATGGACTACGCTGTGATAGTCACAGGTTGAGGTTCTCAGTATGGGATGTCAGGTTCGCCCAGCAACAAGCGAAGATGCAGCAGCGATTAGTAGAATAGTGATCGCTGTTTTGCATGCGCGGATTCCACGGGCATCCGGCTACCTATAAGGCCGGCAGCAACGCCGGATTAATTCACTGCCATCGACCTCTTTTATCGAGGCAGAGAGGTCGTGGTGGAGCGGTTACTCATGCGTAAAATTAAGGAAATGCTCCGTCTCAAGTTCGAAGTCGGCCTATCCGCTGATGGCGATGCTGCGTGTTCACCTGATGCAGAACTGGTTCGGCTACAGCGATCCTGCCATGGAGGAAGCGCTGTACGAGACCACTAACCTGCGCCAGTTTGCCGGGCTTGAACTCAAGCGCATCCCAGACGAAACGACCATCCTCAACTTCCGTCGTCTGTTGGAAAACATGAGATGGCGGCCGGGATTCTGGGGGTAATCAATGGTTACCTGGGCGATCGTGGACTGTCGTTGCGCCAGGGCACCCTCGTGGACGCCACGCTGATCAATGCCCCCAGTTCGACCAAGAACAAGAACGGCAAGCGCGATCCGGAAATGCACCAGACGAAGAAAGGCAACCCGTATTACTTCGGTGCCGAGGCGCATATCGGCGTTGATGACGAATCAGGTCTGGTGCACGGCGTGGTGGTCACAGCGGCGAAGGTCGCCGACATAACGCAAGTTGCGTATTTCGCTCATCGTGACCGGTCATTTCGCTAACAACGTGACCGGTTTCTCCACCCGATTGCGCGGGGTCTAAATTCTAACCGCATCGGTCACGATGCCGCTTCTTCTTCCGTCTTTTTACGTCGCAGCGACNTGCGTATTTCGCTCATCGTGACCGGTCATTTCGCTAACAACGTGACCGGTTTCTCCACCCGATTGCGCGGGGTCTAAATTCTAACCGCATCGGTCACGATGCCGCTTCTTCTTCCGTCTTTTTACGTCGCAGCGACTCACCCTTCATCACGATTCGATACGCGCTGTGCACCAGCCGATCCAGCAAGGCGTCGGCCACTGTCGGATCGTTGATCCAGCCGTGCCAGTGATCGGTAATCCCCCCATTTTTAATACTCGCCAGAAATAGATATCAGGCCACCAGGGCCAACTTCTGTTTAGGGGTGATGCCTCCGAGTGCCATATTCGGGC
>NZ_JBTEYL010000067.1:0-1717 GCF_054330215.1 Pseudomonas sp. Ma2-10 | reverse complement strand
CAGGTTCGCGGTCGGCTGGTCGCCTTGGCCGAGTAGGTTGCCTGCCGGGTCATGGGCGAAACTTTCCGGCGTGGTGCCACGAACGTTGATCAGCCGGTCAAGCGGGTCGTAATGGTAGCTGCGATTGCCTTTGCGGCTGTCGTCGATGCCGGCAAGGTTACCGTTGGCATCGTAGGCGTAGCGACGCTGGAACAGGTTGCGTTCTTGCTGGCTGACGGTATGGGCTTGCAGTCGGCCTTGTTCGTCGTATTGGTATTGGCTGAGCAGCAAGCCTTGTTGACGCTGCTGTTCGCGACCTGCGCTGAACTGGTGAGTGGTCAGGCGTGAACCGTTGAGGTCGATGCTGCTCAGTTGACCGCCTCGTTGGTGGCGATAATCAAGCTTGCTACCGTCGGGTAAGCGACAGTGGCTCAGTTGGCCTACGGTGTCGTACTCGTAACGCAGGGTTCCCCAACCTTGGTGCTCGGTGATCAGGCGGTCTTGCAGGTCGTATTCGTAGGCCAGCGGCCAGTTTCCATCATCGACGTTCACCAGGCGCCCTAGGGCGTCGTAGCTGTAGTGAATTTCCTCGCCATCGGCCAGGGTTTTCACCAGTAGGCGGCCAGCGGCATCGCGCTGGTATCCGGTAGTCAGTTCACTGCCGTCGTCGCCGAACTCGGTTTTCTTCAGCAATTGACCGTTAAGGTCGTATTCATAGGCTGTGCGCCGACCGTCGAAGCCAGTTTCCTGCTGGATAAGGCCGTTGGGGTAGTAATCGAGGTGGTAGTGCTCGCCCCGTTCGTTTTCGATCTCGCTGAGCAGCAGACGTGCGTTGTCGTAGCGATAGCGCAGTTGGCTGCCGTCCGGGTTGATGCGGCGGCTGACCAGGTGCAGGTTATCGGCATATTCATAGCGGGTGACTCGGCCCAGCTCATCGCGCTCGGCGGTGACGCGGCCGTATGGGTTGTAAGTGAACGCGCGCGTAGCGCCACCGGGCAGCGTGATTTGCACGAGCCGGTTGGCGAAGTCCCATTGGTACTGGGTGATTGCACCGCTTTCGTCNCGACCGTATGGGTTGTAAGTGAACGCGCGCGTAGCGCCACCGGGCAGCGTGATTTGCACGAGCCGGTTGGCGAAGTCCCATTGGTACTGGGTGATTGCACCGCTTTCGTCCTGACGGGTGATCTGCCGACCCAACGCGTCGTAGCGGTACTTGCGCTGGCCACCATCGGGCAACTGTTCTTCGAGCAGTTGACCGAGATTGTTCCAGCCCAGTTGATGACGACTGCCATCCGGATGACGGATTTCTAGAAGACGGCCCTGGCGGTCATAGTTGTAGTGGGTTGAATTGCCGTCCGGGTCGATTTGTTCGGTGATGTCGCCTTGGTCGTTGCGCCAATATATCCACTTCGCCGGGCCACGATTCACCACGCGGACGTAGCCGTGGTAGTACTCGTAAGTGGTGGGGGCGTCTTCTGGTGGAATCACCGCAACCAGTCGGCCGGCTTCGTTGTATTGGTATTCGGTAACCGCACCGAGTGGGTCTTTTTCGGCGATCAGGCGACCTTTATCGTCGTAGGCCTTGAGGTGCTCTGCACCGTCCGGATCAACCTTGGCGACCAGGCGAGCCTTATCGTCATGGGTGTAGACCTCTTCGCTGCCGTCAGCATTGGTAACCGTGACGCTGCCTTTGTCATCCCAGGCGTAATGCGCGTCCATTTGCGAGAAGCTCGCCCAG
>NZ_JBTEYL010000065.1:0-1852 GCF_054330215.1 Pseudomonas sp. Ma2-10 | reverse complement strand
CACCAGGTTCTCGAAATTACCGCCAGTGGCTTTGGTGATTGTCGCCTGAACAGTGCCGGCATCTTTGTAGACGTCATCGGCAGGAGCAGCAACGGTTACCGAACCGGTGGTGGCGCCGGCCGCGATGGTGATTACTGCGCCGTTCGACAGAGTAACGGTAACCGGCGTGCCAGCAGCGTTAGTCAATGTCGCGGTGTAGAGGATCGAACCGCCTTCAGCGACCGAATCGGTAGCGCTCAAGGACAGGTTGGTGGTGTCTGGCGTGTCGGTCACGGTGGTGCTGACCGGCGTTTTATCCGCGACCAGGTTTTCGTAGTTGCCACCGCTCACGTCGGTGATCGAGTTGGTCAACGGCGTGTGACCATTGAGCACATCGTTCGGTGCTACAGCATTAACAGTGCCGCTGGTTTTGCCGATGTCGATGGTGATGGTCTGTCCGTTGGCCAGGGTCACGGTGACCGGGGAGCCAGTGACAGGCTGACCGATCGTCGCGGTGTAAGTGACAGTGCCGCCTTCAGCGGCAGTATCGGTCGCAGTCAATTTCACCGTCGAAGTGTCGATGGTGTCAGTCACATCAGTGACCGCAGGCGTCGGGTCAGTGACCAGGTTTTCGAAGTTTCCGCCGCTGGCATCTTTAACGGTGACTTCAACTTTACCGGCATCTTTGTAGACGTCATCGGCAGGAGCAGCAACGGTTACCGAACCGGTGGTGGCGCCGGCCGCGATGGTGATTACTGCGCCGTTCGACAGAGTAACGGTAACCGGCGTGCCAGCAGCGTTAGTCAATGTCGCGGTGTAGAGGATCGAACCGCCTTCAGCGACCGAATCGGTAGCGCTCAAGGACAGGTTGGTGGTGTCTGGCGTGTCGGTCACGGTGGTGCTGACCGGCGTTTTATCCGCGACCAGGTTTTCGTAGTTGCCACCGCTCACGTCGGTGATCGAGTTGGTCAACGGCGTGTGACCATTGAGCACATCGTTCGGTGCTACAGCATTAACAGTGCCGCTGGTTTTGCCGATGTCGATGGTGATGGTCTGTCCGTTGGCCAGGGTCACGGTGACCGGGGAGCCAGTGACAGGCTGACCGATCGTCGCGGTGTAAGTGACAGTGCCGCCTTCAGCGGCAGTATCGGTCGCAGTCAATTTCACCGTCGAAGTGTCGATGGTGTCAGTCACATCAGTGACCGCAGGCGTCGGGTCAGTGACCAGGTTTTCGAAGTTTCCGCCGCTGGCATCTTTAACGGTGACTTCAACTTTACCGGCGTCTTTGTAGACGTCATCGGCAGGAGCAGCGACGGTTACCGAACCGGTGGTGGCGCCGGCCGCGATGGTGACTACTGCGCCGTTGCTTAGGGTCACGGTAACCGGCGTGCCAGCAGCGTTAGTCAATGTCGCGGTGTAGACGATTGAACCGCCTTCAGCCACGGAGTCAGTGGCCGACAGGCTGAGAGTCGTAGTGTCCGGGGTATCAGTCACAGTGGTCGAAACCGGCGTTTTATCTGCGACCAGATTTTCGTAGTTGCCGCCGCTCACGTCGGTGATCGAGTTGGTCAACGGCGCGTGACCATTGAGCGCATCGTTCGGCGCAACGAAATTCACGGAACCGCTGCTCTCGCCAACCGGGATGGTGATGGTCTGGCCGTTGGACAAGGTCACCACAACTGGCGAACCGGTGACTGGTGCTGAAACGGAGGCGGTGTAAACGACAGTGCCGCCTTCAGCGGCAGTATCGGTCGCAGTCAATTTCACCGTCGAGGTGTCGATGGTGTCGGTGACGCTGGTAACCGCCGCAACAGTGCTCGGCACCAGGTTCTCGAAGTTACCGCCAGTGGCTTTGGTGATTGTCGCCTGAACA
>NZ_JBTEYL010000064.1:0-2011 GCF_054330215.1 Pseudomonas sp. Ma2-10 | reverse complement strand
CCTGTGCGAGGAAGAAGGTATCCACTACCACTTCCAGCACAGCGCCACGGCCCACAAGCTGGTGTTCGGCGATGACCAAACGGTGTTCCCGAAACTCGCACCCGTGGCCTACCAGCAAGACTCCGGCATGGTCGCCAACAACCCGGTGATCAAGCGCTTCGACCTGCGCCTGGAAACCCGCACCAGCCGCACCACCCGCCGCGATTACGACTTCGAAAAACCACGCCTGACGCTGGAAAGCGAAAACCGTGGCGACGCCCTGCCCGACCTCGAAGACTACGACTACCCCGGTCGTTTCATCGACCGAGAGCGCGGCAAGCACCTGGCCAAACGCGCTCTGGAACGTCACCGCAGCGACTTCCAACTCGCCGAGGGCAAGAGTGATCAGCCGCTGCTGGTCAGCGGCCATTTCCTCGCCTTGACCGAGCACCCGAAGGCCAAGTGGAACGACCTGTGGCTGCTGACCGAAGTCCTGCACGAAGGCAAGCAGCCGCAAGTGCTGGAAGAATCGGTGACCAGCAACACCACAGCGTTGAAGGACGACTTCCATCAAGGCTACCGCAACCGATTTCAGACCACCCCGTGGGACGTGCCGAATCGCCCGCCGCTGACCCAGAAAAAGCCGCGCATCCTCGGCAGCCAAAGCGCCGTGGTCACCGGCCCAAAGGGTGAAGAAATCCACTGCGACCAGTACGGCCGCGTCAAAGTGCAATTCCACTGGGACCGCGAAGGTCAGGCCGACGACAAGACCAGCTGCTGGCTGCGCGTCTCCTCCGCGTGGGCCGGCGCCCACTACGGCGGCATCGCCATCCCGCGCATCGGCATGGAAGTGCTGGTGACTTTCCTTGAAGGCGACCCCGACCAACCGCTGATCAGCGGCTGCCTGTACCACAAGGAAAACGTCGTCCCGTACGACCTGCCCGCGAACAAAACCCGCAGCACCTTCAAGACCCTGAGCTCGATGGGCGGCGGCGGTTACAACGAACTGCGCATCGAAGACAAGAAAGGTCAGGAGCAGATCTTCCTCCACGCCCAGCGCGACTGGGACGAGAACGTCGAGCACGACCAAAAAATCCGCGTCGGTCACGAACGCCACGATACCGTCGAGCAAAACAGCTACAGCGAATTCAAAGCCGAAGAACACCACACCGTCTACGCCGACCGCAAAGTCGAGGCCCGGGCGAACGACCACCTCACCGTGGGTGTGAACCAGCACATCAAGGTGGGTACCGGCCAATTCATCGAAGCCGGCCAGGAAATCCACCTGAGCAGCGGCATGAAAGTCGTGCTCGAAGCGGGCAGCGAACTGACGCTCAAGGGCGGCGGCAGCTTCATCAAAATCGACGGCAGCGGCGTCACCCTGAGCGGCCCGGTGATCAACATGAACTCCGGCGGCAGTCCCGGCAACGGGACCGGAGCCGCACCACTGATGCCCGGCGTGCTGAAACAGGCCGATGCCGACAAGGCCGGCGCGGTTCTGACCCCGGCGCAGATCAACACCCTCAAACGTAACGCGCCGTTCTGTGAAGAGTGCGAAAAATGCAAGGCAGGTGCTTGTGCGATCTGATCTTTTGACCCCGCAGGCTTGGCTGGCTGAACGGCCGTTGCAGGCGAATGAACGTCTTTATTTGATTGTCAGTGCGGCCAGCGATGCCGAACCACTGAAGGCCTTCTACCAGCAGGAGATGGCGCCGGAGCTGACACCGATCTGGGGCGGCACGCCGTACGCGGATTGGCAGCCAGTGATGCCCTACCTCGCCGAGCTGAAACCCAACGCCGGTTTCCTTCAGTGGATTGCTGAAACCGATGCTCAGGATTGGGGCTGGCTGGCGGTGTCCACCAGCACCCCGGACGTGGTATTCGAACACCTGCGCAGTTTGACTCAAGTGCGTATGCCCGATGGCACCGAGGTGTTTTTTCGGTTCTGGGATGGGCGACACATTTTTCCGATTCTCGAAGGACTCGGTGCCGGCGCGGGTGAGGTTTTACCCGTGTTCGACCGCTACCTGAT
>NZ_JBTEYL010000063.1:0-2173 GCF_054330215.1 Pseudomonas sp. Ma2-10 | reverse complement strand
GGTCGCATCATGAGGTGCTGGCTCCAGAAAGAGTTCGGGAGCACAGCTTCGAGCATCAGATTTCGACTTGGAATGTGGGCTTCATGGAGCGCTTACGATCAAGCCGGGTGGCGGTTGACGTTGAGCAACCGCCAGCTGCATTGCATTGCATTGCATTGCACTGCACTGCACAGCAGTTCAGCGGGCATGTTCGGCGCCATTGACCAGCCCACTACCTTGCGTGAGAACAAGTCCAGCACCACAGCCAGATACAACCAGCCACTGCGGGTTCGGATGTAGGTAATGTCTGCTACCCAGGCCTTGTTCGCCGCCTCGGGTTCAAATTGGCGATTCAATACATTTTCAGCAATCGGCAGGTCATGTTTGCTGTCGGTGGTGTGCACAAATTTACGCTTCCAGGCCGAACACAGGCCGTTGACGCGCATCATGCGGCGAATCTTGTAAATGCCTACTTGCATACCCTTTGCGCGTAACGCTTTACGCAATGGGCGACTGCCATAACAGCCGCCACTTTCAGCAAACGACGCCTTGAGTTGCAGAGCAACGGGGCAGATCGATGCAGGAGCCTCAGCGCGCTTGTTGGCCTCGTAGAAGCCGGATCGACTAACCCCCAACAAACGGCACACATACGCCACCGAATAAGCCTTCTGTTGCAGCTGGCGAACCAAGCGGTACGTTACTTCAGCTCGCGGGCAAAGAAGGCGGTGGCTTTTTTTAATACATCGTTATCCATCTTGAGCTGACGGTTTTCTTGCTCCAACTGGCGAATACGCTGTTGCTCAGAGGTCAGCGGCTTGCCCCAACTTCTCGGCCTCATACTGTTGTACCCAGCGTCGAACGGCCGTATCACCAATATCAAGATCACGACAAACCTGTGAAACACTCAGGCCCTGGTCCTTGATCATCTTTACAACTTCCAGCTTGAAGCTGTCGTCGAATACTTTGCGTTTGTCGGTCATGGAGAACTCCTCAATAGGTGTATTTTCCACCTATCGGGGTGTCCGGGGAAATTAGACCACTACACTTTACCTAAAGATATTCATAGCGTTAGGAAGCCTCCCCACCGAGAAAAAAACGCTCTACAGCGTTTTCATAGAACACGTAGATCAGTCATTTGAAGCTTCGCTTTTTTTTCGTCATATATCAACTCAAGGGAAAGAGTCAGGTCGCTCATTCCTTCTTCCTCTGTCCACAGTGGTACATCCAGAGCTAAGCCAGAGCCATCGTTGTACTCATAAGTATCTATTTTCTCTACGAAAGACGCTGGAGGCAATACTAATGTATTACCGTACTCGGAGAGTCTCGCTTCAATATCATGTTTGTTGAGTCTGCCATACCATTTTTTGGCGGAAATTTTATCAAAATTGCCATTAACGAGTGCGTCAATAAGATCAATTATTTCTAGTTCGAGGCTCTTATCAATTTTCATTTTCGTCTGTTTCCTGGTATGCGAGTCGAAGTCTCCGGCTTAACATCAATAGCCTTGAAGTGCTCGTCAGCATTTCTGATCAAGGCCTTTGCATCATCTTTCTTAATTCCGGCTTTACGCAATGCTCTGAAAGCAATTCTGCGTTCGGCTTTATAACTCCCTCCGCCAGCTCGGCGTTGAGCTTGTGTTGCTTCGTAATGATGAGTGCCTTTCTGCGTAGAGGGGCCCGGTAGTTGTACTGCTGGCGCTGCTTTTCGATCATACCCAGGTAAGTCACGTACCGCAGCATCTTGGATGATGTGGTGCGCATCTTTTGCTTTCGCATCAGTCAGTTCTTTGTAGCTTCCGCTTACTACAGGAAGGCCGGGTTCACCCTCATTTACTTTCGTATTTATTGCGGGATCTTCTATCGCGTTTGGAGGCTTACACGCATCTCCACCCGGACAAGTATCCAGGCCCAACGGATCCACCCACCCCGTAGGGTTAGGCACGTACTGGTAGTTGTTCAACCCACCCGCAAGCTTGATCGGATCCGGCGTCAAAAACCGTCCAGTGCCCGGATTGTAGTAGCGATGCCGGTTGTAATGTAAGCCCGTTTCCGCATCGAAATACTGGCCCTGGAACCGCAACGGGTTGTCGATTTCGGCAACATCGAGGGTCGCGAGGTTGCCGTAGGCACGGTATTTCGCCGACCACATGATCTCGCCGCTGTAGTCGGTGAGTTCCTGCGGGGTGCCGAGGTGG
>NZ_JBTEYL010000062.1:0-2294 GCF_054330215.1 Pseudomonas sp. Ma2-10 | reverse complement strand
TGCGCAGCGGTAAACGGCGCCAGGCCCCAGTCGTCCAGGATCAGCAAGTCGGTCTTGGCATAACCCGCCATCAGTTTCGCGAAGCGGCCGTCTCCGTGGGCCAGGCCCAGCTCTTCCATCAAGCGCGGCAAGCGCAGGTAACGCACGCTGTAACCGTCGCGGCAGGCCTTGTGAGCCAGCGCGCAGGCGAGCCAGGTTTTACCTACGCCCGTTGGGCCGCCGATGATCAGGTTCAGGCCGTCGCGCAGCCATTGGCCGCCGCCCAGTTGCAGGATCAGAGACTTGTCCAGGCCGCGTGGGCTGCGGTAATCGATGTCTTCCAGGCAGGCGTTGTGGCGCAGTCGTGCCAGTTTCAGCCGGCTGCTCAGACGCGTGTTTTCACGTTCGGTCAGCTCGCGGTCGACCATCAGGCCGAGGCGTTCGTCGAAGCTCAGATCATTGATATCGGGCGTGGCGTGTTGCTCGCTCAGCGCCTTGATCATGCCGTGCAGGCGCAAGGTTTGTAGCTTGTCGAGTGTCGGGTTGGGCAGCATTTTGGTGCTCCTTTTTCAGGTCAGTGGTAGTAGCCAGGGCCGCGCAGGTTGATGTGTTCGTCGGGCAGTAGCGGCAGGTTTTGCTGGGACAGCGGTAGCTTTTCCAGCCCTTGGCGCAGGATCGATTCAAGGCTTTTGTAGCTGCACGCGCCCAGTGCCAGCGCTCGCTGGCAAGCGGCTTCCAGCCGCTCTTCGCCGTGCTGCTTGCTCAGGCGCAGGATGCCCAGGCAGGCGCGGAAGCCGTGCTGAGGATGGATTCGGCGCTCAAGGATGTAGGCGATAACGCCAGCAGTGTTAGGCCCGGTCTGCTCGGCCCAGCGGATCAGTCGTTGTGGCGTCCACTCAGCGTGTTCGCGGTGGCTCTTGGGCATGTGCTCGGTTTGGGTGGTGTGGCGGCCTTTGTGCAGCGAGCGCAGGTGACTGGCCACCCGCTGGTTGGCGTGGAAGCACTCGACGGTCTTAGCGGTTAGCCGCACTTCGAGTTGGTGCTTCACCAGCTGGTACGGCACCGAGTAGTAATGGCCCTCGACCTCGACGTGGTAGTCGATGTGCACCCGCACTTTTTTCCATTCGGCGTAGATGTACGGGTGTTCTGGTAGCGGTTGCAGTGCGGGTTGGTCGATGGTCTCAAAGGCCGAGCGGCGTGAGCCGGGCAGCTTCTTGAAGGGCTTTTGATTGAGGCGTTCGAGCAGCAGGCTGATTGCCGTGTTGAGTTCTCCGAGCGAGAAGAACTGGCGGTTGCGCAGCACCGCCAGGATCCAGCGTTCGACGACTTGCACGCCCACTTCGACCTTGGCTTTGTCCTTGGGTTTGCGCGAGCGAGCAGGTAATACGGCGATGCCGTAATGCTCGGCGAGATCGCGGTAACTGGGGTTGATGTCGGGCTCGTAGCGATGCGCCTTGGTGACGCCGCTGCGCAGATTATCGGGCACCAGGATCTGCGATGTGCCACCGAAAAAAGCAAAACAGCGGGCGTGCGAGCCCAGCCAGTCGGGCAGTTTCTGCGACCAAGTGGCCTCGGCGAAGGTGTAGCTGGACGCGCCGAGGACGGCGACGAAGATCTGGGCCTGACGGATTTCACCGGTCTGTCGGTCGATAATGGGCGCGGTCTGTCCGGCGTAATCGACGAACAGCTTTTCGCCGGCACGGTGCTCCTGGCGCATGACAACGTCGACCTTGGCGGCCCAGAGGCGGTAGTGCTCGCAGAACCAGCTGTATTGGAAGCCTTGCGGGTGAGCGAGTCGGTACTCTTGCCAAAGCAGGGCCAGCGTTACGCCAGGGCGGCGCAGCTCGGCATGCGCCCACGCCCAATCGGGCATCGGACGTTGATCGCTGGGAACTGTTGGTGCTGGAGGGAACAGGCATCGCTCCAGTTCGGCATCCGATAACAATGTCGGCCAACTCAGCCCGCAAGCGTTAAAGCGGTGCAAGTAATTGCCCGCACTGCCGCTACTGATGCGCAGGCTGGCGGCGATCTTGCGCACGGACAGGCCAGCGTCGAACTTTAGACGTAGTACCTCTCGGATTTTACGCATGGATATACGCTCCACGATGACCTCTTCGCTTCGAGAAAAGAGGTCGATGGTAGTGAATAATCCTGCGTTGCTGCCTGCCTGAGCATGGATCGGATCAGCGGGACATCACTGTCCAAGTGCTTGTGGAATGAGTGTCCAAGTGGCCGTGGAATGGGTGTCCAAGTCAGCGTGGAATCGCTGTCCAAGTGTTCGTGGACTGGGTGTCCAAGTGCGCATGGAATCCCCA
>NZ_JBTEYL010000061.1:0-2312 GCF_054330215.1 Pseudomonas sp. Ma2-10 | reverse complement strand
AGCAGCGTTAGTCAATGTCGCGGTGTAGAGGATCGAGCCGCCTTCAGCCACGGAATCCGTTGCGCTCAGGCTGAGAGTCGTAGTGTCCGGGGTATCAGTCACAGTGGTCGAAACCGGCGTTTTATCCGCGACCAGATTTTCGTAGTTACCGCCGCTCACGTCGGTGATCGAGTTGGTCAACGGCGCGTGACCATTGAGCACATCGTTCGGCGCAACGAAATTCACGGAGCCGCTGCTCTCGCCAACCGGGATGGTGATGGTCTGGCCGTTGGCCAGGGTCACAACAACTGGCGAACCGGTGACTGGTGCTGAAACGGAGGCGGTGTAAACGACAGTACCGCCTTCAGCCGCAGTATCGGTCGCAGTCAATTTCACCGTCGAAGTGTCGATGGTGTCAGTGACGTTGGTCACAGCAGGGGTATTGCTGGTGGCCAGGTTTTCGAAGTTGCCACCAGTGGCTTTGGTGATTGTTGCTTGAACAGTGCCGGCATCTTTGTAGACGTCATCGGCCGGGGCCGCAACGGTCACGGNTTGGTGATTGTTGCTTGAACAGTGCCGGCATCTTTGTAGACGTCATCGGCCGGGGCCGCAACGGTCACGGAACCGGTGGTGGCGCCGGCAGCGATGGTGATTACCGCGCCGTTGCTCAGGGTTACGGTGACCGGTGTGCCGGCTGCGTTGGTCAGGTTGGCGGTGTAGACAATTGAACCGCCTTCAGCGACGGAGTCAGTGGCCGACAGGCTGAGAGTCGTAGTGTCCGGGGTATCAGTCACAGTGGTCGAAACCGGCGTTTTATCCGCGACCAGATTTTCGTAGTTGCCACCGCTCACGTCGGTGATCGAGTTGGTCAACGGTGCGTGACCATTGAGCACATCGTTTGGAGCGACAACATCAACAGTGCCGCTGGTTTTGCCGATGTCGATGGTGATGGTCTGGCCGTTGGCCAGGGTCACGGTGACCGGGGAGCCAGTGACAGGCTGACCGATTGTCGCGGTGTAAGTGACGGTACCGCCTTCAGCGGCAGTATCGGTCGCAGTCAGTTTCACCGTTGAGGTGTCGATGGTGTCGGTGACGCTGGTAACCGCCGCAACAGTGCTTGGCACCAGGTTCTCGAAATTACCGCCAGTGGCTTTGGTGATTGTCGCCTGAACAGTGCCGGCATCTTTGTAGACGTCATCGGCAGGAGCAGCAACGGTTACGGAACCGCTGGTGGCGCCGGCGGCGATGGTGATTACTGCGCCGTTCGACAGAGTAACGGTAATCGGCGTGCCAGCAGCGTTGGTTAATGTCGCGGTGTAGAGGATCGAACCGCCTTCAGCCACGGAGTCGGTAGCGCTCAAGGACAGGTTAGTGGTGTCTGGTGTGTCGGTCACGGTAGTGCTGACCGGCGTTTTATCCGCGACCAGGTTTTCGTAGTTGCCGCCGCTCACGTCGGTGATCGAGTTGGTCAACGGTGCGTGGCCATTGAGCACATCGTTCGGCGCAACAAACTTCACGGAACCGCTGCTCTCGCCAACCGGGATGGTGATGGTCTGTCCGTTGGCCAGGGTCACGGTGACCGGGGAGCCAGTGACAGGCTTACCGATCGTCGCGGTGTAAGTGACAGTGCCGCCTTCAGCCGCAGTATCGGTCGCAGTCAGTTTCACCGTCGAGGTGTCGATGGTGTCAGTGACGCTGGTAACCGCCGGAACAGTGCTTGGTACCAGGTTTTCGAAGTTACCACCGGTGGCTTTGGTGATTGTTGCCTGAACAGTGCCGGCATCTTTGTAGACGTCATCGGCCGGGGCCGCAACGGTCACGGTGCCAGTGGTTTTGCCGGCGTCGATGGTGATCACGGCGCCGTTCGACAGCGTGACGGTAACCGGCGTGCCAGCAGCGTTGGNGTGGCTTTGGTGATTGTTGCCTGAACAGTGCCGGCATCTTTGTAGACGTCATCGGCCGGGGCCGCAACGGTCACGGTGCCAGTGGTTTTGCCGGCGTCGATGGTGATCACGGCGCCGTTCGACAGCGTGACGGTAACCGGCGTGCCAGCAGCGTTGGTTAATGTCGCGGTGTAGAGGATCGAACCGCCTTCAGCCACGGAGTCGGTAGCGCTCAAGGACAGGTTGGTGGTGTCTGGTGTGTCGGTCACGGTGGTGCTGACCGGCGTTTTATCCGCGACCAGGTTTTCGTAGTTGCCGCCGCTCACGTCGGTGATCGAGTTGGTCAACGGCGCGTGACCATTGAGCACATCGTTCGGTGCTACAGCATTAACAGTGCCGCTGGTTTTGCCGATGTCGATGGTGATGGTCTGGCCGTTGGCCAGGGTCACG
>NZ_JBTEYL010000060.1:0-2332 GCF_054330215.1 Pseudomonas sp. Ma2-10 | reverse complement strand
GCGCGGTTACCTGAAACGTGCGGACCTGACCGAGGCACGTTTCCTCGCCAGCCCGTTCATCGACGGTGATCGCCTGTACCGCACCGGCGACCGTTGCCGCTTCCTCGCCGATGGCAATATCGAATACCTCGGGCGTCTCGACCATCAAGTGAAACTGCGCGGTCAGCGGATCGAGCTGGGAGAAATCGATGCTGAACTGCTGGCGCAGGCCGGCGTTCGCGACGCTGCCACATTGCTGCTTGATCAGCGTCTGGTGAGCTTCTGGTGCGGTGACGCCGAAGAAGCTTCGCTGCGTGCGGCATTGAGCGACAACTTGCCGTCGCACATGCTGCCAAGCCTGTGGGTGCAACTCGACAGCCTGCCGCTCAACAGCAACGGCAAACTCGATCGCAAGGCGTTGGCCGCCCTGCCATGGCCGGAAACCAAAAGCGACCAGCCACGCAGAGCGCCGCGCAACACCACTGAAACCGTGCTGTGCGCGTTGTTTAGCGAAGTGCTGGAATGCCCGCTAGTGGGGATCGACGATCATTTCTTCCACCTCGGCGGCCATTCCTTGCTGGCCACGCGACTGGTCGCCCGGGTTCGTGAACGCCTCGGCGCCAGCCTGCCGCTGGCGCTGGTATTCGCCCAGCCGACGGTGGCGGCGCTGGCCGGTCATCTGCGCGCGGCAATGCCGGGCGAACTGATCACCGCCCAACCGCGTCCAGCACAATTGCCGCTGGGCCTGGCTCAGCAACGGTTCTGGATGCTCAGCCGTCTGGTGCCGGATTCGCGCGAATATCACATGCCGTTCGCCCTGACCTTGCACGGCGAGCTTCAGGTACAGGCCTTGCGCGAGGCATTCGAACACGTCAGCGAGCGCCATCTGGTATTGCGCAGCCGCATCGTTGAAGTTGAAGGCGATCCGCAGTTGCTGATCGACAATCAGGGCCCGCCGCTCGCGGTCACGTCGGTCACCACACAAGACTGGGCGGCGGCGTGCGCCGAGGCTCAGAACGAGCTGATGGCACCGTTCGACCTGGCCACCGCCGCACCTTGGCGGGCACACCTGTTGCAACGTCAGGGCAGCGACGAAAGCCTGTTGCTGGTGTGCCTGCACCACAGCGCCACCGACGGTTGGGCGATGCAGTTGCTGATCGACGAACTGGCCCAGGCCTACAGCGCCGGCCTGAACGGTCAGTCGCCGGCCTGGACCGCGCTGGACGTCGACTATGTCGACTTCGCCCTGTGGCAGCAGCATCCGGATACCCAGGCTCGGCGCAATGACAGCCTCAATTACTGGAAAAATCACCTCGACCAGGACGACTACCAGCTCGATCTGCCCCTGGACCATCCACGCGGTGCCGAAGCGGATCGTCGCGCCCAACGGCTGACAGTCAGCCTCGGCGCTCAGCGAGCGGAAGCGATCCGTCAGTTCGCCCGTCAACGCGGCAGCACCACCTATGTGGTACTGGCCACTGCTTTGAGCGCCTTGCTTGCGCGCTACAGCGGTCAGCGTGATATTCGCCTCGGCACCCCGGCCGATCAGCGCGATCAGCCGCAAACACAGGCACTGCTGGCGTGTCTGGTGAATACGTTGGTGATCCGCAGCGAAGTCAATCAACAGGCCCCGGCCGAGCAGTTGCTGGCCAACCTTGAAGCCGATTTGCGCGCCGCCCAGGCCCATGCCGACCTGCCGTTCGCCACATTAGTCGGCGCCGTGGCCCAGCGTCGCGACCTGAACCGCACGCCGCTGTTCCAGGTGATGTTCTCCCTTAACCACGGCCGCATGGACAGCAGCCAATGGCCGGGCCTGAACATCGAAGAGCAGACGCTGCCGGTGATCGACGCCAAGTTCGAACAGAGCTGGGAAGTCCAGGACGATGGCAGCGACATGATCCTCGCCCTGGAATACCAGGCGGCGCTGTTTGACCCATTGACGATGCAGCGCTGGAGCGCGCAATGGTGTGCGCTGCTGGACGCATTGGTGGCAACGCCGACACGGACGCTGGTCGAGTTGTTCCCGCAAAAACAGGATCAGCAGCAACTGGATCGCTGGAACGCGACCGAACGTCATTACAGCGGCCCGACCAATCTGCACACGGCCCTGACTCAACAAGCGGCCCTGAGCCCCAACGCCCCGGCGCTGGTGTTCGAAGGCCAGCGCCTGAGTTATGCCGAGCTCCATCAACGCGCGCAAACCGTCACCAAAGCCTTGCGCGCGGCCGGTATTGGCAGCGGCGCCATCGTGCCCGTGTGCATGGAGCGCTCCGTGGAAATGGTCGTGGCCTTGCTCGGTATCGTGCATGCCGGCGCGGCGTGGTTGCCGCTCGATCCAGAACTGCCGGCTGCA
>NZ_JBTEYL010000059.1:0-2338 GCF_054330215.1 Pseudomonas sp. Ma2-10 | reverse complement strand
GTAAGCCTCCAGCCCAGCCACCTGTAATTCCCTACCTCCACTCGCCACGCTGTGCTCTCCAAAAAAGGAGCACACATGAAACCACCCACCACACTCACTGCCCGGCGTACATTCTGGGCTGAACATGTCCAGGCATGGCGCAGCAGTGGGCTCACGCAAGTCGCCTACTGTGAGCAGCACCAACTCAACACCAAGTCTTTTGGCTATTGGTTTCGAAGTCGCGAGCTGGGAAACGAGACGCTGACGCTGGTCCCCATAGCTGTGCATGAACCTGCCCAAATAAGTGACTTGCTGCTACGCCACCCAAGCGGCTGGGAATTGGTATTGCCCCGCGAGGTGGAGCCGGCGTGGTTGGCTCACTTGTTTCAGGAGATGCTCTGATGCTGCTGCCGACACAGGTCTGGTTGATACTTGAACCCATGGACATGCGCCTTGGCATTGATGGCCTTTCGGCACGTGTTCAACACGCGCTGGGGAACTCGCCGTGCGACGGCACCGCCTATGCCTTTCGTAATCGCCGAGGTAACCGCCTCAAACTTTTACAGTGGGATGGAACCGGCGTCTGGCTAAGCCAGCGACGTTTGCATGATGGTGCTTTTGTCTGGCCAGACGAAGGCGATAAAGCCTTCACACTGACCCAGGCTCAATGGCGCTGGTTGATCACCGGCGTTGACTGGCAGCGCTTGGAAGCTCGCCCCATGAGTCACTGGAAAGTGTAGAAAATAACCTTCATTACCGTTCGCGGATAACGATAGTGTTCACTTTTTCAGTAAAATCCACGGATGCCTATCGCCGACGAAATCGCCGCCCTGAACCTTGATCCCGCACTGCGGGAGCAGATCATGGCTGCGCTTCTACATAAGGCCGATGTCGATAAGTTACGTGCCCAGGCTCAACACGACGCCTTGAAAATCCAGGCTCTGACGCTTGAACTGGCGCACTACAAGCGCATCCGTTTCGGCGTCAAGAACGAAGCCCTGTCGCCTGAGCAGCGCGATCTGTTTCACGAAACCATGGAGGCGGACTGCGCGGCCATTGAGGCTGAAGTCGAGGTGCAAGTGCCTGAACTGCGGGCTCAGCGTCCGCGGGCCGGGCGTCAGGCACTGCCGGAACATCTGCCGCGCATCGAACATCATCACGAACCCGAAGTGTGCACGTGCGGCGAGTGTGGTGGTGCCTTGGTGAAAATCGGTGAAGACATCACCGAGCAGCTCGATGTCGAACCTGCGAGGTTCTTCGTCCACCGCCATATTCGCAGCAAGTACGCCTGCCGCCCTTGCGAAAGTATTGTCTCAGCCGACGTTGCTCCGGCTGTCATCGACGGTGGTATGGCGGCCCCCGGCTTGATTGCCTGGATCTTGATCAGCAAGTATCTCGATCATTTGCCGCTGTATCGGCTGGAGCAGATCGCCCAGCGTGACGGCGTCACGCTGGCCCGCTCAACCTTGTCGGAGTGGGTAGGCCGCTATGGGTTTGCCCTGCAACCCTTGGCCGATCGATTGCGTGAGTTACTGCATCAACGCCTGATTTTGCATGCCGACGAAACCCCGGTGCAGCAACTGGATCCCGGCAAAGGAAAAACCCAACGCGCCTATCTGTGGTGCTATCGCAGCAACGACCTGGATGAGGGGCCAGGCCTCGCCGTGTTCGACTATCAGCCCGGACGCAGCGGTGCGTATGTGCGTGCGTTCCTGGAGGGCTGGAAAGGTCATCTGGTGGTCGACGACTATGCCGGTTACAAGGCGTTGTTTGGTCTTGGCATTACGGAAGTGGGCTGCATGGCCCATGCGCGGCGCAAATTCTTCGAGTTGCATGCGAGCAATCAGAGCCCAGTGGCCGCAGAGGCATTGCGAAGGATCGCCGAGCTTTACGAGATTGAAGGGCGCGGCAGGAAACTCGACGCAGAACAGCGGCGACAACTGCGCGCTCAAGAAACAGACCTCAAGTTGCAATCGCTGCACGACTGGTTGCAGTCGACTCGCCAAGGCGTGGCCAACGGCGGCAGCCTGGCCAAAGCCATGGATTACAGCCTCAAGCGCTGGCCGGCACTGTCGCGCTACGCACTGAGCGGTGACTTGCCCATTGATAATAATCCCGTCGAGAACGTCATTCGGCCGATCGCTATCGGTAAGAAAAATTGGTTGTTTACCGGGTCAGAGCGCGCGGGTCGACGGGCGGCGGCGATCCAGAGTTTGCTGGCGACAGCCAAATTGAACGGTATCGAGCCGAGTGCGTGGTTGAAAGACACGCTGGAGAAGTTACCGACCTGGCCGAATAGCCGGCTGGATGAGTTGCTGCCATTGAGATCAGCTGCCGAGTAAAGGTGGCTGGGCTGGAG
>NZ_JBTEYL010000058.1:0-2384 GCF_054330215.1 Pseudomonas sp. Ma2-10 | reverse complement strand
CTGATAGTCGATGGCGACGATGTGCTTGCGGTCGTAACGTACAAGGAGAGCCCGACCAGCACCGTTATCGACGCGTTTGATTCGACCGTGAATGTCACGAGTGATGTGCAGGCGGTTGTCGTAATTGTCGCTGATGGCGATCAGCGTCGCGCCTTTGCTGTTGTAGCGGAAGTGGTAGAACTGCTTGCGTTCGCCTCCTTGGGTGAGGATCAGTTCGGACGGATCGTCACCGATGAAGATCGCCGCTTCCGACAGGCTGTTGGTGATCGCCGGGCGCTGCACACTTGGCAGCGGGAACGTGGTGACGCGGTTTTCGTGATCGGTCCAGATCACCCCGTCGTCATTGATGTCGACACGTTGCGCGAGGGCGTGACTCCAGCCGTAGCCGAGGCCGCAATCGATTTCTGCGGCGCTGGTGCGATAGAGGCGCGTCCAGTTGAAAGGTAGCAAACCGCCAAGTTCGCCGTCGGTCAGGGTCAGCAACTCCTCGCCAGTGACCATCGATACCGGGCAACCATTGGTGCAGGTTTTCTTGGCGCAGGCAGCGCTTTTGTCGTCAGGCGTTTTCGACTGAGTAGAAGCATCGTCGACCTTTTCCTTGGGGGCGAGGGTGGTCTGTTTTTCTTTCTTTCCACGCGGAAACGAAGAAGCGTCTTTCACTTCCTGCTTCGGCGTATCCGTGGTTTTTGGCACCTGACTTTTAGAACCGTTGGCGGCAGCCTCGTCGATTTTGATCGCCGCTGTTTTGGCCGGTTTCATCGGCACGTTATTGGCACTGGCAATCAACGGCTTCGACACTTCGGCGTGTGCTGGCAGGCTGTGCTTGCCGCTCAGGGACATCAGTTTCGCGGCCAGCTCTTCAAGGTACTTGAGCGCCGTACCGGATTTGACCGTGGACAGGGTTTTGGTCCCCACCCGCACCGCGATTCCGGCACCGCCAGTGAGGCAAATACCCAGCACCACGTTGATCAGGAATTCCGACGCAATGGCCGTCACCACGTCGACGATGACTTGCGGTGGCAGCATGCCGACCCACGCCACGATCGCCGAGACGTAAATGAACATCAATGGTTCGTCACTGAGGATCAACAGACCCGACGCAATGGATTCCTTGGACGCAGCATAGAGCTTGTCGATCTCGACATCCGACAGGTACTTGCGGAGCTTTTCGAGGTTTTCCTTTGGATGTGCAAGCAGTTCGAACAGGCTTTTGATGTCATCCCACAGCCTGAGTAACGCCTTCTCCAGACCATCCATCGCTCGTTTCAACAGAATGACCGACCGACCCGCGCGGTCAGCAGCCGAGTAGCTGGCCCACTGTGGCTGGAACTTGCTCGACCATTCACTTTGCAACCAGCCGTTTAGATTGCCGATCACTCCCTGGTAGGAGTCGTACAGCGCTTTGACATTGCTTTGGGATACGTTCGGGAAAAAGGTGATGCGGTACATCTGGCCTTTCTTGCAGCCGTCGATCACCTTGATGCCGCTCGGGCCGATCGTTGTTTCAATAACAGGTCCGGTGACGTCGTCGTAGAAAGTGCCTTTGGTGACGGGTTCCAGTTTCACTGGCGTATTGCCGATCGGTACGAAGCGCGCCGACTCGAACATGTGGATCAGCGTGAAGTCGCCGGCCAGAGGGCAGGTCGCGTAAGTCTCGACCTTGCCGGTTTTGGTCTTGCGTTTGGTCACGCTGACTTCATTTCCGACTTTGAAGGTCTGGTCGACATCCAGTGCCCAACCAGTCAGGAAACCGTCCGCCCACTCCTTGTAANGCAGGTCGCGTAAGTCTCGACCTTGCCGGTTTTGGTCTTGCGTTTGGTCACGCTGACTTCATTTCCGACTTTGAAGGTCTGGTCGACATCCAGTGCCCAACCAGTCAGGAAACCGTCCGCCCACTCCTTGTAATCGCTCAGGCAATTTTTGAAGTCTTTGAGAATCAGGTTCACGTCAGGGGTTTTGGCGTCCAGCACGCGCAGGACCAAGGTACCAATCGGGGTATTCATGACGTGACTTCCTTTGTCAGCTCAGCAGCAAGACGCTCTGCCATATCTTCTGTATTGGATTGTTGGCGCACGAAGCGCTCGACCTTGTGGCGTAAGTTACTTTCGGGGAAGGCGAAGAACAGTTCCGGGCAGTCCTCCCCCAGCCACTGCATCAGGTTGTCGACGACGGTGGTGTGGTCTTTTTCCGCCAGCGTGTCGACTAACGCCTGCGGCACCTCCCACCACGGCCAGGCCTTGGCCGGTGGCACTCCCCTCGGTCCCACGTCCAGTGGCTGGCCATTGATCAGGTAGCGGTCGAACACGGGTAAAACCTCACCCGCGCCGGCACCGAGTCCTTCGAGAATCGGAAAAATGTGTCGCCCATCCCAGAACCGAAAAAAC
>NZ_JBTEYL010000057.1:0-2459 GCF_054330215.1 Pseudomonas sp. Ma2-10 | reverse complement strand
GCGGGGACGGTGGTGGATATCAAGCACAAGAAATAACGGAATGACACATCCTGAACGGTTCATCTTTTTTTGAATAGGTGGGGTTTATGGCGCGCTTACGCTGGGCCGCAGGGTGATTTGTGATGGTCGTGCGAGCCTCATCGCGGGCAAGCTTGCTCTTACGCGGAGTGATGATGCCGCCTGCAAAAATGACCAACCCCCAGATGCAACAAAACCCGCACTTGGCGGGTTTTGTTTTGCTTCGTATTTGGTGGGCCGGGGTAATCTGAACGGGTCTATTAAGTTGTTGATTTTAATAGATAAGTATCGGTTAGGTATTTTCTTGGAATACCTTTTGGAATACCCATCGATGAATTTGAATTCGGGACGCTTTGGGTTGAGAAAACTTATCGTGTCACGAGGTAAAGCCTGTGCGCTGTCTCACTCAGTATGAGCTCCTCAAGAATTTTCGTCCTAGACAACTGATGCTCTTCGGCAAGCTTATCGAGGGCGGCGTTGATGTTGTTGTTAAGCACAAAGTTGTACTGCTTCTTGTGGGTAGCGTTCACCCGCGTCTTTTGCGTGCTCCAGCGTCTCTTGATCTTCTCCACGTAGAGCTCTTTTTCGCCGGATGAGGCGCTACTGTGGTCGAAAAACTCCAGTAGCTCGCCATGTCGGGTGAAAGGCTTCTCTAGTCGGATTAGCGTCGGCTGGTTCTGCTCTAGCCAACTCCACGCCAGTGAGCATTTTTCTCGCTCATCTTGGTCTTTGAACCACTTGAAGATTTTGTCGGTTCGCAGGTGCTCATTCCAGTCTTCCGAAAGGTAGCGTAACGCCCTCTCTTTCCTGCTGAATTCCGTATTCCAAAGGTCGAAAAGTACTATCACCTGATCCTTGTTGGGTAGTGTTCGGAAAATGCTGTTGCGCAGCCTTAGGTTGGTCTTCCTCATGGCTTCTGCTGCCAACCATTTCGGCTGCCGCCCGTTCTTTTCTATCCAGCCAAAAGCTTCCAGCGGGAGGAGTTGCGTTTCTCGAGCGTGTTCAATTTCGCGTTTTAGACTTCGGCTGTCTTTGAGTGTCTGCGAGATTTTGTCGCGCATCGTAGGGCTATTGAATTGGCAGTCATCGAGGCGCTCTCCTTCCCGTCCGACTAGAGATAGCCACAGCCAGGCCACCTCTCGGTTATTTAGTGACCATCCAGTCAGCAAGGCAGAAAGATTGTCATCGTCATCTTTTTGAGTGTCTTCGCTCAGAACAAAGGTCATGGGTAGATCGCTTATAGATGTTTTGTAGAGCATATTAAGACGATTTCTAGATGTAAGATAGGTGCGTGATAGATAAGGATAAATTTCTATTGTGGCCCGATTTGTATGGACCCTACAGCTTTCAAGGGTGCTACAAGCGAGATTTTTGGTAAGTCGGTAAACCTGCAACCTGCGATGCCAGTGACGTGACATAAGCAATTCGTTGAGGTCAGGATTGACTAGGGATGGTTACGCTCCTTTGAAGTTATTCCCATGTCGGGTCTGCTCACTGCTGCATAAGTGCTCGCACCGACGCTGATGCGGAAAGTCCAGGCACTTACAGAGTGATTGCCGTGATTACGATTTTGGATTGTTCCTGAGCAGTATTTTTTTACTGCCACTGCAGATCCTCTGAGCTAACAGAGGAGCCCGCTCATGAGGATCATTCGCCTGAAAGAAGTAATCGATTCGACCGGCTTGGCACGGTCGACCATCTACAAGTACATCGGGGAGGGCACCTTCCCGAAGCCGGTTTCGTTGGGGGATCGCTGCGTCGGCTGGGTAGACAGCGAGGTACACGACTGGATCCTGGCAAGGATTGAGGAGCGCGATTCGGCTGAAGACTCTCCAGTCCGACTTGGCCGCCTGGGCGTGGTCAGCTAGTAGCTAACTTTTAGGCCATGACCGGGCGAAAGCCCGTCATGGCCTTTATGCCGGTTGAGCCTTGCCGACCACTTGGCACTCCCTCCAGTAAGTCCGGGTTATGTTGCTCCCCATCGCTCGGGTTGCTGGAGGTCAGAGGGCCAGTGCCGGAGCTGTTGGAACTGCCGGACGATGATTTATTTCCGGAGTGAGGCATAGGGTGAAAATGACGGTGTGGCTGGTTAGTCGGGGTCATTTTCCCAGGCACATCGAGGAAGGTGTTTTCGGTATGGGTAATATGCTTTTACTACTACTTACCACCTGTAAGGTTAGTAGGCTGGATACATCATCACCTGATGGGCTATTACCCCTTTGGCTCGCATACCGGTGGTATCAAAACTATCTACTCGCTAGAAGTCTATCGGCCCGGAAAAGGTAGCGGTTAAAAATTACACAGTTGGCACTGGTTATGTAACTCACTAACTGAGAGTCATAACGTAACCGGCCAGCAAACACACCTTCCTGACCCCACCGCCAAAGGCGATGGTGTCCACCTATTTAAGTGGACACCACTTCTAGCCTTTTAAGAGGGTC
>NZ_JBTEYL010000056.1:0-2599 GCF_054330215.1 Pseudomonas sp. Ma2-10 | reverse complement strand
AGCAGCGTTAGTCAATGTCGCGGTGTAGAGGATCGAGCCGCCTTCAGCCACGGAATCCGTTGCGCTCAGGCTGAGAGTCGTAGTGTCCGGGGTATCAGTAACGGTGGTCGAAACCGGCGTTTTATCCGCGACCAGATTTTCGTAGTTACCACCGCTCACGTTGGTGATCGAGTTGGTCAACGGTGCGTGACCATTGAGCACATCGTTCGGCGCAACGAAATTCACGGAGCCGCTGCTCTCGCCAACCGGGATGGTGATGGTCTGTCCGTTGGCCAGGGTCACGGTGACCGGGGAGCCAGTGACAGGCTGACCGATCGTCGCGGTGTAAGTGACAGTGCCGCCTTCAGCCGCAGTATCGGTCGCAGTCAGTTTCACCGTCGAGGTGTCGATGGTGTCAGTGACGCTGGTAACCGCCGCAACAGTGCTTGGTACCAAGTTTTCGAAGTTACCACCGGTGGCTTTGGTGATTGTCGCCTGAACAGTGCCGGCATCTTTGTAGACGTCATCGGCCGGAGCAGCAACGGTCACGGAACCGCTGGTGGCGCCGGCCGCGATGGTGATTACCGCGCCGTTGCTCAATGTCACGGTGACCGGTGTACCAGCAGCATTGGTCAGGTTGGCGGTGTAGACGATTGAACCGCCTTCAGCGACCGAATCGGTAGCGCTCAAGGACAGGTTGGTGGTGTCTGGCGTGTCGGTCACGGTGGTGCTGACCGGCGTTTTATCCGCGACCAGGTTTTCGTAGTTGCCGCCGCTCACGTCGGTGATCGAGTTGGTCAACGGTGCGTGGCCATTGAGCACATCGTTCGGTGCTACAGCATTAACAGTGCCGCTGGTTTTGCCGATGTCGATGGTGATGGTCTGGCCGTTGGCCAGGGTCACGGTGACCGGGGAGCCAGTGACAGGCTGACCGATCGTCGCGGTGTAAGTGACAGTGCCGCCTTCAGCCGCAGTATCGGTCGCAGTCAGTTTCACCGTCGAGGTGTCGATGGTGTCAGTGACGCTGGTAACCGCCGCAACAGTGCTTGGTACCAAGTTTTCGAAGTTACCACCGGTGGCTTTGGTGATTGTCGCCTGAACAGTGCCGGCATCTTTGTAGACGTCATCGGCCGGAGCAGCAACGGTCACGGAACCGCTGGTGGCGCCGGCCGCGATGGTGATTACCGCGCCGTTGCTCAATGTCACGGTGACCGGTGTACCAGCAGCATTGGTCAGGTTGGCGGTGTAGACGATCGAGCCGCCTTCAGCCACGGAATCCGTTGCGCTCAGGCTGAGAGTCGTAGTGTCCGGGGTATCAGTAACAGTGGTCGAAACCGGCGTTTTATCCGCGACCAGGTTTTCGTAGTTGCCGCCGCTCACGTCGGTGATCGAGTTGGTCAGCGGCGCGTGGCCATTGAGCACATCGTTCGGTGCTACAGCATTAACAGTGCCGCTGGTTTTGCCGATGTCGATGGTGATGGTCTGGCCGTTGGCCAGGGTCACGGTGACCGGAGAGCCAGTGACAGGCTGACCGATTGTCGCGGTGTAAGTGACGGTACCGCCTTCAGCGGCAGTATCGGTCGCAGTCAGTTTCACCGTCGAGGTGTCGATGGTGTCGGTGACGCTGGTAACCGCCGCAACAGTGCTCGGCACCAGGTTTTCGAAGTTGCCACCGGTGGCTGCGGTGATTGTTGCTTGAACAGTGCCGGCATCTTTGTAGACGTCATCGGCCGGGGCAGCAACGGTCACGGAACCGGTGGTGGCGCCGGCAGCGATGGTGATTACCGCGCCGTTGCTCAGGGTCACGGTGACCGGTGTGCCGGCTGCGTTGGTCAGGTTGGCGGTGTAGACGATCGAGCCGCCTTCAGCCACGGAATCCGTTGCGCTCAGGCTGAGAGTCGTAGTGTCCGGGGTATCAGTAACAGTGGTCGAAACCGGCGTTTTATCCGCGACCAGGTTTTCGTAATTTCCGCCGCTCACGTCGGTGATCGAGTTGGTCAGCGGCGCGTGGCCATTGAGCACATCGTTCGGTGCTACAGCATTAACAGTGCCGCTGGTTTTGCCGATGTCGATGGTGATGGTCTGGCCGTTGGCCAGGGTCACGGTGACCGGGGAACCAGTGACAGGCTGACCGATCGTCGCGGTGTAAGTGACAGTGCCGCCCTCAGCGGCAGTATCGGTCGCAGTCAGTTTCACCGTCGAGGTGTCGATGGTGTCAGTGACGCTGGTAACCGCCGCAACAGTGCTTGGCACCAGGTTTTCGAAGTTACCGCCAGTGGCTTTGGTGATTGTCGCCTGAACAGTGCCGGCATCTTTGTAGACGTCATCGGCAGGCGCAGCAACGGTTACGGAGCCACTGGTGGCGCCGGCCGCGATGAGGATCACTGCGCCGTTGCTCAATGTCACGGTGACCGGTGTACCAGCAGCATTGGTCAGGTTGGCGGTGTAGAGGATCGAGCCGCCTTCAGCTACGGAGTCAGTGGCCGACAGGCTGAGAGTCGTAGTGTCCGGGGTATCAGTAACAGTGGTCGAAACCGGCGTTTTATCAGCGACCAGATTTTCGTAGTTGCCACCGCTCACGTCGGTGATCGAGTTGGTCAGCGGCGCGTGGCCATTGAGC
>NZ_JBTEYL010000055.1:0-2754 GCF_054330215.1 Pseudomonas sp. Ma2-10 | reverse complement strand
CATCTAAGTACCCTGAGGAAAAGAAATCAACCGAGATTCCCTTAGTAGTGGCGAGCGAACGGGGACTAGCCCTTAAGTGGCTTTGAGATTAGCGGAACGTTCTGGAAAGTACGGCCATAGTGGGTGATAGCCCTGTACGCGAAAATCTCTTAGTCATGAAATCGAGTAGGACGGAGCACGAGAAACTTTGTCTGAATATGGGGGGACCATCCTCCAAGGCTAAATACTACTGACTGACCGATAGTGAACTAGTACCGTGAGGGAAAGGCGAAAAGAACCCCGGAGAGGGGAGTGAAATAGATCCTGAAACCGTATGCGTACAAGCAGTGGGAGCCCACTTTGTTGGGTGACTGCGTACCTTTTGTATAATGGGTCAGCGACTTATTTTCAGTGGCGAGCTTAACCGAATAGGGGAGGCGTAGCGAAAGCGAGTCTTAATAGGGCGTCTAGTCGCTGGGAATAGACCCGAAACCGGGCGATCTATCCATGGGCAGGTTGAAGGTTGGGTAACACTAACTGGAGGACCGAACCGACTACCGTTGAAAAGTTAGCGGATGACCTGTGGATCGGAGTGAAAGGCTAATCAAGCTCGGAGATAGCTGGTTCTCCTCGAAAGCTATTTAGGTAGCGCCTCATGTATCACTGTAGGGGGTAGAGCACTGTTTCGGCTAGGGGGTCATCCCGACTTACCAAACCGATGCAAACTCCGAATACCTACAAGTGCCGAGCATGGGAGACACACGGCGGGTGCTAACGTCCGTCGTGAAAAGGGAAACAACCCAGACCGTCAGCTAAGGTCCCAAAGTTATGGTTAAGTGGGAAACGATGTGGGAAGGCTTAGACAGCTAGGAGGTTGGCTTAGAAGCAGCCACCCTTTAAAGAAAGCGTAATAGCTCACTAGTCGAGTCGGCCTGCGCGGAAGATGTAACGGGGCTCAAACCATACACCGAAGCTACGGGTATCACTTAGGTGATGCGGTAGAGGAGCGTTCTGTAAGCCTGTGAAGGTGAGTTGAGAAGCTTGCTGGAGGTATCAGAAGTGCGAATGCTGACATGAGTAACGACAATGGGTGTGAAAAACACCCACGCCGAAAGACCAAGGTTTCCTGCGCAACGTTAATCGACGCAGGGTTAGTCGGTCCCTAAGGCGAGGCTGAAAAGCGTAGTCGATGGAAAACAGGTTAATATTCCTGTACTTCTGGTTATTGCGATGGAGGGACGGAGAAGGCTAGGCCAGCTTGGCGTTGGTTGTCCAAGTTTAAGGTGGTAGGCTGGAATCTTAGGTAAATCCGGGATTCTAAGGCCGAGAGCTGATGACGAGTTACCCTTTGGGTGACGAAGTGGTTGATGCCATGCTTCCAAGAAAAGCTTCTAAGCTTCAGGTAACCAGGAACCGTACCCCAAACCGACACAGGTGGTTGGGTAGAGAATACCAAGGCGCTTGAGAGAACTCGGGTGAAGGAACTAGGCAAAATGGCACCGTAACTTCGGGAGAAGGTGCGCCGGTGAGGGTGAAGCATTTACTGCGTAAGCCCATGCCGGTCGAAGATACCAGGCCGCTGCGACTGTTTATTAAAAACACAGCACTCTGCAAACACGAAAGTGGACGTATAGGGTGTGACGCCTGCCCGGTGCCGGAAGGTTAATTGATGGGGTTAGCTAACGCGAAGCTCTTGATCGAAGCCCCGGTAAACGGCGGCCGTAACTATAACGGTCCTAAGGTAGCGAAATTCCTTGTCGGGTAAGTTCCGACCTGCACGAATGGCGTAACGATGGCGGCGCTGTCTCCACCCGAGACTCAGTGAAATTGAAATCGCTGTGAAGATGCAGTGTATCCGCGGCTAGACGGAAAGACCCCGTGAACCTTTACTATAGCTTTGCACTGGACTTTGAATTTGCTTGTGTAGGATAGGTGGGAGGCTTTGAAGCGTGGACGCCAGTTCGCGTGGAGCCAACCTTGAAATACCACCCTGGCAACTTTGAGGTTCTAACTCAGGTCCGTTATCCGGATCGAGGACAGTGTATGGTGGGTAGTTTGACTGGGGCGGTCTCCTCCTAAAGAGTAACGGAGGAGTACGAAGGTGCGCTCAGACCGGTCGGAAATCGGTCGTAGAGTATAAAGGCAAAAGCGCGCTTGACTGCGAGACAGACACGTCGAGCAGGTACGAAAGTAGGTCTTAGTGATCCGGTGGTTCTGTATGGAAGGGCCATCGCTCAACGGATAAAAGGTACTCCGGGGATAACAGGCTGATACCGCCCAAGAGTTCATATCGACGGCGGTGTTTGGCACCTCGATGTCGGCTCATCACATCCTGGGGCTGAAGCCGGTCCCAAGGGTATGGCTGTTCGCCATTTAAAGTGGTACGCGAGCTGGGTTTAGAACGTCGTGAGACAGTTCGGTCCCTATCTGCCGTGGACGTTTGAGATTTGAGAGGGGCTGCTCCTAGTACGAGAGGACCGGAGTGGACGAACCTCTGGTGTTCCGGTTGTCACGCCAGTGGCATTGCCGGGTAGCTATGTTCGGAATAGATAACCGCTGAAAGCATCTAAGCGGGAAACTAGCCTCAAGATGAGATCTCACTGGGACCTTGAGTCCCCTGAAGGGCCGTCGAAGACTACGACGTTGATAGGTTGGGTGTGTAAGCGCTGTGAGGCGTTGAGCTAACCAATACTAATTGCCCGTGAGGCTTGACCATATAACACCCAAGCAATTTGACCACTCGAAAGAGCATCAGATTGCGGTGTGTGAAGACGA
>NZ_JBTEYL010000054.1:0-2760 GCF_054330215.1 Pseudomonas sp. Ma2-10 | reverse complement strand
ATCGACGGGCAGGCACAGATCAGATTGCGATCGCCGAACACGTTGTCGACGCGACCGACCGGTGGCCAGTACTTGCCTTCGATCAGCGACGCAACCGGATACACCGCTTGCTCACGGCTGTACGGATGCGTCCACTCGCCGACGATTTCCGCCGCCGTGTGCGGCGCGTTTTTCAGCGGGTTGTCGTCCTTGTCCAGCGTGCCGTTTTCCACCGCGCGGATTTCCTCGCGGATGCGGATCATGGCGTCGCAGAAGCGGTCCAGTTCTTCCTTGGATTCGCTTTCGGTCGGCTCGATCATCAGCGTGCCGGCAACCGGGAAGGACATGGTCGGGGCGTGGAAACCGAAGTCGATCAGGCGTTTGGCGACGTCATCGACGCTGATGCCGCTGCTGTCTTTCAGCGGGCGCAAATCGAGGATGCATTCGTGCGCCACCAGGCCGTTGCTGCCGGTGTACAGCACCGGGTAATGCTCTTCGAGGCGACGGGAAATGTAGTTGGCATTGAGGATCGCCAGTTGCGACGCACGCTTGAGGCCGGCGCCACCCATCATCCGAATGTACATCCAGGTGATCGGCAAAATGCTCGCGCTGCCGAACGGTGCGGCGCACACCGCGCCTTCCTTGCGCTGCAGGGTGCCGTGCCCCGGCAGGAACGGCGTCAGGTGCGATTTCACGCCAATCGGGCCAACGCCCGGGCCGCCACCGCCGTGCGGGATGCAGAAGGTTTTGTGCAGGTTCAGGTGCGACACGTCGCCGCCGAACTTGCCCGGGGCGCAGAGGCCGACCATCGCATTCATGTTGGCGCCGTCGATGTACACCTGGCCGCCATTGTCGTGAACGATGCCGCAGATTTCGCGGATGCCTTCTTCGAACACGCCGTGGGTCGACGGGTAGGTGATCATCAATGCCGCGAGGTGTTCGCGGTGCTCGATGGCTTTGGCGCGCAGGTCTTCAATGTCGACGTTGCCACGCGCATCGCAGGCGGTCACAACGACGCGCATGCCAGCCATGTTGGCGGTGGCCGGGTTGGTGCCGTGCGCCGAGGACGGGATCAGGCAGATGTCGCGACGGTCTTCACCACGGCTCTGGTGATAGGCACGAATCGCCAAGAGGCCAGCGTATTCACCTTGCGAACCGGCGTTCGGTTGCAGCGAGATCGCGTCGTACCCGGTGGCGGCGCAGAGCATCGCTTCCAGTTCGTCGGTCAGTTGCTGGTAGCCGGCGCTTTGCTCGGCCGGGGCGAACGGGTGCAGGGCGCCGAATTCAGCCCAGGTCACCGGGATCATTTCGCTGGCGGCATTGAGTTTCATGGTGCAGGAACCCAGCGGGATCATGGTGCGATCCAGCGCCAGGTCCTTGTCGGCGAGTTTGCGCAGGTAGCGCATCAGCTCGGTTTCCGAGTGGTAGCGGTTGAACACCGGGTGGCTGAGGATTGGCGACTGGCGCACCAGTGCAGCCGGCAGAGTGCTGACCACGGACGCGGCGAGGGCGGCGAAGTCCGGCAGCGCTTTACCGTCGGCAAGCAGGGCCCACAGGGTTTCGACGTCGGCTTGCGAGGTGGTTTCGTCGAGGGACAGGCCCAGACGTTCAGCGTTGACCACGCGCAGGTTGATCTGCTGGGCGTGTGCCAGGTCGTGCAGCTTGGCGGTGTGAGCGCCGGTCTTGATCGTCAGGGTGTCGAAGAAGTTGTCCTGCTCGACACTCAGGCCGATTGCGTTCAAGCCTTGGGCGAGGATCGCGGTCAGGTGATGCACGCGATTGGCGATCTGCGTCAGGCCTTTCGGGCCGTGGTACACGGCGTACATGCTGGCGATGTTGGCCAACAGCACTTGGGCGGTGCAGATGTTGCTGGTGGCCTTCTCGCGGCGGATATGTTGCTCGCGGGTCTGCATGGCCAGGCGCAGGGCCGGCTTGCCGAAACGGTCCACGGAGACGCCGACCAGACGGCCCGGCATGTCGCGCTTGAACGCGTCCTTGGTGGAGAAGTAGGCCGCGTGCGGGCCACCGAAGCCCAGCGGCACGCCGAAGCGTTGCGCGCTGCCGATGGCCACGTCGGCACCGAACTCACCCGGCGGGGTCAGCACGGTCAGGGCCAGCAGGTCGGCGGCGACCGCGACCAGGGCGTTGGCGGCGTGGAAGCGTTCGGTCAGTGCGCGGTAGTCGAAGACGTCACCGTTGCTCGCCGGGTATTGCAGCAGGGCGCCGAAGAACGGCGTCACGTCAGTCAGTTCACGCTCGTCGCCAACCACCACGTCGATGCCCAGCGGCTCGGCCCGAGTGCGCAGCACGTCGAGGGTTTGCGGGTGGCAATGCACGGACGCGAAGAACGCATGGCTGCCCTTGTTCTTGCTCAGGCGTTTGCAGAAGGTCATGGCTTCGGCGGCGGCGGTGGCTTCGTCGAGCAAGGACGCGTTGGCGATCGGCAGGCCGGTGAGGTCGCTGATCAGGGTCTGGAAGTTCAGCAGCGCTTCGAGACGGCCCTGGGAAATTTCCGGTTGGTATGGGGTGTAGGCGGTGTACCAGGCCGGGTTTTCCAGCAGGTTGCGCAAGATCGGCGACGGCGTGTGCGTGCCGTAGTAGCCCTGGCCGATGTAGGTTTTGAACAGCTGGTTTTTGCCGGCGATGGACTTGATCAAGGCCAGGGCATCGGCTTCGCTCAGGCCGTCTTCGAGGCCGAGGACGCTGGTGCCTTTGATGCTGTCGGGGATGACGCTGACGCTCAGGGCTTCCAGCGAGTCGAAGCCGAGGCTATTGAGCATG
>NZ_JBTEYL010000053.1:0-3030 GCF_054330215.1 Pseudomonas sp. Ma2-10 | reverse complement strand
AATGTCCGATTGAGGTGATTACAGAAGTGATGGGGATGCATCATGCTGCTCCTGCTTTAACTCAATAGCCGTGTTGCACTCAGCTTCTGCAACCGCCAAGGATAAAGGAGGTAAAGCAATTCGCCCATATGGAAGAAATAAAAACTCTGACGCACCTGTAGACAGAGAGCTATTTGACAAAGAGGTTCCTCAATATTGGAGGGGTCGTGCAGCCGAGGTAAAAAATGATACCCAAAGACTTAGTTAGCCTGATAGAAAAGCAGCCAGGCAACATACATAGAACCGACAAAGACTTGGCTATAAGCGCTCTTGAAACACTTGGGGTTTCCCCAAACAGCGAGTTCGGTAGTATTTATATAAATTACTTACCTGCTAATTTTCAAAGCTCTGTATCTGACGAATACATTTGTGACGTATCCGAACCCACAGAGCAGATTCTTATGGGGACCGAGTTCATTCACGACATGTGGGAGCTACCAGAAAACTACATAGGCTTCACCTCCTTGCAAGGTGAGGGAGGTTATTTGCTCGACAAGAATAGTGGTGGCGTTTGGGACTTCGACTTAGCTCAACAAGAAGACTTCGTATCCGGCCTAATCCCTCCAAAATGGAGTGGTTTTTTTGATTTTATCAGGTGGTATCTTTCGTCAGCAAAATAAAGAAAATGGGACAGGTGTAGTGGTCAACTAATTCCGGACACCTCGATAGGTGATTTTGACGCCATCGCCCGTTCGTAAACGGTCGGTGGCAGATATCCCAGTTTCGAGTGCAGCCGTTCGTTGTTGTAAAACCCAACGATGTACTCAGTGATGTCGCGTATCGCCTCGGCATGGTTGGCGTAATCACGTCGCCATACCCGCTCCATTTTCAAGCTCAGAAAGAAGCGCTCCATCACCGCGTTATCCCAGCAGTTACCTTTACGGCTCATGCTTTGCTGCATGTCACTTCTTGCCAGTAGCGCTCTGTAGCTCGCACTCGCGTACTGGCTGCCGCGATCCGAGTGGGCGATCAAGCGTAACTGATCCATAAACCTCACCTACCGCAAGGTGAGGCCTTGGTTTACCGTGGCATTTGCGGTGAGCAGTTCCACGGCAACAACGCTTCATAGTCTTCAACCGACGACGCATGCGGCAACCGCTCAAGTACGTGGCGCAGCCACGTATAGGGCTCCTGGCCGTTGAGCTTGGCGGTCTCCACCAAGCTATAGATCTGCGCACTGGCGGTAGCGCCCTTGGGCGTATCGCTGAACAGCCATGCCTTGCGCCCGATCACAAACGGCTTTATCGCTCTTTCGGCGGCGTTGTTGTCTATCGGTAAAAAGCCAGCCTCCACATAGCGCTCCAGTCGGCTCCAGTTGTTGGCCAGGTAATTAACAGCCTTGCCTAAAGCACTTTGCGAAGTGACCTGCGGCTGTGTTTTTTCCATCCAGGCTTTCAGCTGAGCCAAGATCGGTACACTCTTTTCCTGACGACCAGTAAAACGCTGTTCATTGCTGACGTCCTTGAGTTCACGCTCGATTCCGTACAGCTTATTGATCATCGTCAGCGCGATATCGGCACGCCCGGTCTTGCCCTTAGGCTGCACTTTTTGCGCGTCCACGAACTTGCGTCGCGCATGAGCCATGCACGCCAGACGCTCCACGCCCGGTTGCAACGCCAACGCGTTATAACCGGCGTAATCGTCGGTCATCACATAGCCGCGATAACTTTCCAGCAGGCGCAACGGCACCTCCTGCGCACGGCTGGACGTGTAGTCGAACAACACGACTTTGCGATCCGGGGGGCCACTGGCCTGTACCCACATCCAGGATTGGCTGGTCGGGTCGCGATCTGGTTCTTTAAGCACTTGGACGCGGGTTTCATCGCAGTGGATGACCGGACTTTCCAGTAATCGGTCACGCATCAGATTCAACAGCGGTTGCAGATGTTCGCCGCACTGGATCACCCAGCGAGCCAGTGTTTGCCGTGGGATATCAATGCCATGTCGGCTCAAGACCGTTTCGAAACGGTGCAGCGGCAAGCCATCTACATATTTGGTCGTTAACAACATGGCCAGCACGCTTGGGCTGGCCATGCTCTTTTCGATCAACTGAGCCGGTTTGTCCGCAGTGACCGGAGCCGTTTCACAACCACGGCAGCCATAGACCTTGCGGACATGTTTGATGACGCGGATTTGCATCGGCACGATATCCAGCTGCTCGCTGGTTTCTTCGCGGATCACATGTTTGCGGCAACCGCAGGCACAGGTCAGTTCATGTTCAGGCAGTTCGTGGATGACTTCGATACGCGGCAGATCAGCAGATAGTGGCTTGCGTTTGCCACGACGTGGAGTCGGAGCGACAACCTCTTCCTCGGCGTCGCCGACCAGTGTCATCGGCTCGCTTTCAGGCTCGTTGAACAGCGCCAGTTGCGGGGTATTAGGTTCAACGGTTTGTTCGGACTTGCGACCGAATAAACGGTCGCGCAAAAGTTTGATCTGTTCTTTCAGGTCGACGATATGAGTCTGATAAGCCTCGGCCGTTACCTGCTGACGACTGAATGCCTCAAGCAACATTTGCTTGAGCAAGGCAGGGTCATCAGGAAGGTCTTTTGGCATTAAATTCATGCCCGGATTATACCCGTCAGGCGACGAATCTTGGAGTGAGAACTTGATGAGGGCGGTTGCGCCATAGATCAAANGTCGGAGCGCAGCGACGCAGGTTTGCATTGTTAGTCTGAAGTCCCTGTCGTCGTCAATTTCGTTGCGCGTCTGCGCATCGATTCGCCCTTCAGTTCGATCCGATAAGCGTTGTGCACCAGCCGGTCGAGGATCGCATCGCCCAAGGTCGGGTCGCCGATCAGCGCATGCCATTTGTCCACCGGCATCTGGCTGGTGACCAGCGTCGAGCGGTTGCCGTAGCGGTCGTCCAGCAGTTCAAGCATGTCGCGCCGCTGCGCAGCGGTAAACGGCGCCAGGCCCCAGTCGTCCAGGATCAGCAAGTCGGTCTTGGCATAACCCGCCATCAGTTTCGCGAAGCGGCCGTCTCCGTGG
>NZ_JBTEYL010000052.1:0-3310 GCF_054330215.1 Pseudomonas sp. Ma2-10 | reverse complement strand
CCACCTCGGCACCCCGCAGGAACTCACCGACTACAGCGGCGAGATCATGTGGTCGGCGAAATACCGTGCCTACGGCAACCTCGCGACCCTCGATGTTGCGGAAATTGATAACCCGCTGCGCTTCCAGGGTCAGTACTTCGATGCGGAAACTGGCTTACATTACAACCGGCATCGCTACTACAATCCGGGCACTGGACGGTTTCTGACGCCGGATCCGATCAAGCTTGCGGGTGGGTTGAACAACTACCAGTACGTGCCTAACCCTACGGGGTGGGTGGATCCGTTGGGGTTGAACAATTGCCCTGGCGCAGATGGTTGTAAGCCCGATAGGGCAATAGAAGTTCCAGAAGAACAAGCCAAAGTTGACCAGGGTGATCCGGGCATCCCTAGTGCAAAAGTTCTTCAAGCAAGACAACGCCAAGCCCAGATATTGGAAGACAATGTCGGATACAACATAAGTCCAATAGCTTGGGATAAGTACCCAAGCATCGGAAGAGACGGATCATTCATTTCTGACAAAAAAGGTATCAGTGATGTAATTGGGGACTTTTCAGCAAACGGAAAAATGACGCTAAACAAAGAGCAAGTTCTCCAATTAGAAGCTGCGTTTGGACTAGAGCAAGGAAGCCTTCAAAATGGTTTCAAGATCAGAAAAATTGATGGAATCCAAGAACGCATGCCCAGAAGCCCGCTAGCAGGCAATGACAAATTTGAAGGCCCAGGAAATCATCTACCAGGAGGGGCACCCGAGATGGTAATTGATTCCATCCCGACTACCGATGTACCTGGTGTATCTACCATGACAGAGATCCTAGTTAAATGAATACAGTCCAAGCCTATGTGACAAAATCTGACAGCGATTTTGTTAGAGTAAAGATTCTTGATGCAAAAATAAAAGAAAAGCTTATTGGCATTGGCTTCACAAATGACATTGACCTTAACGAATACAAAATCATCACACCAAACGATGAAAAAAAAGCTGGCGTATTTAACCAGCTCAGGGAGCTTGAAGTTTATTTTTCCGATGGTAGAGAGTGGTGTCCTGCCGAGGTATTTGAGTATCTAAGAGACAAGGGACTTTTAATCGGGAATTTTACAATGATCAGTTGGAGGGGGCCTGATAAGTATTTTATTACCACTGACAAATGACAGCGAAAAGGCGGCCGCAAAAACTGAGTGCAACACCTCACCCTCCAGTAAGGTGCCGCCATGTCCTATACAGAACTCAGCGTCGAAGAACGCGCCACGATCCAGGTCGGGCAATATCAAGATCTTAGTCAGCGCGAGATAGCTCGAATGCTTGGCCGAAGCCCCTCTACGATCAGTCGCGAGTTGCGTCGCAATCGATCTCTCAATGGGAGATACGTTGCCCACGTCGCACAGGCTCACACTCGCGAGCGCCGTAAAGTTTGTCGCCCTGCCAGAAAACTGGTTCTGGGTAATGAACGCTTCGAGCTGGTGCTTCATTTGCTTCGAGAACGCTTTTCCCCAGAGCAAATCGCGGGCAAGCTGCGGGTCATGAAAATCAATTTCAAAGAAGCCTACGTTTGCCGGGAAACCATCTATAAAGCGATCTATGCGATGCCCGTCGGTGAGCTGCGCAAGGGCTGGTGCAGTGTCTGCGACAAGGCAAGAGCACACGTAGACCGCGCGCCGGGGGTGTTGATCGTCGCGGCCAGATTCCGGACATGGTCAGTATTCACCTGCGTCCGCCGGAGGTTGAAGACCGTTTGATGCCGGGGCATTGGGAGGGCGACTTGATCAAGGGGAAGAACAACGCCTCGGCGGTCGGGACACTCGTTGAGCGCTCCAGCGGCTATTTGATGCTGGTGAAAATGAATGACGCTACGGCGACATCGGCAGTCGAAGGGTTCAGCGCGGCGCTCAATGGCATGCCGCTGGCCGCTCGTAAAAGCATGACGTATGACCAGGGCAAGGAAATGGCCAAGCACGCCGAACTCACTCAGAAGACGGGTATTGCTGTTTACTTTGCTGACCCACACAGCCCATGGCAACGTGGAACCAACGAGAACACCAACGGCCTTGTCCGCCAGTTTTTGCCCAAGGGAACCGACCTGTCCAAGTACACCCAAGATGAGTTGGACAAGTTTGCATATTTGCTGAACATCCGACCACGCAAGCGATTTAACTGGCTGTGTCCGATTGAGGTATTTACTCAGCTGATGGGCTTGCAACATGAGGCTCCTACTTCAATTCAATAACCGTGTTGCACTCAGCTCCTGCAGCCGCCCCAAGCTGGAACCATTTGCTGACGCATATCCAGAATATGGCGATGGTGGTGCACAACAGATTCACACAAACAGCAGAGTTATTCACTTTGACAAAGTAGAGGTCCTGCCGGAAGAGTAATGAAAGACTATTTTATTTTAGCAAAGAAAGACATTCCGTCAGACCGCCCTCACGATTCGGACTGGCCAAAATTTATCGCGTACTCCTACGAGCATAAATGCTTGTTGTTTTCAGCAGGGAAAGGTCATGGACTATCGGGATTCGAGTTACCGGAGGCTGAAGCTTTCGCCCCTGACTGGACACCTTTATTTATCGAGCTAAACGCACTCTGGATATTAGACTTTTTAAAAAAATCAAATTTCCCCACGCTAAATGATTTCATCAAAGCGCTCGACAAAGCCAACATACCCATAAGTAAATTTCGAGCTTAATAAGTGGACAGATTTATTTTCTACGAACTCGGTGCGGCTAAGACGCGCTGCGCTTATCTGTTTGCCAACCGCCGCGCCGACCGGATGAAAGTACTGGTGCATGACGGTGTCGAGATGTATGTAGCTGGCTGCACGATGCTTGCATCAAGGGAAGTTTCACCGGCTAGGGAAACTCTGAAAAAGACTTTCAAATCTGGTGAAATACGCCAGTCCCAAGAACTGAACGGTTGAGNCAACAGTATTTGCATCGCTGATTCTGAGTAGAAATACATGCCCCCATAGGACCAACAACACAGCGATTGCTCGTAAAGAGTCTAAGGAAACTCTGAAAAAGACTTTCAAATCTGGTGAAATACGCCAGTCTCAGGAACTGAACGGTTGAACCCCGATGAAGCAGATGTCCTTCGCTGACGCCGAATACGCTGGCAAACGCAAACAAACCCGCCGTGAACGCTTCCTGATCGAGATGGATCAGGTCGTGCCCTGGAATGGCTTGGTCAAACTGATCGAGCCGCACTATCCGAAGAGCAAAGGTGGTCGTCCGGCCTATCCGTTGATGGCGATGTTACGGGTTCATCTGATGCAAAACTGGTTCGGTTATAGCGACCCGGCCATGGAAGAATCGCTCT
>NZ_JBTEYL010000051.1:0-3427 GCF_054330215.1 Pseudomonas sp. Ma2-10 | reverse complement strand
CACCGTCGAGGTGTCGATGGTGTCGGTGACGCTGGTAACCGCCGCAACAGTGCTTGGCACCAGGTTTTCGAAGTTACCGCCGGTCGCGGCGGTGATTGTTGCCTGAACAGTGCCGGCATCTTTGTAGACGTCATCGGCCGGGGCCGCAACGGTCACGGTGCCAGTGGTTTTACCGGCGTCGATGGTGATCACGGCGCCGTTCGACAGCGTGACGGTAACCGGCGTGCCAGCAGCGTTGGTCAATGTCGCGGTGTAGACGATTGAACCGCCTTCAGCCACGGAATCAGTCGCGCTCAGGCTGAGGGTGGTGGTGTCCGGGGTATCAGTCACAGTGGTCGAAACCGGCTTTTTATCCGCGACCAGGTTTTCGTAGTTGCCGCCGCTCACGTCGGTGATCGAGTTGGTCAACGGTGCGTGACCATTGAGCACATCGTTCGGTGCTACAGCATTAACAGTGCCGCTGGTTTTGCCGATGTCGATGGTGATGGTCTGGCCGTTGGCCAGGGTCACGGTGACCGGAGAGCCAGTGACAGGCTGACCGATTGTCGCGGTGTAAGTGACGGTACCGCCTTCAGCGGCAGTATCGGTCGCAGTCAGTTTCACCGTCGAGGTGTCGATGGTGTCGGTGACGCTGGTAACCGCCGCAACAGTGCTTGGTACCAGGTTTTCGAAGTTGCCACCGGTGGCGGCGGTGATTGTCGCCTGAACAGTGCCGGCGTCTTTGTAGACGTCATCGGCAGGTGCGGCGACGGTTACCGAACCGCTGGTGGCGCCGGCCGCGATGAGGATCACTGCGCCGTTGCTCAATGTCACGGTGACCGGTGTGCCGGCTGCGTTGGTCAGGTTGGCGGTGTAGACGATTGAACCGCCTTCAGCCACTGAGTCGGTAGCGCTCAAGGACAGGTTGGTGGTGTCTGGTGTGTCGGTCACGGTGGTGCTGACCGGCGTTTTATCCGCGACCAGATTTTCGTAGTTGCCGCCGCTCACGTCGGTGATCGAGTTGGTCAACGGTGGGTGGCCATTGAGGACATCGTTCGGCGCAACGAAATTCACGGAGCCGCTGCTCTCGCCAACCGGGATGGTGATGGTCTGGCCGTTGGCCAGGGTCACCACAACTGGCGAACCGGTGACTGGTGCTGAAACGGAGGCGGTGTAAACGACAGTACCGCCTTCAGCGGCAGTATCGGTCGCAGTCAATTTCACCGCCGAAGTGTCGATGGTGTCAGTGACGTTGGTCACAGCAGGGGTATTGCTGGTGGCCAGGTTTTCGAAGTTGCCACCAGTGGCTTTGGTGATTGTTGCCTGAACAGTGCCGGCATCTTTGTAGACGTCATCGGCAGGTGCGGCGACGGTCACGGAACCGGTGGTGGCGCCGGCAGCGATGGTGATTACCGCGCCGTTGCTCAGGGTTACGGTGACCGGTGTGCCGGCTGCGTTGGTCAGGTTGGCGGTGTAGACAATTGAACCGCCTTCAGCCACGGAGTCAGTGGCCGACAGGCTGAGAGTCGTAGTGTCCGGGGTATCAGTCACAGTGGTCGAAACCGGCGTTTTATCAGCGACCAGATTTTCGTAGTTGCCACCGCTCACGTCGGTGATCGAGTTGGTCAACGGTGCGTGACCATTGAGCACATCGTTCGGCGCAACAAAATTCACGGAACCGCTGCTCTCGCCAACCGGGATGGTGATGGTCTGGCCGTTGGCCAGGGTCACGGTGACCGGGGAGCCAGTGACAGGCTGACCGATCGTCGCGGTGTAAGTGACGGTACCGCCTTCAGCGGCAGTATCGGTCGCAGTCAGTTTCACCGTTGAGGTGTCGATGGTGTCGGTGACGCTGGTAACCGCCGCAACAGTGCTTGGCACCAGGTTTTCGAAGTTGCCACCGGTGGCTTTGGTGATTGTTGCTTGAACAGTGCCGGCATCTTTGTAGACGTCATCGGCCGGAGCAGCAACGGCCACGGTGCCAGTGGTTTTACCGGCGTCGATGGTGATCACAGCGCCGTTCGACAGCGTGACGGTAACCGGTGTGCCAGCAGCGTTAGTCAATGTCGCGGTGTAGAGGATCGAGCCGCCTTCAGCGACCGAATCGGTAGCGCTCAAGGACAGGTTGGTGGTGTCTGGTGTGTCGGTCACGGTGGTGCTGACCGGCGTTTTATCCGCGACCAGATTTTCGTAGTTGCCACCCTTGGCATCATCAATCTTGACGCTCAGTGAACCGCCGCCAGCCAACGCATCGTTCGGCGCAACAAAATTCACGGAACCGCTGCTCTCGCCAACCGGGATGGTGATGGTCTGGCCGTTGGACAAGGTCACCACAACTGGCGAACCGGTGACTGGTGCTGAAACGGAGGCGGTGTAAACGACAGTGCCGCCTTCAGCGGCAGTATCGGTCGCAGTCAGTTTCACCGTTGAGGTGTCGATGGTGTCGGTGACGCTGGTAACCGCCGCAACAGTGCTTGGCACCAGGTTTTCGAAGTTGCCACCGGTGGCTTTGGTGATTGTTGCTTGAACAGTGCCGGCATCTTTGTAGACGTCATCGGCCGGAGCAGCAACGGCCACGGTGCCAGTGGTTTTACCGGCGTCGATGGTGATCACAGCGCCGTTCGACAGCGTGACGGTAACCGGTGTGCCAGCAGCGTTAGTCAATGTCGCGGTGTAGAGGATCGAGCCGCCTTCAGCGACCGAATCGGTAGCGCTCAAGGACAGGTTGGTGGTGTCTGGTGTGTCGGTCACGGTGGTGCTGACCGGCGTTTTATCCGCGACCAGATTTTCGTAGTTGCCACCCTTGGCATCATCAATCTTGACGCTCAGTGAACCGCCGCCAGCCAACGCATCGTTCGGCGCAACAAAATTCACGGAACCGCTGCTCTCGCCAACCGGGATGGTGATGGTCTGGCCGTTGGACAAGGTCACCACAACTGGCGAACCGGTGACTGGTGCTGAAACGGAGGCGGTGTAAACGACAGTGCCGCCTTCAGCGGCAGTATCGGTCGCAGTCAGTTTCACCGTCGAGGTGTCGATGGTGTCGGTGACGCTGGTAACCGCCGCAACAGTGCTTGGTACCAGGTTTTCGAAGTTGCCACCGGTGGCTTTGGTGATTGTTGCCTGAACAGTGCCGGCGTCTTTGTAGACGTCATCGGCAGGAGCAGCGACGGTTACCGAACCGGTGGTAGCGCCGGCGGCGACGGTGATTACCGCGCCGTTCGACAGCGTGACGGTAACCGGCGTACCAGCAGCGTTAGTCAATGTCGCGGTGTAGAGGATCGAACCGCCTTCAGCGACCGAATCGGTAGCGCTCAAGGACAGGTTGGTGGTGTCCGGGGTATCAGTCACAGTGGTCGAAACCGGCGTTTTATCAGCGACCAGATTTTCGTAGTTGCCACCGCTCACGTCGGTGATCGAGTTGGTCAGCGGCGCGTGGCCATTGAGC
>NZ_JBTEYL010000050.1:0-4200 GCF_054330215.1 Pseudomonas sp. Ma2-10 | reverse complement strand
CAGGTTCGCGGTCGGCTGGTCGCCTTGGCCGAGTAGGTTGCCTGCCGGGTCATGGGCGAAACTTTCCGGCGTGGTGCCACGAACGTTGATCAGCCGGTCGAGTGGGTCGTAGTGATAACTACGATTGCCTTTGCGGCTGTCGTCGATGCCGGCGAGGTTCCCGTTGGCATCGTAAGCGTAGCGACGCTGGAACAGGTTGCGTTCTTGCTGGCTGACGGTATGGGCTTGCAGGCGGCCTTGTTCGTCGTATTGGTATTGGCTGAGCAACAAACCCTGTTGACGCTGCTGTTCGCGACCTGCGCTGAACTGGTGAGTGGTCAGGCGTGAACCGTTGAGGTCGATACTGCTCAGTTGACCGCCTCGTTGGTAGCGATAATCAAGCTTGCTGCCGTCGGGTAAGCGGCAGTGGCTGAGTTGGCCGAGTTGGTCGTACTCGTAACGCAGGGTCCCCCAGCCTTGGTGCTCGGTGATCAGGCGGTCTTGCAGGTCGTATTCGTAGGCCAGCGGCCAGTTTCCGTCATCGACGTTCACCAGGCGCCCGAGGGCGTCGTAGCTGTAGTGAATTTCCTCGCCATCGGCCAGGGTTTTCACCAGCAGGCGGCCAGCGGCATCGCGCTGGTACTCGGTAATCAGTTCACTGCCGTCATCCCCGAACTCGGTTTTCTTCAGCAATTGACTGTTAAGGTCGTATTCATAGGCTGTGCGACGACCGTCGAACCCGGTTTCCTGCTGGATCAGGCCGTTGGCGTAATAATCGAGGTGGTAGTGCTCGCCACGTTCGTTTTCGATTTCGGTGAGCAGCAGGCGTGAGTTGTCGTAGCGATAGCGCAGTTGGCTGCCATCCGGGTTGATGCGTCGGCTGACCAGGTGCAGGTTATCGGCATATTCATAGCGGGTGACGCGACCCAATTCATCGCGTTCGGCAGTGACTCGACCGTATGGGTTGTAAGTGAACGCGCGCGTAGCGCCACCGGGCAGCGTGATTTGCGCGAGCCGGTTGGCGAAGTCCCATTGGTACTGGGTGATTGCACCGCTTTCGTCNCGACCGTATGGGTTGTAAGTGAACGCGCGCGTAGCGCCACCGGGCAGCGTGATTTGCGCGAGCCGGTTGGCGAAGTCCCATTGGTACTGGGTGATTGCACCGCTTTCGTCCTGACGGGTGATCTGCCGACCCAACGCGTCGTAGCGGTACTTGCGCTGGCCACCATCGGGCAACTGTTCTTCGAGCAGTTGACCGAGATTGTTCCAGCCCAGTTGATGACGGCTGCCATCCGGATGACGGATTTCTAGAAGACGGCCCTGGCGGTCATAGTTGTAGTGGGTTGAATTGCCATCCGGGTCGATTTGTTCGGTGATGTCGCCTTGGTCGTTGCGCCAATATATCCACTTCGCCGGGCCACGATTCACCACACGGACGTAGCCGTGGTAATACTCATAAGAGGTCGGGGTGTCTTCGGGCGGAATAACCGCGATCAGTCGGCCTGCTTCGTTGTATTGGTATTCGGTGACGGCGCCGAGTGGATCTTTCTCGGCGATCAGGCGGCCCTTGTCGTCGTAGGCCTTGAGGTGTTCCGCACCGTCCGGATCAACCTTGGCGACCAGTCGCGCCTTATCGTCGTGGGTGTAGACCTCTTCGCTGCCGTCAGCATTGGTAACCGTGACGCTGCCTTTGTCATCCCAGGCGTAATGCGCGTCCATTTGCGAGAAGCTCGCCCAGTGATGAACGCAGCGCGCCGATTTACCTTCTTTTTCCCAGTCCCAGTAAAAACTGGCGCCGCCGGCGAGTTGCCGCTCAAGAATGACGTTCTGGTCGTTGTAGGCATAACGCTCGGCTTCGCCAGCGGCGTTTTTGGCTTCGATCAGGCGGTGTTGGGTGTCGTAGCTGTAGGTGACCAGGGTCTGGACGGTGCTCCAGGCATCTTCCAGGTTGTCTGCCGGACTGAACCGCTGATAGTCGATGGCGACGATGTGCTTGCGGTCGTAACGTACAAGGAGAGCCCGACCAGCACCGTTATCGACGCGTTTGATTCGACCGTGAATGTCACGGGTGATGTGCAGGCGATTGCCGTAGTTGTCGCTGATGGCGATCAGCGTGGCGCCCTTGCTGTTGTAACGAAAGTGGTAGAACTGGGTACGTTCGCCGGCCTGGGTGAGGATCAGTTCTGAGGGATCATCACCAAGGAAAATCGCTGCTTCCGACAGGCTATTGGTGATCGCCGGACGCTGCACACTCGGTAGCGGGAACGTGGTGATACGGTTTTCGTGATCGGTCCAGATCACCTCTTCATCTTTGATGTCTACCCGCTGGGCAAGTGCATGGCTCCAGCCGTAACCGAGGCCGCAATCAATTTCCGCAGCGCTGGTGCGGTAAAGGCGAGTCCACTCGAAAGGTAGCAGTCCGTCGAGCTGACCATCGGTCAGCGTCAGTAGCTCCTCACCGGTGACCATGGAAACCGGGCAATTATTGGTGCAGGTTTTCTTGGCGCAGGTTGAGCTTTTTTCGTCGGGCGTTTTTGACTGGGCCGGAGCATCGCTGACCTTTTCCTTTGGCTCCAGGACGAATTGTTTTTCTGCTTTTTTTCGAGCAAATGCGGAGGCGTTTTTTTCCAGCAAGGCAGGCGTGTCGCTGGTGATCGGCACCGGACCTTTAGCAGTGGCTGCGGTGGCTTGTTCGATCTTCAACGCGGCCTTTTTAGCGGCATTCATCGGTACGCCTTGCGCACTGGCCAACAGTGGTTTCACGGTTTCACCGTGAGCGATCAAGGCGTGTCCCTTACTCGCGGCCAAGAGTTTTTCCGCGAGCTCCTCCAGCATTTTTACCGCTGTGCCAGATTGGACCTTGGCCAATGTTTTTGTACCAACACGAATCGCCAGCCCGAGACCGCCCGATAGGCAGATCCCCAGCACCACGTTGATCAGAAAGGAAGCACCTATAGCCGTTATTACTTCCACACAGACTTGCGGCGGCAGCATGCCAACCCACGCGATAATGACTGAGAGGTAGATGAACATCAGCGGCTCGTCGCTGAGAATCAACAGTCCGGTGGCAATCGCTTCTTTAGATGCTGAATAGAGTTTCTCTACTTCCTCTTTACTCAGGTAATGAAGAAGTTTCTCCACATTTTTAAAGGGGTCGGCTAATAGTTCGAACAGGCTTTTGATGTCATCCCAGAGACCCAGAAGCGCTTTCTCAAGACTATCGAGTGCAGACCGCACCAATATGAGCGAGCGACCCGCCCGGTCAGTCGCCGAGTAGCTCGCCCACTGCGGCTGGAACTTACTCGACCACTCGCTTTTCAACCAGCCGTCAAGATTGCCGATGACACCCTGGTACGAGGCATACAGTGCCTTCACGTTGCTTTCAGAAACGTTCGGGAAAAAAGTGATGCGGTACATCTGACCCGGCTTGCAGCCCTTGATAACTTCAATGCCGCTCGGGCCGATAGTCGCAGGAATCACCGGACCGACAACGTCGTATCCGCCGAACATCGCTTTTTTGACGGGTTCGAGCCTGACCGATGTATTGCCGATCGGCACGTAGCGCGCACTCTCAAACATATGGATCAGTGTGAAATCGCCCATCAACGGACAGGTGGCGTAGGTTTCAACCGGTCCCGTCTTAGTTTTGCGCTCAGTGACGCTGACTTCGTTACCCACCTTGAACTTCTGGTCGACATCCATGGCCCAGCCAGTCCAGAAGCCGTCAGCCCAGGTTTTGTAGTCGCTCAGGCAATTTTTGAAGTCTTTGAGAATCAGGTTCACGTCAGGGGTTTTGGCGTCCAGCACGCGCAGGACCAAGGTACCAATCGGGGTATTCATGACGTGACTTCCTTTGTCAGCTGAGCAGCAAGACGCTCTGCCATATCTTCTGTATTGGATTGTTGGCGCACGAAGCGCTCGACTTTGTGGCGCAGATTACTTTCGGGGAAGGCGAAGAACAGTTCCGGGCAATCCTCTCCCAACCACTGCATTAAGTTGTCGACGACGGTGGTGTGGTCTTTCTCCGCCAAGTTGTCGACTAACTTCTGGGGCACTTCCCACCACGGCCAGGCCTTGGCCGGTGGCACTCCCCTCGGTCCCACGTCCAGTGTCTGGCCATTAATCAGGTAGCGGTCGAACACGGGTAAAACCTCACCCGCGCCGGCACCGAGTCCTTCGAGAATCGGAAAAATGTGTCGCCCATCCCAGAACCGAAAAAAC
>NZ_JBTEYL010000049.1:0-4232 GCF_054330215.1 Pseudomonas sp. Ma2-10 | reverse complement strand
GCTGTTGTCTTTTCGGAAGTTGGCGATGATCTTGAAATCGGGCATCAAACGCCCGGTTAGCCACATGAGTTCGACGTTGCGCTGGGCTTCTCGCTCAAGCGCTTTGAGTGGCAGCAATCGGCCGAGCCGAGATACCCACCCCGAAGAGGAGCTAGTGCCTTCCCGAGAAAACAGCAAAATCGGCTAACCAGAAAATGTGTTAAGTCGCAACTCCACGGTCTGCGCCTGGATTGAACATGAGAGATTCATCCTCTTGTCTAGCTCTACAGCGCTCAACATAACTCAGTGCTGCGGACGAATTCTTAAGAAAGAGTTCGTATGACTCTTTGCTTATTTCGTAATATTCATCATAGTCAACCAAGCGGTTGCTAACAGGGATAGAGACATAATACCTTCCAGTGGCTTCCTCTGTTCCTATAGTGAATCGCTCATCTGTATTTACAATAGTGTCATTGAATTTCATGGTTATCCCTTATAGAGCCAATGGTGATATTTCAAGTCTTGTTGCAATCGGGCCCTTAGCGTCGATTATTGCTTCACTATTCCCATTTGGTAACTTTCCACCTGGAATCCATAGGTCGTTAGCGCCAGCTTCATTTCCTGATGGAATTCTTAATTCAAGTTCCCTTGGGTTAGTGATGTCCACGCGTAATAATTGATTGTTGCTAAGAAAGCCAGGCTCAAGGCCCAAGGAACTCTCAAGAATAGAGCTATCTCCGTTGGCGGATGCTAGCAGCCTATCGGCTTCACTTTTTGGCATAACAAAGGATGTGCCATCACGTTGTCCAATACCATACCTGTCCACGTTGTTTTGAGTCATAAAACGGGTCGCACCTCCATCAAACTGGGAAAGATGATTCGATATGTATTCGGCGGACAGATAACTGCTTGGATCGGGACGCATTCCCTTCGGTGTCGCAATAATCTTGTCTATTTGCGACTGTGTTAGTGGAGGAGACATATCCGGGCAGTCCCCTTTACCACACATCAAACCAAGTGGATCAACCCACATTATAGGGTTCGGCACGTACTGGTAGTTATTCAACCCACCCGCAAGCTTGATCGGATCCGGTGTCAGATATCGCGCTGTGTTCGGATTGTAGTAGCGGTGCCGGTTGTAATGTAACCCCGTCTCAGCGTCGAAGTACTGACCTTGGAAGCGCAGCGGGTTGTCGATTTCGTTCACGTCGAGGGCGGCAAGATTGCCGTAAGCACGGTATTTCGCCGACCACATGATCTCGCCGCTGTAGTCGGTGAGTTCCTGCGGTGTGCCGAGGTGGTCGAGTTGATAGTAGAAAGGTGCCGCTTTCACTGGGCCTTCGCCGTCGAGCATTGCCAACGGCCGGAAGGTGCCCGGTTCGTAGATGTAGCTGCGATAGCGGTTCTCGGCGCTTTCCGCTATCAGGCGTTCGCCTTGCCACAGGAATTCGGTGGTATGGCTGTCGACGGTTTTTTCGATACGGCGGCCGAAGGCATCGTATTTGTACGACGCCGTACTGCCGCCCGGCAGACTTACGCCGATCAGGCGATGCTGGCAGTCATACCGGTATTCAGTGACGAGCTTCTGGCCGGCTCCGCGCCGCTCGCGGATCAGGTTGCCGTATGCGTCGTAGTCGTAGTGGCGGTCGCCCTGCATCAGCAGGCGGTTGCCTTTGACGTTGGCCAGATTGGCGCCAGGCATGTCGGTCTGACCGAGCAGGTTACCTGCGGGGTCGTGGGCAAAGCTTTCGAGTGTTGCGCCACGTACGTTGATCAGGCGATCCAGCGGATCGTAGTGGTAGCTGCGATTGCCTTTGCGGCTGTCGTCGATGCCGACGAGGTTACCGTTGGCGTCGTAGGTGTAGCGACGCTGGAACAGGTTTTTGTCGCGTTGACTGACGCTGTGCGCTTGCAGGCGACCTTGTTCGTCGTATTGGTATTGGCTGAGCAGCAGACCTTGCTGGCGTTGCTGTTCACGACCGGCGCTGAACTGGTGGGAAGTCAGGCGTGTGCCGTTGAGGTCGATGCTGCTCAGATGCCCGCCGGGTTGATGGCGATAATCGAGTGTGCTGCCATCCGGCAGGCGGCAGTGACTGAGCTGTCCGACGCTGTCGTATTCGTAACGGGTGGTGCCCCAGCCCTGATGCTCGGTGATTAGCCGATCCTGCACATCATATTCATAGGCAAGCGGCCAATGACCATCGTTCACGTCGACCAGACGGCCAAGCGCATCGTAGCTGTAGTGAATTTCCTCGCCGTCGGGCAGAGTCTTCACCAGCAGTCGGCCGGCGCCCTCGCGCTGGTACTCGGTGACCAGTTCGCTGCCGTCGTCGCCGAATTCGGTTTTCTTCAGCAGCTTGCCGTTGAGGTCGTACTCGTAGGCCGTGCGGCGCCCGTCGAAACCGGTTTCCTGCTGGATCAACCCGTTCGAGTAGTAATCCAACCGGTAGTGTTCGCCGCGTTCATTTTCGATATCGGTGAGCAGCAGGCGCGCGTTGTCGTAGCGGTAGCGCAGTTGGCTGCCGTCGGGGTTGATGCGACGGCTGACCAGGTGCAGGTTATCGGCATACTCGTAGCGGGTTACACGGCCCAGTTCGTCGCGTTCAGCGGTGACGCGCCCGTATGGGTTGTAGGTAAATGCGCGGGTGGCGCCACCGGGCAGCGTGATCTGTACGAGACGGTTTGCAGCATCCCACTGGTACTGGGTGATTGCACCGGTTTCAGCTTGACGTGTGATCTGCCGACCGAGTGCGTCGTAGCGGTATTTGCGCTGACCGCCGTCGGGCAGGCGCTCCTCCAGCAATTGGCCGAGGTTGTTCCAGCCCAGTTGATGACGGCTGCCATCAGGATGCCTGATTTCCAGCAAACGTCCCTGGCGATCGTAGCTGTAGTGCGTCGAGTTGCCATCCGGATCAACTTGTTCGGTTATATCGCCCTGGTCGTTGCGCCAGTAGATCCATTTGGCCGGGCCACGATTAACCACACGGACATAGCCGTGGTAGTACTCGTAGGAGGTCGGCATGTCTTCCGGCGGGATCACCGCGACCAGTCGACCGGCCTCGTTGTATTGGTATTCAGTGACCGCGCCGAGGGGATCCTTTTCGGCGATCAACCGGCCTTGATCGTCGTAAGCTTTGAGGTGTTCCGCGCCATCCGGATCGACCTTGACGACGAGTCGAGCCTTGTCATCGTGGGTGTAGACCTCTTCGCTGCCATCGGCGTTGGTCACCGTGACGCTACCGTTGTCATCCCAGTCGTAATGCGCGTCCATCTGCGAGAAGCTGGCCCAGTGATGGATGCAACGCGCTGACTTGCCTTCCTTTTCCCACTCCCAGTAGAAGCTCGCGCCACCGGCAAGCTGCCGCTCGAGAATGACGTTCTGTTCGTTGTAGGTGTAACGCTCAGACTCACCGGCAGCGTTCGTGGCTTTAGTCAGACGCTGCTGAGCATCGTACGTGTAGGTGACCAGGGTCTGGACGGTGCTCCATGCATCTTCCAGTGTGTCTGCCGGCACGAATTGCTGATAGTCGATAGCGATGATGTGTTTGCGGTCATACCGAACCAGAAGGGCTCGACCGGCCCCGTTGTCCACGCGTTTGATTCGACCGTGGATGTCACGGGTGATGTGCAGGCGATTGTCGTAGTTATCGCTGATGGCAATCAGCGTCGCGCCTTTGGTGTCAAAGCGAAAATGATAGAACTGCTTGCGCTCACCAGCCTGTGTGAGAACGAGCTCGGAAGGATCATTGCCGATGAAGATGGCCGCTTCCGAAAGGCTGTTGGTGATTGCCGGGCGCTGTTCGCTCGGCATCGGAAACGTCGTGACACGGTTTTCGTGGTCGGTCCAAACGACCTCGTCGCCATTGATGTCCACTCGCTGGGCGAGGGCATGGCTCCAGCCGAAGCCGAGACCGCAATCCATTTCCGCCGCACTGGTGCGATAGAGACGCGTCCATGTGAAAGGCAGCAAACCGCCGAGTTCACCGTCGGTAATCGTCAACAGCTCTTCAGCGAAACCTGTTTATCAGGGGGATCGTTGAGCTGAGTTTCGATCCCTTGAAGCCCTTTCATCTGCGCTTTGAGCTTGGCGATTTTATCTTCCAGGCTGGCAGTGTCTGGCGCGGAGGCGCTAGGAATCTGTCGATCAGCCGCATCGAGCGCAGCCAAATAACGGCTGATGCTCGCCTCGATTTCTTCCATACGCCGCTTCAGTTTGGCGCTGGTGAAATTGCGGTCACGGTTGTTCACTGCCT
>NZ_JBTEYL010000048.1:0-4810 GCF_054330215.1 Pseudomonas sp. Ma2-10 | reverse complement strand
TGCTGATGCGGCTGCCGACGCAGCGCGCCAGTGAGATCGCCGAGTTGTTGCCGCATAACTGGCTGCCGTTACGCAACCTGTAATGCCCGTTCGCTTACGTTCAGGGGCTGCTGTTACGGGCTGAAAACCCGCGTCGGGGTGGTTTTGTGCGGTGACAGCGGATCACCTGGGCCGACCGGCGTGCAGGCCGCGCCACGTCTGGCGTTGCGCGTGTAGACAACGAAAATCGCGTCGGGTGATACTGTTGGTGCAAAAGGTTTTGGGCCAGTAGAAGGTACCTACTCGGCAATCAAACCTGGACCATTGGCCGATAGCATTGCTGAAACTTTTCCTGGCGGACGTTACTCTGTTGTCACACTCGAAAAGGATACCGTTCTTTACCGAGCTGGTACTGTCGATAAGCCACTTGGGCAGTTTTTTAGTACTGAACCGCCATCTGGTATTTTGCAGTCAAGGATCGACAAGGCTGTTCTACCGGAGTGGCCAGGAGGCGCGAAGTCGCCACTCGACACTACATTTGAGATAAAAATACCGGCGGGTACCAAGGTGTATGTTGGCGAGGTTGGATCTCAAGGTGGGTTGTACGTTGGTGGGACGCAGCAAATTGTAGTTCAAAAACCCTGGTTAATTGATGGGGTCCAAGTAATCAGTTCGAGTCCGTTGAAATGAAGCTCAAAAATATTGATTTGACTCTTAAACGAATGATTGAACTTCTTCGAGTGGGCGGAGACGTGGAGGGGTGGACGGCAGCTCTTGAGGGAATTCGGGCAGATTTTCACAGCGATCCTAAGTATGCTTCGTCGAAGTTGGTATCTATGTATGGTGGGATGGGCTCTCTGAATGATCTTGTTCTTTATAGCGATGGTCAGGCACTGGTTGTGGAGAATAATGAATTTGACATGCTGAGGGCACAGCTTTATGAGCTTGTAAAAAGTTAACTTGATGGTGCAAAAGGTGTTTCTCCGGTTGTCACTGCAGAGGGGGAAATTGGGGATACAGCGTTTACTGATGTAAACCAAACCGCTCGCCCAATGGCTCAGGCAAATCCAGATGAGCTAACCCTGATAGCTGATCGAGTAGCGACCAAGATTGAAGCAACAGGAAAACCTTTGCCGAACGGAAATATGGCCGACGCTCATGCAGAAATTGGAGTCATACAGCAGGCATATAATGCTGGCAAGACTCAGGGGGCGGATATGGCTATGAGCGTTGCAGGTAAAGACGTATGTGGTTTTTGCAAAGGTGATATAGCGGCAGCTGCGGAAAAAGCTGGATTGAATTCATTGACTGTTCAAGCGGTAGATGACGTAACTGGATTGCCAAAAACATATAATTGGGTGCCGGGAATGCGGTCGATTAAGGAGGTGCCATGAGTATGGTTTTTGGAGGTTATCTTATTGGCGCTGATGGAGATCGCCATCAGCTAGAAGCTATCTTGGATCCCAATGAGTTGGTTATTCGAGATGTATTGAATTCTATTGGTAAATGCTCTGGCGTTGTCAAGATGCGGTGTCAGTCTGAATCTGAAGGTTGCCCCTATGAGTTGGCGTTGCATGTTGAAAATGAAAAGTTTTTACTGATGCTTTGCGAATATGATAAGGACGGTGAGCATGACGTCAGAACTCTAACTGATCTAAACTCAAAAAACGAACTTGTTAGTATTTTAGGGGAAAAATATCCTGCTAGGGCGGTCGCACGTGATTTAGAACTTGTTTGTGCTATTTTTATAGAATTTGCTCGTACAGGAAATGTGTCCGCAAATATCATGGCGTAAGCTCCACTAAATAGCGTCTGGCTAGTTGGTGCAAAAGGCACGCTGAACACATCCTTGCTTGATGAGTTAACTGCTAATGGTGTGAAATTTACCCCAGAGAATGTCATCGCAATGACTCGCAGTTCTAGCGGGAAAGTTGTATTCCTAGAGACCGGAAACTCAAAGGCTGGGTTGCAGCACATCATTGAGGAGCATGGTAGCCAATTCGCTCAGATGGGTGTGTCAGAGGCTCAGATTCCGGGAGTAGTGATGAGGGCGGTTTCTGAGGGTAAGCTCGTTGGCTATCAAGGCTCTGGAGTTGGGCGCCCGATTTATGAGTTAAATATTAACGGTCAGACACAGCGAATAGCTGTGACTGTTGGTGATAACGGCTTCGTTGTCGGTGCAAATCCAAGGGGGAGCGTTAAGTGAAATGTATAAAATTAATGGCGGATTATCAGTGTTATCCGATTTGGAGTATGTCCCCAGGTGAGTATGGGGACATGGCTCCTTGCGAACTTCCGATTTCTAAAGAGCTTCAGGAACGTCTATTAAAATGGGCCGCCATTTATGACGAAACGCTGGATGTTGATTATCCGCCAAACTCCGGGTTCAAGAGTGAGGAGTTGGAGCGTGAGTTTAAGTCTGAGGGGGAGCGATTAGTTATAAGTTTGAGGGGGGAGCTCGGGCCAGAATTTTCTGTGTCTCTTAAAGTTTAGTTGGTGCAAAAGATCTCACAACGAATCTTTCAGAGGTTTGGACTCTTAAGCCGACTCAACGAGGGGTAGACATTGAGTCATACCTTGCTAAAACTGAGTATTCACCGCAGAGCGGCTGTTATAACGTAGGGGCCGAAGGAAATGGATATTTCCCGCTTGTTGATTTTCAGAATGGTAATACGCTCGTTAGTCTGAAATCTGTAGATACGGTAGGAAGTACGTGGTTAGGCCGAATGCAAGATCATATTATCGACTTAGGGACAAATGGCGCGAAAGTCAATGGTGTGCCAGCAAATATGGTGCTTGATCTGCGAGTTCAGCCTGGTGGCTCGGCTGCTGCTAAGTCGCTTATCGAATTCGGCCGTGAATATAATGTCAAAGTGGTTGTTAAAGAATTCAAGTGAGACCTGAAAAGATGAAGAGATTCAAGTTTGTTTTTGATGTCGAGTCGATCAGTGGTTTGCAGATGCTAGCCTTGGTTGAAGAGCTTTTAAATAAGTTTTCCTCCCCCGCAGTGTTTTTTCTGCATGGGGTTAAGATTGATATCAAAACACTTGAAAAGAAAATATTGAAAAAAAAATCATGGCCTAGTGGCTTGGTGTCTGGTGGGTTTGAGCTCCGATTCGGGTTGCTTCCAGCACTGGGTTATTGCTTTTTGGTACTAGAAGAATCAGAGGGGAATAGTAATACTAAGTTGGAAGAGGAAATAGGGCCTATTCTCAGTGTTGCAGGTTTTATTCAGGCATGGGTTTCTGATCTCGAATATGATTTTTGGCAGAACGCTACAGACCCTCTAGAGTATGAATGCGTGGGTCGCCCTCTTTCAGGTCTTCCAATGAAGTCTAATGGCTTGCCTCCCCCCTTGGATCAAATGGAAATTGACACCTCAGGGAATCCTGGCCGTAACGTGCTCAGGCAAGGATATATTGAGGCGATTGGAAGCACTATGTGGCTAGGCAACCTCTTCTGGGAGAGAGTTGGTGTGGATAGATTTGCCAGCATTTCGTTGTTGGAAAGCCAGGGATTTAAGGTTTATGACTGTGGCGAGTTTTTTAAAGTTGTAACGTCTGATGAGGTTTTTTCTGATGGTTCAACCCTAGAAAAACAATGCGCTCTCAGGTGGATTTTATTTGGATTAAATTGACGGTTTAGTTGGTTCAAAAGCGACTGCTACAACGGGAGAAGTTGTAGCTACTGAAGCCACAAGTGCAAATGCCCAAGCTGCATTGAGAGCGAAACTATCAGGACTACAAAAAGCTCAAGAGACAGCAGCGGTCACTAGAATACTGCCTGATGGCCGTATTCGTTACTACACACAAGAGGTTCCTGCAAGGACAGAAGGACCTACTCGGGGTGCTTCTTTCGCCACGGAGTTTGATCCTAAAACGGGTAGTACGAGGCAATGGATGGAAAGCTATGACCATGCAGGAGAAGTAATCCGTGTCCACCCGAAAAGTATTAATGGGCAGCCGGTTGATGCTCAGCACTACCCTCCGACCGGAGCAGAGCTAAAGAGTTGGGGGCAGCAATGAGCATGGAAGACATAGTGGCTGACAGACTTGGAAGAGTAGTTGCTGATGGATTTGATATTTTTAAAATCTCAAAAGAGGCACTTGATATTTACCAAGATCCAAACCTCTCTCTCACAAAAGCTTTAGACATTGCGTTGTTGTCACTAATGGCAATGGTCGAAGGGCCAGAGTTTGAGATGACAGAAAAAGAATTTTATGATTTTTTATCTGATATTCGACAGATGTAGTTTTCAGAGGGTGTAATTAGTTTTGTGTAAACGGTCATTTGGCAGGAGACTGCCTACCCCAAGGAAATCCGATGACCGAGCCAAAACCCAAGCGCGCCAAACGAGTCAAGCCTGATCCTGAACTGGTTAAACTGGCCGACAGTCTGTTGGCCAACTACAAAAAGCCCGAAGATCTCATCGGCGAAAATGGCCTGCTCAAACAGCTCACCAAGATGCTGGTTGAGCGGGCCCTTGAAGCCGAAATGACCGAACACCTGGGGCATGATAAAAGTGCAGCGATCACCAACATCGCCGCCAATGCGCGCAACGGCCATAGCGGTAAAACCCTAAAAGGCGACTTCGGCGAACTGCCGCTCGACATCCCACGCGACCGCCAGGCGTCCTTCGAGCCACAGCTGGTGGCCAAGCATCAAACCCGCTGGACGGGCTTCGATGACAAAGTCATCTCTCTCTACGCTCGCGGTTTGAGTGTCAGAGAAATTCAGGCTCACTTGCAGGAAATGTACGGCACAGAGGTCTCTCCTAGCCTCATCTCGGCGATTACCGACGCGGTGAGTGACGAGGTCAAGCTCTGGCAGG
>NZ_JBTEYL010000047.1:0-5858 GCF_054330215.1 Pseudomonas sp. Ma2-10 | reverse complement strand
TGACCGATGCGGTTAGAATTTAGACCCCGCGCAATCGGGTGGAGAAACCGGTCACGTTGTTAGCGAAATGACCGGTCACGATGAGCGAAATACGCACCAACTCTCTGACGACCACCTCCCGGTCAGTCAGCAGATTGACACTGACCTTGGCCGGATTGTTGAGGGTATTGAACAGGTCAGTACGTACTTTCTCGATATTTGATAGGCCTGCAACGCTGAACTGCCCATCCTTCTCGCGCACGCCAAGCAGTACTACCCCACCCTGAGTGTTAGCAAAAGCGGAGTAGGTTAACCAGAAATCCTTAGGCAACTCTCCCTTCCCATCCTGCCCCTGAGCGAGCTTGCATTCGAGCTCGACAGATTCAACCAGCGAGGGCAGGTCTTCAAGGGTGTGGGGATTGAGTGACATCAAAGACTTCCTAAATGATCAGCCTGCTTCACGTAGCTGCAAAAGGTCGAAGAAAAGACATACGTGCGGGGATTGTACTCAGTCTTCCATAGTCGCACGCAACTCGACGAGCGGAGACTGATCATGAACTGGTGGAGCCGATTCCCTGTCACGAATCAGCAGGAGGATGTCACTCACGACTCTGCACGAATGTCACACGGCCAAAAGCCAATCGCGGCGCAGCAAAGTAAGCGTACGTTCTCGAAATCTCGATGATCCGTTTGTCCACGCGGGTCCATCCAAACAGGGCTGCAAAGCCGCCCTGCTTGGATGGACCTCACTTAAAAAATCTAAAGCTCATCCAACTGTCTGTGGAAAACCACGGATTTCCACCGGTGGATAATTTCATCCACAGCCGCAGTACTCCCGAAAATTCGAGCCTTGACCCAAATTATCCACAGGCGTAGAAAAGATCGGGCAAAGCGCTGTCGTTGACAGCAACCCAGGTAGCCAGAACCTTTAAGGCTACGCCATACCGTGGTGGTTCCCCCAAAGTGCGATTAGCGTCCGGCGGCTCGCACGGTCACAGCGATGTGATGGATGCCCACTTCTACCAGAGTGCCACTGCGGCAACTCATACCCTTTTATAGCTGCCCTGCAGCAACCTATTCGCTTGGCCATTTCATTGCGCCAACCTGCGCCCGTCTCTTTCATCCGGAAAGAGACGGGCGCTCCTACCACTGCTGCAGCCTACCTCGTACAAGGCTTTGCGGCATTCCCCCTCGTGACAATCGTCGTGACAAACACCGAAGTCACCAGCAACAGCGATGCAAATGATGGTGCCGCAGCCCAGGGAATGGACTGCACCTGACTGACAGTCAGGCATGCCCTGGTCATCGCATCACTGCCTTCACCCGACTCAAGATCTCGCGGCGTCGGTCTCGTCAGCCAGCGCAGCCTCCACCCGCCCACTTCTTTGGAAGTGTTCAGGAGGCCGGATCATGAGATGCCCAAGCTCCCGGTTGTAAAGAGCCGCCAGTCCCGCGTTAGGGGACAACCCTCACAGGTCGCAGGGGCCTTGATCCCTGATAACACTCAACATTCGTGGCGGGATGACGTGAGGAAGGTTTGAAACGTTTTGGCTTCAAGAGGAGTTCGATCATGGCACTGGTAGGTAAACGTGACGGGCGCAATTTTGGCTATGGCCGGCAACTGAGTTATGCCGGGCCGCAGGCGTTAAAAGACATGTTCGGCGGAGGGCATTACGGAACCGTCAAAGCGCACAGTGATCGTTGGCTGGCATTTGTACGATGGTGTCGGTCTGAGGATGGGCCCGGGGTTTAACGATGCGAGGCAAATTGATTGGCGGACCTTGCTGGACTACGCCGGTCATCTGCGTCACCAAGTTGAACAAGACGCTATCAGCATCGCCACCGCGCAAAACCGGTTGTCCAGCGTAAACCGAACCATGGCCGCACTTCGCGGTGATCAGTATGTGAAAGTGCCGAGTCCGAGCAAGACGCTGGGAATGCGGCGGAACAGTGTTCGTCGCTCGGTGCCGCAAGGCCAAGACCGCGAACACGTGAAGCGGATCGTCGACGTGCTCTGCGAACACCAAATGCCGCGTGCGGCGGCCATCGCCCAGTTGGCGCGAGCCACCGGCATGCGCTTGCGCGAGGCCATCTTGGCCGACCTTCCGCGCCTGCGAAGAGAAGCCGAACACTACGACAAGATCAACATCCAGGATGGCACTAAAGGTGGCCGCAGCGGCGCAACCGCGCCTCGTTGGATCAGGGTGGATGACCATATTCGCGAAGCGCTCAGGTACGCCGAACAGGTCTCTCCCGACGGTAGCCGCAACCTGCTGGCACCGAACGAGAGCTACCTCGATTTCCAACCGAGTGTCATACGCCCCGCCCGAAACATCCTCCATACGCACAACCTCAAAGGCTTCCACGAATTGCGCGCGGCTTATGCATGCGAACGCTATGAGCAGATCACCCATCACCTAGCGCCCATCAACGGTGGCAGGGGCAGGCGCCTCGATCCACGCCTGGATCGAGAGGCACGCTTACACATCAGCTATGAGCTGGGACACGGTCGAATCGACGTGGTATCGGCGTACATCGGTGGTCGGGTATGAATAAACCATTCGATATGGAGATCTTCTTGGCTGGGGCACTGACTGGAGCACATGCCACACGAGAACGTCACATCCGCCAGGCCAAGACTATTCAAGCAGCCATTTCTGAACGCTGGAACCGAGATAATCCATGGACATGGCAAAGAAAGCATCTCGTTTGGTTTTTGAACCACCACATGAACTCAAACTCGAAATCGACGCGCTACTACTACCTGCTGACCACAAGCCTGATCACTCTGCGCCTAGGAAAATCCTGGAATTTTCAACGTTAGCCGAATGCCAGCAACTGCGCGCTCTGTATCCCTAACTGGCAGATTGAGCCAGCCAACAATTTGATTGGGATTAGGGCGGACCTCTTGAGCACCTGAACCTAACCTCTGTTGTTTGATAACCTCTATGTTTTACTGATGGACTGAGGGTTGTAGCTCGAGGCTACAGGCTTCACCTGAGACGTAGAGGCTGAAGGCGGTGATAGACACTAGTCTGGTGGCGAAGCTAAGGGCTGAGAATGCAAGATTGGTTGCCTTGCTGGATGCTCATGGCATCGAATGGCGCCCGCCTGCTGAGCCAGTCAAGATAGCGATTGTCCAAGCAGAACAATCACAGCAACTCGATACTGATGGAAAGCTTGCCCTATTCCGAAGCTTGTTTCGTGGTAGGACGGACGTTTATCCCATCCGCTGGGAAAGCAAGGCAGGCAAATCAGGATACGCACCCGCTTGCGCAAACGAATGGAGGCCTGGCGTTTGTGAGAAGCCCCGAATTAAATGTGGCGACTGCGGTAACCGCCAGCTGCTTCCGCTGACCGATGAGGTGGTCTATCGCCATCTGGCGGGCGAAGTGGTCGTTGGTATCTACCCCCTACTCTCTGATGACACTTGTTATTTTTTGGCAGTCGACTTCGATGAGGCCGAATGGCGTGATGATTCCAAAGCTTTTGTGCAGTCATGCCATGAGCTGAACGTCCCGGTGGCGCTGGAAATATCGCGCTCAGGCCAAGGGGCTCATGGCTGGACTTTCTTTGAGCGTAATGTTCCTGCCTGCGATGCACGCCGCCTCGGTGCTGCAATCATCAGTCATGCCTGTGAGCGCACCCGCCAGTTGGCGCTCAGCTCCTATGATCGACTGTTTCCAAACCAGGACTATATGCCCAAAGGCGGCTTTGGAAATCTCATCGCGCTCCCTTTACAAAAGCGGGCCAGGGCCCAAAACAATAGCGTTTTTGTAGACGACTCGCTTGAGCCTCATCCTGATCAATGGGCCTTCCTGGCATCGATTCAGCGCATGAGTCCAGAAGATATCCAGCCCGTTATTATCCAGGCGATGGGTAATCGGGACCCTCTAGGGGTCGCCTATGTCGATGACGAAGGTGATGCAGAACCTTGGAAAGATCGTGAATCGAGATCACGTAAATTGACATGCCCGTTGCCTGCTGCTGTCAACATCACGCTGGCTAACTTAATTTACTTTGAAAAGTCGGAATTGCCACAGCCATTGGCAAACCAGCTTGTCCGGCTCGCTGCCTTTCAAAATCCTGAGTTCTACAAAGCTCAGGCCATGCGCATGTCAGTGTGGAACAAGCCAAGGATTATCGGCTGTGCCCAGAACTTCCCCAAACATATTGCGTTACCACGTGGCTGTTTGGATGCTGCGCTGGAGCTTTTAGAGGAAAACGGGGTTACCCCTATTCTTAAAGACGAACGCTTCGCGGGCGACCCCATCGACGTGAGCTTTCTCGGGACCCTGCGTTCTGACCAAGAGGCTGCTGTCAGCACAATGCTAAGTCATGACACCGGTATCCTCTGCGCACCGACAGCTTTCGGTAAAACGGTGAGTGCTGCTGCGTTGATTGCCGCACGTGGCATTAACACGTTGGTGCTTGTGCATCGGACGGAACTGTTAAGGCAGTGGCAAGAGCGCTTGCAGGCGTTCTTGGGAGTCGGGAATGGTGTCGTTGGTACTCTTGGGGGCGGAAAAGCGAAGCTTACCGGCATCATCGACATTGCCGTAATGCAGTCGTTATCGCGAAAAGGCGAGATCAGCGATCAGGTAAAAAATTACGGCCAGATCATCGTTGATGAGTGTCATCACCTATCAGCAGTGTCATTCGAGGCACTACTGAGGAGCGCGACCGCGCGGTACATACTGGGACTCACAGCAACCCCAGTGCGCCGAGATGGGCAGCAGCCCATTATTTTCATGCAGTGCGGACCGATCCGACATTCTGCTGCTCGACCAGCGAGTGCGCCCCATGACCTATCTGTCGTGCCTCGATTGCTGCCCAAACCAATAGTGGTCCCCGACGGCTTTGGGATTCAGGACGTTTTTCGGCGTCTAGCCGACGACTCTGAGCGGACAGCCAAAATCGTCTCGGAGATTGAGCTGGCGTACAACGAGGGTAGAAAAATTCTAGTGCTAACGGAGCGGACGGAACATGTGGATGCCCTTGAATTAGAATTGAAGCAGCGCGTGCATAACCTTTTCACGCTTCATGGGCGAGTGCCTAAGAAACAGCGGATTTCCCGTATGCATGAGCTTGAGTCCCTTCCCCCTGATGCTCCACGAGTGCTGCTGGCAACAGGAAAACTAGTAGGTGAAGGCTTCGATCATCCGCCGTTGGACACGCTGGTGCTGGCAATGCCCATCTCATGGAAAGGAATCCTTCAGCAATATGCGGGGCGGTTGCATCGAACGCACGCCGATAAGACCGACGTGCGAGTGATCGACTTCGTTGACGAGGGTAATGTCGCGCTGCTGAGGATGTGGGATAAGCGCCAGGCGGGTTACAAAGCGATGGGCTACCGTATGGCTGATTCCAAGACCACCATGGACCTACTCTAACTCTAACGTGGTTGACGGTAGACACTTCAACGACCCCACTTCCGTAGACGAATGACCGGCCGCTGTGGGGTCGACTCCAGCCATTCGCCATTAGTCACGTCAAGCAAGATCCTCAGGCGTACGAGGACCTTGAGGTAGTTTTAGAGGTAGAGTCGCACAGGTCTTTAAGTATTAAACAGCTAATTCAATAGCTTATGAAATCGTTCGACTCCTGGTGCCGCACCACATTAGGCTCCATTGCATTCCACCGAATGCTCTGGAAGCCCCGAAAACCCGCCCTTTGGCGGGTTTTTTCGTTCCAGGACCCTCTGTCTGGATCCAACAAAATCCCCCTTCCCCGAGGGTATGTTAGGGGTACTGCGATTTCCCGGTCAGGAGCGCGTACCAGTGCAAGACATCTTCATCGCCTGCGTGGACGGCCTCAAAGGCTTCCCAGAGGCGATTGAAACGGTTTACCCAAAAGCCGTCGTTCAGCTGTGCATCGTG
>NZ_JBTEYL010000046.1:0-6508 GCF_054330215.1 Pseudomonas sp. Ma2-10 | reverse complement strand
GTTGGCGTTGGCCAGGTACAGCACTGGCACCAGCACTTGCTCGCCGTTCACTTCGGCGTTTTCCATCCAGACAATGTCGTGGGTCAGGGCCGCGACTTGCTCGGAGGTCAGGCTGACGCCCAGCGACAGGTTGAGCTCTGTTTTGCTGGCGATGGCGTTGTTCATCAGGTATTTGAACAGGCCTTCGTCGCTGGTCTGGCCGTCGATGAAGCGTTGGCCGGTGCGGGCGACCACGGCTTGCTGGATCAAGCGTTGTTCATAAAGGCCATCGCCCAGGCGCTTGGCGCTTTGGTCGGGGTCGTAACCCAGGTTCGACAACAGGTAATCCGAACTCATGAATTGCTTGAGGTTGGTGAGGACCGGGTTGGTTTCGATCAGGTACTTCTGGGGTTTGGACTGGCCGCTGCTGGCCGGCAACCCTTGGACACGATTGACGGTAAAGGCTGTGGAACGACCAGGCAGTGCCGAGCCGGTTGAATTGGGGCTTCTATGTCCAGCAGTCGCCTGAGCAAGTCGCAGCCTCGCTGAAGAAGTCGTACACCGGTCTCCAACAGCATTTTTGCGCGGCCGGAGATTTGGTCCGAACAACAATTAGCGTGGCTACCGGAGATCTCTGGCGAGACAGCGGGTAAGTTGGTAACGGATACCTCGGAACGAATTTTCATGGTTGAGCCGGCACCTGGGGATCTCGCGGGCAGCAAAGGCATGTTGACCTGCTCGACTCAGGGCAAGATCAGCGAAGCGGCGTTGAAGTCAAGCCGTCCTGATCTGCTCTCGGCGCCTCAAGGCTGATAGAAAATCGGGGGACAGCCCCTGAGGAATCATCAATTTTTCTTACGATAAATCAAGAATTTAGGAATTAAAGATACCTGCATGGGACGGCGGCTTGTATTACATCGGACAAAAACAAGATCTCGATCCCATGCAGGCCATACGATTCTTACACCGCGCACTCGTCCAAGCACTTCCCACTGTCCATTCTCGTCGTCTGAAAACATTGATGTGTTGTGTCAGCGCATTACTCCAAAGAAGCCTCACTCTGACGGGACTTGGCCGATTCATGTCAGGCAAGACCTACCCCAAACACGCCATTAAACGAGTAAATCGGTTGCTGGGTAATCGGCATCTGCAAACCGAGCGCTCGCTGTTTTACTGGGGCGGGTTACCGCCAGGGCGGTACTACAAGCATCATCACCGCTTGATCCATATGGGTGACTGGCGCGATCCGGTCGCAGCCAGCAACGAGGAAACGGGGTCGACCGGTTCAACCGATCAGGTTTAGCGAGGGAACACCCTGCCAATAAAAAGCAGGGCTGGTAGGCTTTGGATCTTGACGTAGGGCCGGCTAATGGGTGTCCCCGTTTCCTCGTTTATCCCTTTCCACCTAAACAACCATAATCATAAGTACAACTTGATCCTTAGACTCTTCCAAGTCCCCTACCCCTCCACCACCGAAAATTATTCCGCCGGACCTGGTATAAAACCACTCATCTCCTTCATCAAAATCTAGTTCGTAGTAAAAATCCGCGCAATCCATTCGCGAACCTAGCTTAATCCCTTCTGCCAAACACCCTTGATATGAGTAGGTAAGCTTTTTATCACCTAACGAGTCGAAGTAGTCAAACATCCATACTGAAATGTTGGACACCTTCCCATCCGAAAAAGCAACCACCAACGCTCTTGTTTCGGACAAAACCCTTTTTGAATCTGGAAACTGTAAATACCAACCCGTAAGAGCTAAATCTGCAACGCTGAACCCAAAATACACCCGCCCTGGCTTCTCTACAATTTCAAGTAAAAACAATGGCGCACCAAGAAATTTATATAGCCCTTTTGTAGAGTCAACACAAAACGCATCAAGCGAAACTTTAAACTCTTCGAGTGCTGTGCCCAACTCAATCCCAGCCAGTGTCACACCCGGAACTATAGGTGCGCTCCAGCTAAAGCGGCTCATTTCAGTACCCATATGTCATTTTTATAAACCAGACCTTGACCAACCGAATTATAGAAAACTGTATTTTTTTCAAGATCCGCCTCAAACACACCTGCTGAGTTGGCTTTGTATTTAACCTTATAGTTCTCAGGATCAATAACTTTCACTTTAGTACCATCCGTAAAGGTAAATTTATAATACTGACCGCCATGAGTAGATAGAGAGCTTTCGGGGCTAAATTGCACTTCTTTGATTAGAGGATGCCCTTCCACTGTAAATACTTGAGCATTTCCTGAGCTATCAGGACTCGGAGGTTTAGGCGTGGTTTTCGCACCATCCATCCTATACATCTGAACAAGATCGTCTAGTGACGCCCCCCAAACCTGATCCAAGGATCGCGGAATTCCCGCTTCAATTGCAAGTTTAAGCCGAAGCTCTTCTCGTGCAATTGCTGACGTTGCCGGAATACCGTCATCGACTTCAATTGGTTTTTCAGGTCCAGTAGGCGATTTTGGTGTTACAGGATCAACATCTTTCGGCGGTGTCACCTCAACCTTAGGCGGCGTTACATCAGTTTTTGGCGGTGTTACCGGCTTCGTCGGATCAAGCACCGGCACATCGGTATCCCGCATGACGCCGTCCAACTTGGTAATCTGAGTTTTGACGGCATTGATATCAACCGACGCGCCCATTTTTTTCACGGTCCCGACCGAGACGTCGATGCCCATTTCCGAAAGTTTCAGCGCACTGTTGGCAGAACTAGTCCCCCCTCCCATCATGAGCTGGGCAACAATCGCCACCACCTGCCCCAACTGGTTACCGAGGTTTTCTGCATTGGCATCGCCGCCTTCGACGACCGCCTTACCAATTTGATCAATTTGCGACTTGAGCGCAGCGGCGACTGCCTCCCCCAACAACGCTTTAGCTTCGTCGGAGTATACGAACTCCTTTGCGGCCTTCAGGCTCTGCACCGGGTCAGTCATGAAGGAAACGGCGCTATCCAAAGTGCCTAATCCCGCGCCAGCCATGCCGTCAGTGAAACCTTTGAGAATCCCCGAACCGGTCAACAAATCCTGCCGCAAAGAAGTGATTTGCCACTTTCCAGCAATTTCCATTTTTTTGAGGAAATTGGGTTCAGCATCAATCTCTTTCTTCGCCTGAACATACTGCTGCGTCGCCAACCAGTTGTTATCAACATTCGCCGTGGCCGCATTGTTGGCGGTCGCCGAACCGTTCGGGTTACTCATGGCCGCAATACCGGTCACCATGCTGGTGATGATGTTGCGCTTGGCTTCACGTTCGACAGCGGTTTCATTTGGATCAGAGTCCGCGAACAGCCCCGCCAGCACACTGGCGGCAGAGCCACCCAAGGCACCAGCCGAGCAGCTCTGGTTACTGGCGGCTGCACCGGCACACCCGAGAATCGCATGCAGCGCCGCGTGCTCAGGGCTACCTTCCTTCAGGCCCTTTTTCACCAGTTCGCCGATGTACGCCGAGCCTTGCTGCTGGACGTAGTTGACCACCATGTTTTGCGCGAACTGGGCGCCGCTGCCGGCTACATTGCCACTGATACCTGCGACCAGCGCTGTTGCGATTTGCCGGTAAGTGCCCCCTGCTCCCCAGTTATCGCCGATCTCCTTGACCTGCTGATTGAGCACCAGGTAATTTTCGTGGTGCTTTATCCGATCGTCTTCAGACAAGCTCCTATCATTCGATGCCGCTTTTTCCTTCTCGGCCTGGTCCTTCTTCTGATCGATTTCCCGCGCACGACTCTCAATGTACTGAGAAACGTTCTGCACAAACTTGCCAACAATCTCGAAATCCACGCCGATTTCTTGTGCGTCGAAAATCGGTTTGAGTTTGTTACTGCCATCGCGATCGCTGGAGACATCGGTATTGATTGCGGCAATTGCCTGTTCTGCTGTCTGACCGGTCAACTCCTGCTGCTTGACGGTATTGGTGATGGTGACCGCTGCGCCGCTGATCCCGCTGTGGGTGGTGCTGCTGGAGCTGTCACCGGCGTACAGCACCACCGGTGTAGAAACGCTAAACCCACCCTTACTAGGTACTTTCGGTCCATTTGGGTTGGCCGTGGCGCTGGCATTGCCATTTCCATCACGGCCAATGTCACCGCCGTAACCACCGCTCAGGTTGATGCTGGTGGCATCGTACTCAGCCTTGTTCTTGATGTCGGAGCTGGTCAGTGTCCCGGTGCTCAGGGTGTTTTTGCCGTCGGCTACCGCTTTGTCGGTACTGGCAATAACCGCTCCCTTGAGGTCGGTATTGCCGGTGACCTCGACCTGGAAGCCGCCATTACCGGCCTTGATCCCCGACTGCTCGCTAACGCTGGCGTATTCGCTTTGCATGTGTTGCGCTGCAATGCCGCCACTGACACTGCTGGTGCCATAACAGAATGGGGGAATACAGATACTGACGCCGACGTTCGCGCTCTCTTGTTTGGAGGTGTAGGTGCTGGTGTCCTGCCGGCTCTCAATGTTTAGATCACCGCCCACTTTGACCTTGACCTGGTCAGCGGATACGACCCCGCCTTTGATGTTGGTGTCCCCACCACTCTCCAGATTGACGCTCTTGCCACCCTTGATATACGTGTTGGTCTGGGTGACGTCGTCGCCGTCAGCACTGCCGCGTCCGGCATTCGCCGCCAGGTCCAGCGAGAAGCCGTTCTGCGTCCCACCGAAGCCGAACCCAATCCCGGCACTCCAGCCGCTGTTGCTGTTAGTGCTTTGCTGATGCGCCGTGTTTTGCGCCGACAGCAGGTTGATCTCTCCGTCGGCTTTAAGGCTGACATCGCCGCCGCCCTCAATCCGGCTTCCTACCACATTGATATCGCTGCCAGTTCCGTCACCGGTGGCAACGATCTTGACATTTCCGCCCGCCACGACATCGCTGCCCACTACATTGCGACCGCTTTGGCTGCTTTCACTATGACTGCGGGTGTCACTGAGACTGGCGCTAATCTTGACGCCAGTTGTCGGGTTTTTCATTAATGCCTGACCGGCCTCCAAAGCCTGATTAGCGCTCATGGCCGCATTCACGGCAGCCAACGCGACCATCCGGCCATCACTGGTTTTCTGCGCCGCTTCACCCATCTGCTGAATGCCACGCAACGCGTCAAGCAGCGGAATGCTCACCGTTCCGCCGATGGCTGTACGGCTGGTACTGGCCGTTTTGGTGGATTCCAAGGTGTCGAAACCAGCCTCGATATCGACATGTTTGGCGGTAATGCCGATATCACCTTGAGGCGCGACCAACTGACTGGCTGTTTGGGTGTAATGGTCGCCTGCCGTGAGGCTGATATCGCCGCCCAGCGACGCGATCTGGCTGCCCGACTGGCGAGTAGAGGTGTATTGATCGGCTTCTTTCTGCTTGACGATCCCTGTCGCCCCCTGCCACCAGGAGCCTATTTCACCGACTTTTTTACTGCCGGATTTGGAGCTCGAAGTCTCGGTATTTTCAGCGCTAGTGATCTCCAGATTGCGACCGGCATCGATGCCGATGTTCTTGTCTGCTACCAGCGTACTGCCCTCAACGGTCGTGTCGCGGCCACTCTTGATCTGAATGCTGCCGCCGCTGATATCACTGCCGATGCTTTGGGTTGAGGTCGTTTGCCCTTGTTGTGATTTTTGCGTGGAAGACAGCAAGCCCGTGAACGTTGCACTGGTCCTGCTGGAGCTTTTCGACTGAGAGGATGTTTGAGTTTCCTCGCCAGCACCAATCAATACATCGTTGCCGGCGGTGAGTTTCACTGCTTCTTCAGCACGCAGTGCAGCGGCCGTCAGCGAGATGTCGTTGTCGGCTTTCAGCTCGATGTTTTTGGCGACCAATTCGGTGCTGTTCAAATGGGTCTGCGTGACTTCCGAGCTGCTGGACTTGCTGGAGGACCAGCCCTTTTTAGATGAGGCGTTGGCCTGACTTGCATAGTCTTCGGCGGCATCGAGATTGATGTCGCGGCCAGCGGTAGCGAGCAATGTCCCATCGCTGTTCAGCTTGGCGCCGGTGGCGTTGAAATCTTGCCCGGCGGAGATGACCAATTTTTTCCCGGACTCGACACTCGAACTGACAGACATGACGCTGTCGGTTTCGGTCATCGTCGACTTTTTCTTACCCCACGTGCCTTTCTTGGTTTTCGAGTAGTAGGAGTAGTCGACGTTATCCGCTGTCTCCATATTCACGTCATTGCCGGCGTACAGATAAGCTTCATCCTTTGCACTCACCCGACTGGCAATCAGGTCCAGATCCTTGCCCGCACTGAGCGCAATACTGCCCCCCGCATTGACCGAGCTAGACACCTGACTGACATGATCCTCCTGGCTCGTAACCTTCTTACTCTTGCTATACGAGTGCTGTTCATCCGCCGCCGAGGCCAGGGTCAAGTCGCCGACAGCGCTCATAGTCACATCGCGCTTGGCGTCAATCTGGCTGCCAATGACCGTCAGGTCACGGCCGGCGGTCACTTTCAGGTCCTGCCCCACATCCACGTCTGAGCCATATTGGGTAATGGTCTGATCGCGATGCTGACCGCGCTCGCCGCTGACGATCTGTTCGGCTGATGTG
>NZ_JBTEYL010000045.1:0-7643 GCF_054330215.1 Pseudomonas sp. Ma2-10 | reverse complement strand
TGGCTATCCGAAAAACGCGATGTCTTCACTTAAAATTTCCTTGATCCGATTAGGAGAAAATTCTACTTCCGACGAGTACTTTTTTCAGGGGGGATTACCAAATGAACAATCTGCTCGCCCGCATCATGTGGAAAAACGGATAAATGATGTACAATTCGCACCATTTTAGAACGCTAAAACTCTACATATCGACCAAAATCATGATGATCGGACGAAACGTGACTACTACAGAAATGCAAATTGCGGTGCTGATTCCAAGCTATAAAGTTCGCGAACATATACTTGGTGTAATAGAAAAGATTGGCTTAGAGGTGTGCAAAATATATGTAATAGACGATTGCTGCCCTGATGGATCAGGCGATTTCGTTGAGCAAAATTGCAATGATCCAAGAGTCAAAATATTAAGAAATCCAAAAAATCTTGGTGTCGGCGGCGCCGTTATGACTGGATATCGTGCTGGCATCGCAGATGGCATGGATATAATGGTCAAAATTGATGGTGATGGGCAGATGGATCCATCCCTTATATATGATTTCATTTCTCCAATTATCGAAGGCGAAGCGGATTACACTAAAGGCAATCGCTTTTTCGACTTGGAAGAAATTCAAGCGATGCCTAAAATGCGTCTTTTTGGTAACGCAGTGCTTTCGTTTATGACGAAGCTATCATCGGGATATTGGGACCTTTTCGATCCCACAAATGGGTACACTGCTATACACAGAGATGTAGCCCGTCACCTACCGCTCTCGAAGATCAGCAATCGATATTTTTTTGAAACGGATATGTTGTTCCGCTTGAATACACTGCGCGCCGTTGTAGTAGATGTACCGATGGATGCTAAGTATGGAGATGAAGTCAGCAACTTGAAAATATCCAAGATAATTGGAGAGTTTCTTATAAAACATACTCGCAATCTTGGCAAGCGCATCTTTTACAACTACTACTTAAGAAATATGTCGTTAGCTTCAATCGAATTACCTGTAGGCGTTCTATTACTACTGGGCGGTTCGGTTTTTGGTCTTACGCATTGGATCGAATCAATTCGACCAGACGTTCCTACACCGGCCGGCACCGTAATGCTTTCCGCACTACCAATAATCATTGGAATTCAATTTATTCTTGCTTTTCTAGGATACGATATTGCGTCTGCCCCTAGAAGACCGTTTCACTTGCAACGAAAGAACAACCCAAACGATCTTAATAAATCGGAACGCAATAAACCATGATATACATAATAGCGTTACTGTGCGTGTTGGGCATTGCTACTGGACAAATACTCTTTAAATTGAGTGCCGCTTCACTTCATAAAAGTGGCAGCTTTTTTGATCCAAGCACCATGTTTATTATATTTTGGGCGCTTGCATTATATGGAATTACAACTATTGCATGGATATGGGTATTACAGAAAATCGAACTCGGAAAAGCCTATCCATTAATGGCTCTCGCATTTGTGCTAGTCCCTATAGGAAGCCACTTCTTCCTAGGGGAAAGATTCCAAGTTCAGTATTTTGTTGGAGTCGCACTTATTGTCGCGGGAATCACCGTCGCGTTAAAGGCTTGATTAGTAGTTTATTCGCGTCACTGGGCGCACTTTAAGACAGGATTGGATAAGATGTCGACTATGGAAACAGCCTCACAAATTTCAGCCGAAAAAGAAGTATTTTTTTGGCGATCGCTGTACTATACCGATGCAAATCTTGCAATTTGGTTAATTACGACTTTAGCATTTTTAATCGCTTGCTCCGCGATTGCACTGCATGTTCCCGGTCAAATTTCAATGGATACTAGTATCCAACTGTATGAGGCGAGTACCGGTCAAGCGACAAGCTTCAATCCGCCTTTTATGTCAGCACTACTGCGCTGGCTCGGTGGAGGGGAAATAGCCACGTCAATCATTGTACTTCTCAATGCGATTTTTCTATACGGAGGACTCGCACTGATCGCAATTACAACAATTCAAGTAAAAGCGGATCAGGGTATATCTAAAATCCCCGTATGGAGGGTAGCTATTGCTTGTCTTATTATCGCCAATCCTATTATTTTCATATACACCGGAATAGTTTGGAAGGACGTGCTATTTGCGTCGCTATTGACTTCGGGATGTGCGCTAGGTGTGGCTGCATGCTCTGGAACAACATTTCGTCGCATCACATTTATCTTATTTTCTATCTTTCTATTGGCGTGCGGCTATCTAACTCGTCAGCAAGGTGTATTTATGGCACCTGTATTATTACTAGTCCCTATCGCATCAGCGTGGTCGCTGAAACCTACAAAAAAAATACTGTCAGCACTAATAATTATATCGCTTTTCATTGGATCAGTTATTTTTATTCAAAGCGAAACAAAGGCAACTATCAATAGTTTAGATGGAAAATTTGAATCCGTCGGCTACAACAGCATTATGAAATTTGACCTAGCTGGAATCGTGAGTAATGCAGATATGCCTAATACATATTTCGCATACCCTATCAGCGCAGAGCAATTAACAGCTGTACGTTCAGTGTACGATTCCAGCAGAATCGACTATTTAGAGCGAAGTAAAACAGCAATAGATTGGTTGGATTTGCCTCACAACGAACTAAAACACGCGTGGTTTCAAATGATTAAGCAGAACCCAGCGGCATACTTGGGGCATAGAGCAAATTCTTATGCAGCACTTTTAGGTCTTCACGGGGTCGCGGGGACGCTACCTATCCATGTGGGCGTCGAAGGAAATCCAACCTATCTCGCTAGCGTCGGAATGGCTTCGGGCACCAACAAAAGAAGCCAACTTTTGTATGATATTGCGAGCTCATTTTATGAGTGGCCACTTTACAAACATATTTCTTGGTTGCTGGCGCTCATCGGAGTAGCAACTATCGGAATGACGTCGACAATTCCAAAGCCGCTCAAACTAATTGGACTTTCGATTACAGCTTCAAGCGCTTTAATGTACGCGTCTTTTGTACCGACAACAATCGCCTCTGATTTTAGATACCTCTTTGCCACAATCCCTTTAATTATGTGCCTTATGCTCATAGTAGCTTTGAGCGCAACCTGGACAAAACCAGCAACCGTTAGTTAAAGAAATTCGAAGAGCAGGGGTAAAGTCATTGAGCCTCTGCTCATTATGGGCATTAATTTTTTTCCAGGAAAACCCTTAGAGCCAACTCATGAAAACCTAATAACAGAAGTACACCTCAAGAATAATTAAAACCAGTAGCTCACGCGGACTCCAGCATGTTATTTAGCTCAATTGTCTTCATTTTTTATTTTTTACCGATTTTTCTAATACTGTATTATTTGACAGGCATTAGAAACTCCGTACTATTAACTGGAAGCGCTATTTTTTATGTATGGGGAGAAGGCATCTATTTGCTTTTACTCGCCTCGTTACTAGTTGTAAATTTTATTGTTGGCGTTCGCATTGGAACGGCCAATGGGCAAAATAGAAAGGTGTGCCTCACCGTAGGGATATGCATAAACGTTGCTGCATTAGCTGTATTCAAATACAGCCAATTTATCTTAGACATCGCCGCCAAAATCGGAAACTTTTCGGCCCCGCAACTCAACATCCACCTGCCACTAGGCATCTCTTTTTTTATATTTCAACTGATTTCATATTTAATTGAAGTACATAGAAAGACCATCATCCCTGAAACAATGTTAACTCGACTTTCCACGTATGTAATGATGTTTCCTCACCTAGTGGCCGGACCGATCGTTAGGTACACCGACATTCAAAAAGAGTTAAGCGTTAGATCAGTAAGCATCACAAAGTTAGGTTTAGGAATACAATTCTTTATCATCGGGCTTTGCCAAAAGGTACTTATAGCAAACTCCGTTGCCCCAGCTGCTGATCATTTGTTTAACCTTGATTTAACCACTATCTCATCGGGTATCGCGTGGATAGGCACGCTCGCTTATACACTACAGATTTATTTTGATTTCTGCGGATATTCAAATATGGCAATCGGCCTTGCCTTTATGTTGGGATTTACATTCCCGAAAAATTTCGACTATCCCTATTCTTCGAAGTCAATAACTGAATTCTGGCGAAGATGGCACATGTCCCTTTCATTTTGGTTTCGGGACTACATCTACATACCCCTAGGTGGTAGCCAGGGAGGACAATTTTCAACTATACGCAACCTTCTTATTGTATTTTTTGTAACGGGTCTGTGGCATGGGGCAGCATGGACATTTGTTTTCTGGGGAATGTTCCATGGTTTTTTCGTGGTCATGGAGCGTTTAATCTTAAAACGCTGGCTAGAGATTTCCCCCGCTATCATCGCCCGGGCCTACACGCTTTTCATCGTAATGATCGGTTGGATTTTTTTTCGCGCAGACAACTTCAGCGCCGCTTCAACTATCACAAAGGCCTTGGTAGGCGTTGGCACTGTTCCTTTTGATTGGAATAGCTTTTCAATTTGGGTGTCTCCTGAGACGATAGCAGCATTAATTATCGGATCCGTATTGTCGTTCCCTGTCATTCCAACGCTTTTAGAAAAGTTGACAGTAAGAAAAGTTCATGGCACACCGGAACCTGGCATGCACGGTAGAGACTCCGCCAACGTCCATGTATTGCCTAGCCCGGTGCTTATAATTGGGTTTGTTGCCAGCCTTTTATTTTTGGCAAGTAGCACTTTAAATCCATTCCTATATTTCCGGTTTTGATCGACATGAATAATATCGACAGCAGTCCAACCTCTGAAAGAACATATTTAGGGCGAAAAAAAACATGGTTGCCGCTGATACTATCAGCTTCTGCAATTATTGTAGGCGTTCAGTTATTTCCGTTATTTGGCGTTCAAGAGCCCACTGTCATAGAAAATAGAATTCTTGCAGAACCTCCACACATTCCAAAATCTATTATTGAGCTAGAACAACTCCCAAAGCAACTTGACGCATTTACGCAAGATAATTTGCCGGTTCGGAAATACTTAATATCCACGCTCAACTTTATTAGATACAAACTTGGTTACTCTGGATCTAGTCGCATATTAGTGGGTCAGAACGGATGGCTATTTTATGATGATGGCAATCACTTGGGAGTAATTTCTGGAAAGTTAAAACTTGACTCTACAAGCGTTCAAACTTGGGTTTCGGGTTTTCGGCAGAGAGTAAATTATCTAGACAGCAAAAATATAAAATTTTATATGATGCTGCCCCCCGTTAAGGAAGATATATATCAAGAAAATCGACCACTTTGGATGCCAAAGAATCGCATCACTACAGAAATAGATGACATCATCAGTTCTACCCATGATGCGGGCTTCACACAATTGATCGACCCTCGCTCGCAAATTATTGAGCAAAAAAACAGACAAAAATTATACGACGAATATGATACACACTGGACAGGTCTTGGAGCGTATATTGCGTACAACGTACTGATGTCCCGCGTATCTCAAGATTTCCCAGATCTTAAACCTCTTCCGTTATCGCATTTTGTACCTACTGAACTCTCCCCGGAGCATATTCCAAGAGATCTTTCTCTTATGTTAGGAATTGCGGACTTTGTGGCCCATGATAGAATCTCGTTCGCGACTTACCCGCATCATGACCCGTCGAAAACTATATTTTTGTCAGACCGACAGGACTGGACAGCACCTCAAATTTTGCATACAGACTCGAAGTCAGGAAAAACATTACTACTGTTACGTGACTCATTCAGCACCGAGTTGCTCCCACTGTTAAAAGAACACTTTACAACTGTTATCATGTCGCATGTCCAAGATGGCTTTTTTAGGACTGATTTAATAGAACAATACAGACCAGACATTGTTATGCTTATCCTTATTGAGACGGGTGCCCGACATCCCATGTACATCATACCCGGGCTTGAAAGACAGAAAAACGCTGTCGAATAAGAAAGACCTGCACTCACAGCACCTCGAATGCCCTACGTTAGGACGCGCTCCTTAAATGGAGAAACTGAAATTTATTCGTACCTGGAAGAACCAAGTTTTAGATTGGGTTTATAACTAGATTAATGGAAAGAAAAAATGATGCCGGGCGAGAAAAACATTAGTGGGCCACCGCAGTTCGAAAAAACGTCAACTATTCCAAACGCAAAAAAACTATATACAGCTGGTAGCGTAATTAACTCAAAGCGAGAAACCACCAGTTTAGATTATCTGAGAGGATTGGACGGTCTTCGCGGCATTGCAGTGCTTTCGGTAATTTTTGGACATTTTGGCGTTCCGGGTTTTTCGGTCGGTGGCGGATATGGCGTCGACGTTTTCTTTGTTTTGAGCGGATATTTAATCACCTGCGTCCTGATGCGGTCCATCGAGGAAGGCCGCCCCCTTGCAATTTTTTACTGGCATCGCGTTGCAAGATTGCTACCCGCGCTGCTACTTGTTTGTTTGTCACTATTCTTAATACCATCTCATTATCTGACTACTTCAGGTGCCCTGGTAAATGCCATTGGAGCCCTTACCTACGTCACAAACTGGACAATGGCTTTTCCAGTTCTAGGCTGGCCAACATATATGGCGCATACATGGTCATTATCGGTGGAGGAGCAATTTTATTTGATATGGCCTGTAATATTATGGCTCGCCTCTAAAAAGAAGACTAAAACTGTAGTATTTACAGTTACTGCTCTTTCGTTTTTTTATTTAATAGCTATGATTTTGAATGGCGCGAGCAATGTGCGCTTAGATACTGGCTTCGATACACATTGTCAGGCGATACTGATAGGTGCCTGTTTAGCTTTCGTGAGACCACTTGGTATTGACTCGAAAATTGCGGGTGCAGCGCTTATCGCCTATTTCATACTTGTATTTTTTGTACCGTGGTCGCCCATCGGCGCAACCACCATCTGGATTTTAACATTTGTACTCATTGACTCAATCAGAGACAGATCAAAACTTGGATTGGTGCATAAATTTCTCGAATCCAAACCACTGGTATTCCTCGGAGTCATATCTTATGGGGCTTATCTTTGGCATTACCCAGTATATAATTTACTTAAAAATTTTCCAGCGCCGATCTCCATTACTGTGACAGCGGGAGTTACCGTCTCTATAGCACTTGCCTACCTGACACGGATATTAGTTGAAGTTCCTATTTTGAGATTCAGAAGTTCATCTAGCGACTCTTTTAGCATTCGTGCGGGAAAAATTTCCGCAGTTATTTCGATCACTTCAATGTTGGTGGGTTTGATATTTTTCTATGGCGGTTTTATACAAACATCGCCGTACTAAATTTGATGAAATCCAATCATTTAGCTTCTATTTAGGTGATTGGAAAATCCTTCATAAGGCTAACATTTTCTTCATTAGTGCTTGTTACAACCAGCCCTTTCAAGGTGTGTCCCTTAATGGGCCTTGAGCACCCGATCAGTCAACACATGAGCATCCGCAGCCTTTCCCTTCAGCCATTCCTTGGGCTTGGGGATTTTGGGACCACGTATGCTTTTTGGCGACCTGCTCGGGCTTGATGTTCTTGGCAAGCGCCAATAGACGCTCTGCCAGAGTTTCTGTGGTTATTTGAAGTGATAGGTAATCCGAGGGCAACGCGATCTGCATCGCCCTCATAACCGCATACGCTCCACGGTATCCGCTCCATGAACCCCACATTCCAAGCGAATAGCTGAAGCTTGATGCTTTGCTCCCGATTTCCTTCAGGAGCCAGCACCATGATGCGACCCGACG
>NZ_JBTEYL010000044.1:0-8228 GCF_054330215.1 Pseudomonas sp. Ma2-10 | reverse complement strand
GGTCGCATCATGAGGTGCTGGCTCCAGAAAGAGTTCGGGAGCACAGCTTCGAGCATCAGATTTCGACTTGGAATGTGGGCTTCATGGAGCGCTTACGATTACACCGGGTTTGGGGGATGATTCATTCATCTGTAGCAGCGGCACCAGTCCAGGGTTTAGCGATCTGTCTGGCAGCAATAGCCTGACGTTCCCGTCAAACGGCACCGGGGAAATCATAGGCAACATTCTTTTTGGTGATGGTGATGATCGCGTTTTGATGAACTCCGGCACGATTACCGGGGATCTTGAGCAGGGAGATGGTCGCGACAGTTTTGTGATAAACAGCGGTGTGGTCACTGGAACGGTACGTCAAGGCGACGGAATCGATGATTTTGTCATGACCGGCGGCAGCATTGGTGCGCTGTTCCAGGGCGATGCTCTGGATACGTTTCTGATGACAGGCGGAACCATCGTCGGTGCATACGAAGACGGTGACTACGCGAAGATGACGGGCGGCACCATCGGCCGGGTCAACATGAAACTCGACAACAATACGTTCGACATGTCAGGGGGTGAAATTTTCGGCAACCTGGTCGCCGGTTTCGGCTCGGACACCATTATTGTTTCCGGCGGCAAGATTGGCGGCAATATCAGCGTAAGCGGCGGCGATGACAGCATCACCGTAACCGGTGGCGAAATCGTCGGACAGATCCTGGCCAGCTTCGGCAACGACCGACTGGTGTGGGACGGTGGCGGCGTTATTCGCTCAGAAATCTTGATGGCCGCAGGTGACGATAGCGCCCTACTGAGAGACCTCTCTGAAGCAACGCTCAGCATCGCCCCATTGATAGACGGAGGCACAGGCAACGACCTTTTGACCTTCGATCACACCACCTCGGCGGGCGCTTCTCGCTATACAAATTGGGAAACCATCAATTTAAGCAATGGCTCACGTTTCGACTTGACCGAAAAATTTGTACTGGGTGACAGCGACACCGGCACCGGGGTTTTCAACATTGCTGGCAGTAGCGTGTTAGCACCTGTCCAAGGGGGCATTAGCCCCTTTGCTGTGGGACAGCGTGTCAATCTGAACAACGCCGGGTTGATCGATATGACCACTGGCAACACACGCACCAACGACACATTAACCGTGCAAGGTAATTATTCAGGCAGTAACGGCCAACTCTTCCTGCAAAGCGTGCTCGGTAACGACAGTTCCGCGAGCGACAAACTGGTGGTCGAGAATGGCACGTTGACTGGCAATACCTTGATTACTGTCAGCAATATTGGCGGGGTTGGTGGCCTGACGCGGCAGAACGGTATTGCGCTTGTGCAAGCCCAAGGTAGTGCGGTGAGTGAGAACGGCGCTTTCTCACTCAAAGGCCCCGTTTCGGCTGGCGCATTCGATTATCGACTGTTTAAGGGAGGCGTCACGGCGGGTACAGAAAATAGTTGGTACTTGCGTTCGGCTGTTGTCGCACCGGCGTTGACAACGATTCCTAACCCTGATCCGACGTTGCCCCCCATCACCGTTCCTGTGGTAGCAACACCGTTTGCCGCCGTTGCTCCTGCCGGTAGCGCGCAACTCCCAAGCCTGCCCGCCGCCGTGCCAGGCGCGGAGCCTATCCCCTTGTATCGTCCCGAAGTTCCCACTTGGTCGGTTTTGCCACCTGCCGCTGCGATGCTAACGATGACGGCGCTGGGCACCTTCCATGATCGTCAGGGTGACCAGCGACTACTCAAAGAGAATGGCGCGCTGGGAGCTGGCTGGGGTCGCGTTTATGGCAAGAACATCAATCAGACCTGGGCCGGTACCGTCACGCCTCGTTTCGATGGATCACTCAGCGGCTTTCAGGTCGGTAATGATCTATATAGCTCGCAGACCGCAGGGGGATTAACTCAGCGTACTGGTTTCTTCGTCGGCCATACTCGATTGCAAGGTGATGTTGATGGCTTTAACGAAGGTTTTCAGGGGCGCAGCGCCGGAAAGATTGAACTTGAAGGGGACAGTTATGGCTTGTACTGGACGCTAACCGACCCTATCGGCTGGTATGTCGACACGGTGGTAATGGGCACCCGAATCGACGGTGATAACCGTTCAAAACGTGGTCTCAAACTCGATAACCGAGGCCACGCCCTGACGCTTTCGGCAGAGGCCGGTTACCCAATCGATATGGGGGGCAATTGGGTAGTCGAACCTCAGGTGCAGTTGATCCATCAAAAGATTTCTCTCGACAGCCAGGACGATGGTATCTCACGCGTGTCATTCGACTCCGACGGAGCATGGACAGGTCGACTGGGTGCTCGTCTCAAGGGGCGATACCAAGTCAGCGGCAGACCGTTGGAACCTTATTTGCGCGCGAATTTATGGCATACAGTCGCGGGCGACGATACGGTGACCTTCGACAATGTCGATCAAGTGAAGACCACGCAAAAAGCCACATCGGCAGACGTCGGCGTCGGTGTCATCCTCAGCCTTGATTCGGCCATCAGTGTCTATGCCAGCGCTGACTACAGCAGCAACATCGATAGCAATCAATTGCGCGGGCTGGGGGCGAATATCGGTGTGCGAGTGAGCTGGTAAAGACGCGTGCCATCCGAAGGGCGAGGGTGGCCGTCGGGTGTGTCCTTTGATGGAAGAATCATCGCGGATTTTGCAGGTCATCAACGGCTACCTGGGTGACTGCGGCCTGATATTGCGCCAAGGCAAGGTGGTCGATGCGACGCAGGTCGATCAGTTGCCGCGCGGCATCAAAAATCGGTGGGACTTCAGACCATCCTTGGGAAATTACTTACGCGATTTTCGGAAAATCCTTGGTTAGAATGTAGCTTGCGAGCAGTACAGTTCAACACCAAGGTCTATGAGTATTGGCAGATAATTGATGACTTCTCCCCGCGTTCTCGTTCTAGAAAATCACTCGTCTCAACGTGGTGTGGTCATCGCTGCACTGAGAGAGCTGGGAGTGTCCGATATCCTGCAGGCTGGTTCAGGCGAGCAGGCAATGGCTTTGTTGAACAAAGAGGGCGTCGTCGATATTGTTCTGTGCGACCTTGGTTACCAAAACTTGCCGTGGCTTGAGTTTCTGAATTGTGCAAGTCAGCTGGGCCTGGTTCGTGCAGTAGTCATATTTAGCAAATTGCAGCCGCCACTCCATCGAGCACTGGATCAAATGGCGCATTTTTCTGGTTTGAAATTGTTGGGTGTGCTGAGCCCCCCGATGCAAATTCAAGCCTTGGATAAAGTACTGCAGCGTTACAGTCGAAAAGACCTGGTCCTATCACCCTCCAACGAGCTCGGTTGTGTTTTACCCAGCGAAGAAGAAATTCGTCGTGGACTCGGCCTTGGCGAATTTCGAGCCTACTACCAGCCTAAGTTCGTACTTAGCAGTGGAGAAAACGCAGGTGCTGAAGTATTGGTTCGGTGGCAACACCCTGTCAAAGGCTTGCTATTACCAAAAGATTTTCTCGCTGCGGTGGTGGCCTACGACTTGATCGATGAGATGTTTAAGCAGCTTTTCGAACAGGGCTTGAGCTTGCTCGGCGTGCTACATCGGAGTAATCACTCGCTAGGGTTATCGTTCAACCTGACCGCTTCTCAATTGCAGAGCAATGGTTTGACCGAGCACATCTATCGCTCACTCAAGCGTTATGATCTGCCAGGGTCGGGCATAATTTTCGAGTTGGCGGAAAGCGGTTTGTTGGAGGCTAGTAACAACATTCAAGAAAGCTTGGTTCGTCTGCGATTGATGGGCTGCGGCTTATCGATTGATGACTTTGGCGTGGGGTTCTCTTCGCTCAAATTACTTTGCCAGTTGCCTTTTACGCAAATAAAGCTCGACGGCGAGTTTGTTCAAAACATCCACCAACCTCGGAGTCGGGTACTCATTACGAGTACCTTGGCACTCGCGTCGTCATTGAACATGGAGTTGGTGATCGAGGGTGTCAGCAACGCTGAAGAGTGCCATGCGCTCGTGGAACTGGGGTGCCGACTCGGACAGGGATTCCACCATGCACATCCGATGACATCGCATCAATTGATCAGTTGGCTTAACAAGCCCCGCAGCAAATTAATCAGCGGCTCAGGACGCATCCGCTTATGATCCCCCACGCGAAGTCGCAGGTGTGACAACCTGCTGATCGAACGCAATGTCACATGCTGTCCAGTAGGTTTCCGAGGTAAAAATGCTTAAAGCAATGATTGTGGATGATCATCCGTTCATTCGCTCTGCTGTGAAGATGATTCTCAAGCAGGAAGAATATGAAATCGTTGCCGAGGCAGGGAACGGTGCTGACGCCGTTCAGTTAGCCAGAGAGCACTTGCCCGACCTCATCCTGTTAGACATCGCCATGCCAGGCGTCGACGGGCTCGACGCGTTAAGCCGAATGGCCTCACACCGAATTTCGGCCAAGGTCTTGGTACTGACCTCGTTGTCTGCGGTGTTCTACTCATTGCGCTGTATGAAGGCTGGCGCCTCCGGTTACGTTTCTAAATCAGATGATTTGAGTGAGCTGATTAAGGCCATCAACGCTATCAAGTCGGGCTATACATTTTTCCCTGACCTTGCGATCAAATCGGTACACAGGGAAGACGCTCAGGCAACTGAGTCGAAGCTGATACAAAGCCTCTCTGACCGTGAACTATCAATCCTTCAACAGCTCGCCAATGGTCTGACCAATAAGCAGATCGGTGAGGCCATGTTGCTCAGCAACAAAACGATCAGCACCTATAAAGCCCGGCTTATCGAGAAGCTTAATATCACCTCCTTGATCCATATGGCGGAGTTCGCCAAGCGCAACGGCGTAATCTGATGCCCCGGTCCCTAAAAAATTGTCTGGCATCGTTGGCAGTGTTCTGTTGGTTTTGCTTCGCTTTACCTGCCGTAACGCAAGCCGACACCTTGCAATTGCTAGGTCGGTCGAAAGTTGAGCATTACAAAGCTTCGCTAGACGAGGCGGATTGGCGCTGGTTAAGGGAAAAAGGGGCATTGCGCCTAGGGGTCTCTGCCCCCGATTATCCGCCATTTGACATCACCAGTAACGGCCGTAACTACGAAGGAATGACCGCCGATTACGTCAAGCTGATATCCGAACTGCTCCACGTTCATATCGAAATCATTCGTTTCGATTCCCGAGCAGAGGTTGTCCAGGCGTTGAAAAACGGGGAGATAGACTTACTGGGGACAGCGAACTGTTTCGAGGACATCGATCCCGCATTCCGGATGTCCGTCGCATACGCGGATGATCAACCCACGTTGGTGACGCGCAGTGATGTTCGGTTACCACTACCGGAAAACCTGGCAGGCAAAAAAATCGCCATGCTTTATCACTATTTACCCCCCCAACAGGTGCGAAATTTTTACCCCGATGCCGATCTACAACTCCATTCTTCGACGCTCAACGCCATTGGCGCTGTTGCTTTTGGCGAAGCCGACGTTTATCTCGGTGATGCCATTAGTGCCAATTATCTCATCAGCCGCAATTATCTGAGCAATGTGCAACTCGCTGGTTTCGCCAGTATGGAGGGCAGTCACTTTGCGTTTGCCATGCTCCGCCAACACAACCCTCTGCAGCAGATAGTTAATGCGGCGCTTGCGGCAATTCCTCTGAATGAACGTTTGGCCATCCTGCGCCGCTGGGGTGCTGCAGAGATCAGCATACCGGGTCAACACCTATTGCAATTCACCTCGAGCGAGCAGCGCTGGCTGACGGAACATCCTCGAGTGAAAGTTGCGATGGTTGAAAATTTCTTACCGATGACATTCGTCGACGAACAGGGCGAGTTTCGGGGTGTCAGCGCCGATTTGCTTGCGAAAGTAAGCCTGCGCACAGGGATACAATTTGACATTGTGCGAAGTAACTCGCTGACCCAGGTGATTGCACTGCTGCGTCAAGGCAATGCAGAGATGCTTGCGGCCATCACCCCCAGCGCCGAGCGCGAACAAGACATGCGTTTCACCCGCCCTTATCTGACCGCGCCTTATGTATTGGTAACTCGAGCGGGGGCGGGGAATGCTCGCATGCTCGAAGAAATGGCGAATAAAAAACTAGCGTTGATCAGTGGCAACGTACTGCACGAATTTATCACTCGTCGTTTTTCGCAGATACAGATCGTGGACGTCGATAACGCGGCGCAAGCCATGGCGCTGGTGGCCAGCGGTAAAGTAGACGGTGCAATCAATTCATTCCTCAGCGCCCGCTACATGATTTCACGTCAGTACCGCGATCGGTTGCAGGTAACCAGCACGGTAGGCGAGGTGCCCGCTCGTATTTCATTTGCCACAGGACGTGGGGCGCTGGAACTGTATTCAATCCTGGAAAAAGCTCTGCTGAGTATTTCGCCGGAAGAAATGGGTGAATTGGCCAATCGTTGGCACAGCGACGTCGTGATTGAAGACAGCTACTGGTTGCGAAATCGCGCGGCTATTCTTCAAGGCTTCGGTGTTGCCGGTGTGCTTTTGCTGATGGCTGTTATATGGATTGCGTACCTGAGAACCCTTATCCGGCGCAGAAATACAGCAGAAAAAGCCCTTAACAATCAATTGGAATTTATGCGAGTGCTGATTGACGGCACCCCCCATCCAATTTATGTACGAGATCGCGAAGCACGCATGTTGGTGTGCAATACCGCTTATCTAGAGGTGTTTGGCCTTAAGGGCCAAGAGACGGTGGGGAAACGCATCACCGAAAGCATTTTTGCCGATGCCATAGATGCGCACAGTTACCATAGCGAGTATCTCCAGGTCATGGCCGACGCTGTTCCTCGCATCGAAGACCGCACGTTGACCTTGCCCGGTGGTGTGACGATCACCATCTATCACTGGATGCTGCCCTATCGAGATATCGACGGTGTAGTGATCGGAATGATCGCAGGTTGGATCGATATCAGTGAACGGCAGCGTTTACTTGGGCTGGTAGAAGAAGCCAAGAATGTAGCCGATGACGCTAACAAGGCAAAAACCACGTTTTTAGCCACCATGAGTCATGAGATTCGCACCCCAATGAATGCCGTGATAGGCATGCTTGAACTGGCGCTGAAAAAGGCTGACCAGGGCGTTCTTGATCGTTTCGCTATCGAAGTGGCTTCCGGCGCAGCACTTGGTTTGCAAGATCTGATTGGCGACATTTTGGACATTGTGCGAATCGAATCAGGAAAGCTTTCGCTGGCCCCGGAACGGGCTAATTTAAGGGCGCTGATTGAATCCTCGGTGCGGATTTTCGAAGGACTGGCTCGCCAGAAAAATCTACTGTTAAAGCTTGAACTGGATGCTCGCGCCAACTGTGATTTATTGATTGATCCGCAGCGCTTCAAGCAGGTGGTTTCTAATCTGTTGGGTAACGCAATCAAGTTCACCCGCGAGGGTCAAATCAACCTGACACTCGAAGTCTTGCCATCGACTGTCGAGGACTATTTGTCTATTCGCTTGCGGGTGGAAGACACAGGTATCGGCATTTCGAACGAAGATCAGCAACGGCTGTTCAGTCCCTTCGCCCAAGCCAGCAATAACAACCAATCCGCACGGGCCGGTTCCGGCCTGGGCTTAGCGATCAGCCGAACACTGTGTGAAATGATGGGCGGCACACTGTGTCTGAGCAGTGAGTTGGGCAAGGGCACTCAAATCGAAATGCTGCTTGAGCTGCCGAGGCTTGAGCCGCTTGCCAAGGTAACGGCCTCGGTTGTTGAAGCGGAAGTTGAACAACGTGTGCTCAGCATTCTGGTGGTCGATGATTACCCTCCCAATCGGCTGTTGCTATCCAAACAATTGACCTACTTGGGTCACAAGGTCGTTGAAGCTGACGACGGGGCTCATGGGTTGCGCGCCTGGAGAACTCAGGCCTTTGACGTCGTCATAACCGACTGCAATATGCCGATTATGAATGGCTATGCGTTTACTCGGGCAATACGTACTGAGGAGCAGGCGCGTGATTTGCGACGCTGCCTGATCATAGGCTTTACGGCCAATGCCCAGCCTGATGAAAAGGATAACTGCCGGAATGCCGGCATGGACGACTGTCTGTTCAAGCCCACAAGCCTGAAAACGTTGAGTGAGCGCCTGGCCTTGGTTCCGTCAATTGCTACCACTGCCTTGGCGTCACACACTGAGCCGGCGCAAGACGCAGATTTCGACTTCAGCAACCTGGCGCAGTTGGTTGGTAAGCCTCCAGCCCAGCCACCTGTAATTCCCTACCTCCACTCGCCACGCTGTGCTCTCCAAAAAAGGAGCACACATGAAACCACCCACCACACTCAC
>NZ_JBTEYL010000043.1:293-16339 GCF_054330215.1 Pseudomonas sp. Ma2-10 | reverse complement strand
AGGCAGTGAACAACCGTGACCGCAATTTCACCAGCGCCAAACTGAAGCGGCGTATGGAAGAAATCGAGGCGAGCATCAGCCGTTATTTGGCTGCGCTCGGTGCGGCTGATCGACAGATTCCTAGCGCCTCCGCGCCAGATACTGCCAGCCTGGAAGATAAAATCGCCAAGCTCAAAGCGCAGATGAAAGAGCTTCAAGGGATCGAAACTCAGCTCAACGATTCCCCTGATAAACAGGTTCGGGACGCTCAAACAATGGATGGGGGCAACGCACTTCCTGACTCGAAAACTGAACGGGGTGAGCGCAGAAATGAGCTTGAATGTGCTCGCCTATAAATTGAAGCGGGTGATGAAAATCATCGGCACCGAAGGCTTGTTGAAGGCGATGGCGGCGTAAAAGCCCGGCTTTTACTGCCCCAAAGAGGTGCCAAAGCGCTTCATACGCGCTCTGAAGCGTTACCGGCGCTGATCCTGGTAAATAATCGGGAAATCGCCACGCCCAGGAGCAATGGGCTGAAGCACGCACGATAAGAAAGCGTTTTTACACACTCTGGGCCAGAAGCAAACGTTCAAACCAAGACCGTGTTCGGCGAGGGCCTGCCCTGCCAACAACCACGAGGACCACACGGTTGGTATCAGGCCTGCAGCAGTTGGATCCCGACTTCATTGGCCCTCATGCCATCGCAGTCGTGGCACCGACCTCATGCTTTGAGAAGCACCGAAGATTTCCGTCAGGTGCTGGAGGCCCGCCGAACCTCGATTCCCAGGCTAGCGAAAGATTATTGATGCACGCCGAGGGGTCGCAGGCCTAGATCAGCAACGCGTGCTTCAACACCGAGTCGGTCGTAGTTTGATAGTGGCTCGACAGCAGCTCGCACGCCTTGTCGACGTCCTTGGCCAGCGCAGCATCCATCAGCTGTCGGTGTTCGTGGGGAACATCCCGTTGGCTGCTCTCTTTGTAATGCATCGACAGAAAGCGATACCGCGCCGTCTGATCGCGCAGTGCCGTGCACAAACGCAGCAATGTTGGCGAATTGCAGCTTGAAATCAGCGCCTGATGGAACAGTTCATGGGCGTTTTCCCATTCGGGCTTGAGCACGCGCTCGGGGCCTTCGACGATGGTGAGGCGATCAAGACGGTGATGCGCGGCCAGCACGCGACTTTCCCACTCCACGTCCCCTTGGCGAATGGAGTCGGCCAAAGCTTTGCATTCGATGTGTAGCCTGGCGACCGTGATGTCGGCGATTTCCGCTGCGGAAATTCGACCGACACTGAAACCTTTCTGATCTGCCGCCGAAACGAAACCGCTGCTAGCCAGCCGCGACAAGGCTTCACGTAGCGGAATGACGCCTACGTCGTAAGCCTCGGCCAGTTCTTTGAGACGCAGGCGACTGGCCGGGGCCAGATGGCCGTTGATGATGTCCTGGCGAATCCTGGCTTCGAGTTGCGAGGCCATCGTGCGCTTTTCGGCAGGCTCCGCGGGTTGCCAGTTGATCAGAGGGGAATTCACGCTCGACTCCTTTTTACGCTGTCTGCACGAATCATACACAGACTTCAAAATTTCTCATATTCGATAAAATATATATTTTTATATTGACGATATATTTTTTTAGCCCTAGCTTTACGGCAACACGGTCGGCGGCCCATCACACCGGCCCTTTCCACTCCAACAAGAGAAACCGTCATGCGCTACGTTCGCTTCCTCAATCAAGATCAACCTGTCCTGGGTGTCGTTACTGGCGAAGGTGTACGCGTTCTAGGTGCCGAGTCGCTTGAGTCCCTGCTGGCTCGCGGTGTGGACCTGACCACCCACGGCGCCGAAGCCAGCGGTGCACTGGTCGAGATTGCCGAAGACGCCTACCTGCCCCTGATGGCGCGTCCGACCAAGATCGTTTGCGTGGGTCTTAACTATGCCGACCACACCAAAGAATCGCCGTACGCCCAACCTGATTACCCGACGCTATTCCCGCGCTGGAACTCCAGCCTGACCGCCCACAACAAACCGCTGATTCGTCCACGGGCATCCGACAGCCTCGACTACGAGGGTGAAATGGCCGTGGTGTTGAAAAGCGGCGGCCGTCACATCAGCAAGGAAGATGCGCTGAGCCATGTTGCCGGCTACGCGTTGTTCAACGAAGGTTCGGTGCGCGAGTACCAGTTCATTTCGCCGCAGTGGACCGTGGGCAAGAACTTCGATGACACCGGCGCCTTCGGTCCGGTACTGGTCACCGCTGATGAACTGCCGGCCGGTGGTAAAGGCTTGCTGCTGGAAACCCGGGTCAACGGCAAGGTCGTACAATCGGCCAACACCAACGACATGCTGTTCGACGTGGCCACCATCATTTCGACCCTCAGCGAAGCGGTGACCCTGGAAGCCGGCGACGTGATCGTCAGCGGCACCCCGGCAGGCGTCGGCTTCGGCATGAACCCTAAGGTGTACCTGAAGGCCGGTGATGTGGTGGAAGTGTCCATCGAAGGCATCGGCAAGCTGGTCAACCCGGTGGTCGACGAAGCCTGATCGCACTGTTTCAACGCTTGCGCAGGGCTGCCCGACGGCCCTGCGCACAATAACTACAATAATTGAAAATGGAGGCAATCATGAGCGTGTCCCATGGTGTGCATTCAATCGATCACTACGCGCTGAACGTTCCGTCGCTGGACGAAGCCTGCCAGTTCTTTGAAAGCTTCGGCCTCGATGTGGAACGTCAATCGGAGCAGCTCCTGCTGCGGGCCGCCGACGGCCATGTGTGGGCGAAAATCCTGCCCGCCGCCGCCAAATCCATGGCCTACCTGAGCTTCAATTGCTACGAGCAGGATTTCACCGCGCTCCGCCAGCAAATCGAAACAGCGGGTGGCCGCTTTGAAGATCATCCGGGCGCCGGCATCTGGTTCCGCGATCCGGACGGCAACCTGTTGCAGGTCAAGGTCGGCGAAAAAACCATGCCCGACCAGAAGACCGCTCACCTCAGCAACAGCGCACCGCCCAACCACCGTGGCGCAACCACCCGCGATGACCAGCCCCGGATTCGTCCACGTCGTCTGTCCCATGTCCTGTTGTTCACGCCGGACGTCCTCGGCGCCCTGCACTTCTACGAACAGGCGTTGGGCTTGAAGCTTTCCGACAAGTCCCTGGACATCATCGCCTTCAGTCACGCGCCCCACGGCTGCGATCATCACTTGGTGGCTTTCGCCAAGAGCAGCGCCAAAGGCTGGCACCACGCGGCCTGGGAAGTCGACAACATCAATGAAGTCGGCGCCGGCGCGTCACAGATGGCCGCTGCAGGGCACGCGAAAGGCTGGGGCACCGGTCGTCATTGCCTGGGTTCGAACTACTTCCACTACGTGCAGGACCCGTGGGGTTCGTTCTGCGAATACTCGGCTGACATCGACTACATCGATGAAGGGGTCGAATGGCCCGCCGGCGATTTCCCACCGGAAAACTCCCTGTACCTGTGGGGGCCGAACGTACCGGACAACTTCATTTTCAATACTGAAGCGGATACACCGGCACCGGCCTGAACCCACCTCTACCAACCTTACTTCCTGCATCGCGCGATTCCACTGAAACGCGCGACGGGCCCGGCCACGTCCGGAAATCATTGCGCAGTACACGAGGCACAGTCATGAATCAGCACACTACAGTCGATGTCGCCATCGCCGGTTACGGTCCTGTCGGCCAGACCCTGGCCATTCTGTTGGGTCAGATGGGTTATTCGGTCGCCGTATTCGAACGCTGGCCCGCGCTTTATCCACTGCCGCGCGCCGTGTTTTACGATCATGAAATCCGCCGCATTTTCCTTTCCATGGGGCTGGACGAAGAGCTGGCAAAAATCTCCCAGCCGTCGGCACGCTACCAGTGGTTCAACGCCGACTGGAAAGTGTTGGTCGAAATCGACTGGTCGGCCGAATCCATCAGCGACGGGCCGTTCGGCTACCTGTTCAACCAGCCATCGCTGGAAGCCGCACTGGACCGCAAGGCCAAGAGCATCGGCAAGGTGCAGATTCATCAGGGCTGGGAAGCAACTGCGCTCAAGCAGGACGCAAATGGCTGCGACATGGTGCTCAATCGAGTGATTCGCCAGGACGGCAAGTTTTCCCTTGGCGAAGAACAGCAAAGCGTCCGTGCTCGCTACGTCATCGGTGCCGACGGCGCCAACAGTTTCGTGCGCCAATCGCTGAACATTGAATGGCAGGACCTGGGCTTTCAGGAAGACTGGCTGGTGGTCGACCTGCAGCCAAAACCTGGTGTGCAACTGGACGTGCCGGACATCGGCCAATGGTGTAACCCCGAGCGCCCGACCACCATGGTGCCCGGTGGCCCTGGGTATCGCCGCTGGGAGTTCATGCGCCTGCCTCACGAAACCATCGAAGACCTGCAAGACACCGACAAGGTCTGGTCGCTGCTGTCGCGCTGGGTCACGCCGGACACTGCCGATCTGGTGCGCCACGCGGTCTATCAGTTCCGTTCGCGCATTGCCTCGAACTGGCACAGCGGCCGGGTGCTGCTGGCCGGCGACGCCGCCCACGTGATGCCACCGTTCATGGGCCAAGGCATGTGCTCAGGCATTCGCGATGCGTGGAATCTGTCCTGGCGCCTGGACCTGCTGCTGCGCGGTCTGGCCGACAACACCTTGCTGGACAGCTACACCCTGGAGCGCAAACCGCAGATCCGCGCAGTGATCGAAGCCTCGATGGCCATGGGCAAAGTGGTGTGTGTGTCGGACCCGGTGAAAGCCGCCGAGCGTGATGCGGCGTATTTGAGCGGCAATGTCGCACCACTGCCGCCGTTCCCCGGTTTGACCGATGGGCTTTTACAGGAGGGTGGACAATTGCGCGGCATTCTCGGGGTACACGGCTCGATTGAAATCGGCGGTAAGGTCGGTCGTTACGATGATGTCATCGGCCGCGGTTTCCACTTGCTCGTCAGGGGCGACGAAGACCCTCTGTCGCAGCTCGATGCGCAACTTCTGCAGTTCATCAGCGACTACGAGCTCAAGGTCGTGCGAGTGGCCACTGTTGCCGACAGCGCCAAGGGCATCTACCGCGACGTCTCCGGCAAGTATTTGCAGTTCATGGCTGAGGCCGGCCTCAAAGCCCTGGTTGTGCGCCCGGACTACTACTGCTTTGGCGGCGTGGCCGAGCTGTCGGCACTGCCGAAATTGCTGGGGTCGCTGCGCCAGCAGTTGCAACACAGCACCCGCCACACCGCCGTCGATGACGACGCGAAGGCCTGTCGCGTCTGAACTGATCTACCGGGGGGCACGGATGCCCCTTTCCTCTAAAACTCTGACAATAAAAACAAGAGACAGACTATGCACAACATCAAGGTGAAAACGCTTGGTGCGGTTCTGGCCGCCTTCGCGACGCTCAACGCTCACGCCGCAGAAAATCTTGAAACCGGAGAAGGCACGCTGTTTCGCAGCCTGTTCGGTGACACGCTGGAAAAGGATTACGGGATCACAGTCTCCGGTCTGTTTGACACCGCCTACTCGCGCAACAACCGCTCGACCCACGACGAACGTCAGGATGGTTTGAGCAATCTGCCGCTGGTCGGGTTTTCCGATGAAGGCCTGGAGTGGGGCAGCCTGCACCTGTTCGTCGACAAGGCACTCAAGGGTGACATGATCCCGCGTATCACCCCCCTGCCCGGCCCGGCACCGACCGAGTCGTCCTTCGGTTTCACCTTCGAAATGAACTACGGCCGCAATGCGCAATTCGCCCGCACCTACGGTTGGGACATGCATTGGGACGTCAACTCGCCGGGCGACGACGACCCCGCGAAGGCCCAGCGCGACAAACAAAAATTCCTCGCCATTCCCAATATCGCCGCGACGGCTTACTTGCCTTATGGCCCCGGCATCACCGCGATGGCCGGCGTCTTCGGCCCTGCGCTCGGCTATGAAATTCCGCCAAACATACGCGCCGCGCGCAACGCATTTGCCAGCAAGACCTACGCTTTCGTCAGCGAGCCCGGCACAGTCGGCGGCGTCCAGCTCGGCACCCGCTTGTACAACGGCGAGTCAGGGATTCTCGGTGTGGAACTGGGCGTCGTGCAGGGTTGGGACAACCTGCGCGACAACAACGATACCAAATCGCTGATGGGTGCCGTGCGTTGGCGCACCCCCGATATGCAGACCTGGATCGACTATGAGTTCATCCTCGGCGATGAACAGAACGACAGTTTCAGCGATGTGCAGGCGCCGATATCGCGCCTGGTCTCGCCTGACGGTCAATTCAAACAGCAGCATTCGCTTAATGGCTGGCACCGCTTCGACTCGAACTGGTCGATGGGTGCCGAAGTGGTCTACGGCCATCAGGACGGCGATGGCAAAGCCAGCACCGTCGACATCATCAACGGCCCAGGTTTCGATGGTGCGCATTGGTGGGGCGCCAACGCTGTGCTCACTTACCAACAACGACCTGACCTTTCGTACTCCGTACGCGCCGAGCATTTTGCCGACCCTGACGGTTTCATCCTGCTGCCCGTCTCCACTGCCCGCGGCAACTTCAACGCCGTCACCGCCGGCCTGCGTTACGACCTGAACAAGTACATCTCGCTGCGTCCGGAAGTGCGTTACGACGTGTTCGATGGCAACGCCGACGATCACCCATTTGGCGCCGGGCGTGACCGCACGCAACTGACCGGACTGGTCGAAGCGCTGGTTTATTTCTAAGCCCCAGGCAGTCGGGTTGCTGATGCGACTGCCTTCATTAACTCCATCCGAGTAACAACCATGAACAACAATAAGCATGCGTGGGATGTTCGCTACGAGTTCAAAGCGGTGGCCTTGCTGGCACTGGGTTTCGGCCTGGTGGGCCTGGATCGGTTCATCATCCTGCCGCTGTTCCCGGTGATGATGAAAGACCTCGGCCTGGACTATCAGGACCTCGGTAATGTGACTGCCGTCCTGGGCCTGGCCTGGGGCATTTCTTCGATTTTCATGGGCCGACTGTCCGACCGAATCGGCCGGCGCAAGGTGCTGATCCCTGCGGTGCTGGTGTTTTCGTTGCTTGCGGGGCTTTCCGGTCTGGCCACCGGTATCGGCGGTTTGATGCTGATTCGGGCGATCATGGGCATCTCCGAAGGCGCCTTCACCCCAACGGCGCTGGCGGCCACGGCGGAATCTTCGCACCCGGCCCGACGCGGCATGAACATCGGCATTCAACAGGCGTTCTTCCCGATACTGGGCCTGGGCCTCGCGCCGATTCTGGCCACGCAGTTACTGCTGGTGGTGCCGTCGTGGCGTTGGGTATTCGTGATCGTGTCGCTGCCGGGTTTCCTATTGGCCGTGGCGATGTACCGCTACCTGCGGGAAACCCGCACCGCCACGCCGCAAAAAGCCAAAAGCCGCACCGCCGCTGATCAACCGGGCTGGCTGGATGCCCTGCGCTTTCGCAATGTGTGGCTGAATATCGTCGGCATGTTCTGCATGCTCACCTGCCTGTTCGTCATCAGCGTGATGATGCCCAACTACCTGATGGACTATCTGCACCTGCAAGTGCAGCAGATGGGCTTTGTGATGTCGGCCATCGGCCTCGGTGGTTTTCTCGGGCAGTTGATCATGCCGGCAGTTTCCGATCGCATCGGACGCAAACCGGTGGTGCTCATTTCGTTCGTGGCTACCGGGGTGTTCCTGTGGCTGCTGATGGGCACGGGTGCCGAGCCGGTGAAACTGTTCGCGCTGCTCTTCCTGACGATCTTTTTCAACTTCAGCATGATCTGCATGACCGTCGGGCCGCTCACCAGCGAATCGGTTCCAGCGGCGCTCACGTCCACCGCCACCGGTCTGGTGGTCGGCATCGGCGAGATTTTTGGTGGTGGCGTAGCGCCGGCCATCGCTGGTTATATCGCCCAGCACCATGGCATCGAAAACACCATGTATCTAGCACTCGGCGCTGTGCTGGTCGGGCTGCTGGTTGCCACCTGCCTGCGCGAAACCGCCCCGGCCAGGGTTTCTGCTCCGGCCGCCGAGGGCATCGACAGCGTTTGACTCATTCACTCCTTTCGGGGAGCGACAGGATGTCGGAATGGACGTTTCTGCATGCAGTAAAACGCCCCGTCATGCACAGGGGGTGCATGCCAGTGCCGAGTGCCACGAACACTCGGCACTGAACTCTCCCATAGCGCTTCATTGAAACAACGGCGCCAGCCACAAGCTGGCGCCGAATCGTTCCTTCTTTGAGGAAAATCCGTTGTTTTTCAGAAAAATGAAATTGGCACCTCGCTCGATCTTCGGCTTTGGCCTGTTCGGTGTGGTTGTTCTGTTGCTGGGATTGTTCTCGCTGGCCATGGTCAAGCAGATGAGCGTGCAGGCCGACGCGATCAGAGAGGTCTGGGTGCCTGGGATCATTCGTCTGGCAGCGCTGAACAACGCAGAGGATCGAGCCGGGATCATGACCTTCCGCATGGTCGTCCTGCAGGACCCGGCCGCCATGGCAGCCAACCAGCATTCGCTGATGGAAGTTCTCGACACCGTGCGCCAGCAGCAAGAGGCGTTCACTGCACAACTTCGGCAATCCTCGGAACGGGAGATTTTTCAACGTTATCTGGACGCTTCAACGGCGTTCCGACATGAACAGCTTGAAGTGATCCGCCTGGCAGGCGAAGGCCAGCGCCAGGCAGCCACAGACATTCTCAACGGCCCGATCGACAAGTTCGCCATGGAACTGGGCGCACGCTCCAGTCAATTGCAGGACTTCTATCTGCAGCAATATCAACAGGTGGCCGAGCTTGAACAACAAACCCGCCAGCGCGTGGTGACAGGCGTGGTTGCGGCCATTGCCCTCGCCGCGCTGTTGACAGTGCTGCTGGCGACCTTCTACACCCGAAGCATCAACCAGCCACTGCTCGATGCGCTCAAGGTTGCGCAGAACATCGCACGCGGCGACCTGACATCCGCCATCAACGATACGGGCAAGGACGAACCGGCCTTATTGCTCCAGGCGTTGAAGACCATGCAGGTTCATCTTCACGACACGGTTCTGCGCATCACCGACTCGTCCACCCGGCTGGCGCTGTCTTCACAACAATTTCATGGCGTGATCGCGACAACGACCAGCGTACTTCAGGAGCAGAACAAGGAAATCGAACAGGCCGCCACGGCAGTCAATGAAATGACCGCAGCCGTCGATGAAGTGGCGAGACACGCATCGGCGACGGCCCTTGCTTCACGAACCACCGATGCGGCGGCGCAAACCGGAAAATCACGAGTCATGGAGACCCTCGAGTCGCTCTCGATGTTGACAGAGGGCATCTCGATTACCGCGGATCGTGTCCAGGAGCTTGCAAGCAGTGTGTCCGGGATCAACCGGGCGCTTGAAGTGATACGGTCAATTGCCGAGCAGACCAACCTGTTGGCACTCAACGCCGCCATTGAAGCCGCCCGGGCTGGCGAAGCGGGTCGCGGGTTCGCCGTCGTCGCAGAGGAAGTTCGGGCGCTGGCGTACAGGACGCAGCAATCGACAGAGGAAATCGAGCTCATGGTCAGCTCGGTGCGTAGCGTAGCGACACACGCGCTGGCGTCCATGCAACGGAGTACCGAACGCGTCCACTCGACACTGGGCATTGCCCGGGAAGCGGATTCAGCCTTGCAAGAAGTGACCGTTGCGGTGGAGACGATCAGTCAAATGAACGTGGTCATCGCCAGCGCTTCAGAACAGCAGGCTCTGGCTTCCCGGGAAATAGACCGGAACCTGGTCAATATTCGGGATCTGTCCGTACAAACTTCGGCTAGCGCTGTACAGACTCACTCGACTAGCGAAGAGTTGTCGCTGCTGGCCGCAGGGCTGCGCGGGCACATCGACAGATTCCGCATCTAGCCCGGTTATTTCTGCATTTTTCTGCAAGGTTTTTCAGATGATCGAATTCCATCAAGTCACGGCGTATCAGCAACAGACCCGAGTGCTCGACCAGTTGTCCTTGAAAATCGGACCGCAGGAGCGTGTGTCGATCCTCGGCCCCAATGGCGCGGGTAAAAGCACTCTGCTGAAATTGATAAACCGGGAACTCTACCCGGTTGCCCAGCCAGGAAGCTATCTGAAGCTGTTTGGCAGCGAGACCTTACACCTGTGGCAACTGCGGGACAGGATCGGCTTCGTGTCGCAGGACCTGCAAGAGGATTACACGCCCTACACCAGCGCACTGGACGTTGTGGTTTCCGGTTTTTTCGGCGCCATTGGCCGTCATGAGCACCTGCAACCGACGGAGCTGCAGCTTGAGCAGGCTCGCGCAATGATGAACAGACTGGGGATTTCGCAGGATGAATCCTGCATGTTCCAACGCCTTTCCACCGGCCAGAAAAGACGCCTGTTGCTGGCCCGAGCGCTGGTGCATCATCCCGAGGCGTTGATTTTCGATGAACCGGCCAATGGCCTGGACATGGGGGCGAGCCTGGCCATGCTCACGCTACTGCGCAGTTTTTGCAGTGAGGGCCGGTCGTTGATCATCACCACCCACCACGTTGACGAGATCATTCCGGAAATCGATCGCGTGGTGTTGATCAAGGAGGGGCGGATCATTGCCGACGGTCCAAAATCCGATCTCTTGACCAGCGCACATCTTTCGGACCTCTATCAGACCCCGTTGCACATCAGCGAAAAAAACGGCTGGTATCGCTGCTGGCACGATTGAGGCTTCAGTGCGCCGCAGACGCCACGCCACCTTGATGGGCAACCCTCAGGAACGCCCGCACCGCACCGCCGATTTCCTTGACGCGGCTGATGAGCAGCAAATCGGTATGCGGTTCCACATCGTCGAATGAACGATAGGTCAGGCCCGGAATCGTGACCTGCATCAACGGCGCCGGCACCATCGCGACACCCATACCGGCAGCCACCAACGCCAGCACGCTCAAGGTGCTGGTGGTACGTTGAACCTTAGGCTCGCGTCCCAGCGCCTTTCGCAGCCCGGCCAGCATGTATTCATCGGCGCCGTGGGCGGCGTAAATGATCAACGACTCGGCGCCGAGCATCGGCACGCGCAAGGTTTTATGGCTCGCAAGGGGATGGTCTTCCGGTAAGGCGACGACCAGCGGCCATGTGCCGATTCGCTCAAACAAAAGTTCGCTATCGTGGGCCTGACCGCCATGACTGGGCGCGTAGCCCAGGTCCAACTGGCCGTTTTGAATGGCCTCGACCTGCAACTGCGGCGCCAATTCGCGCAGGATCACTTCAGCATCAGGGTAAGCCGCGCGAAAAGTGCGGACGTCGGCCATCAACCGTCCACTGAATACCGCATTGCCGGCAAAGCCGATACGTACCGTGCCCATCTCGCCACGCAAGGATCGCTGCACCACACGCTGGGCATGCGCGGCCTGATCAAGGGTGCGCTGCGCTTCAGCACGCAACAAAATCCCGGCTTCGGTGAGTTCCACGCGACGACTGGTGCGCAGGAAAAGCGGACCGCCGAGTTCTTCTTCCAGCGCGCGAATCTGCATGCTCAACGCCGACTGGACAATGTGCAAACGCTGGGCAGCTCGACCGAAATGCCCCTCCTCTGCAACCGCGAGGAAGTACCGCAAATGACGAAGATCCATGAACATCCAACCCCATCAGATTTAATGATCAATCGTTCATATCAATCTATTTGAAGTTCTTTGTCCAGCAGCAGATGCTGAGTCCGACAACACACCCCTGCCGAGGACAATCATGCAGAGCTACCTGGAAGACCGACTTCAAATTACCGACCTGATCACGGGCTGGATTCACCGTGATCTGGGCCAGTGGGAGCAACTGGCAAATCTGGCGCACCCGGACGGGATCATCGAAATCACCTGGTTTGAAGGTCTTTTCGCCGAATTCGTCGAAGGCTCCAAGCGCATGGGCAAATCCGATTTACGCACCAAACACCTGATTGGCACCCCCGTGGTCAGTTTCAACGGCAACAAGGCTGTGGTGGAAACCAACGCGGTGATCGTTGCCGATAACGTACGGCTGAACCTGGGTTGCAGCGTGCACAACCGCTTTTATGACTTGGTCGAAAAACGCCAGGGCGTCTGGAAGCTGGTCAAGCGCCAGAGCATCTACGACATGGGCAGCTTCACGTTCCCCCAGGGCCTGGTCGAGATCGATAGTGAAACCGTGGCGCGCTACCCACGGGAATACGCGCCGCTGGCCTACCTGCTCGATAAAAGCGGCTTCCCGCTCGAGCGCGTGTTCGCCACCCGTGGCAGCGAGCTGGAGCAGGCCATGCGCGCCGAGGCCGGCACCTGGCTCGCCGCCGGATCAAGATCCTCCGCCCACCCTCACAACAGAGATCTTCAATACCCGGCCACAGCTTCGATCCTGCATCCAACTCATACCGAAAATAACTACAACAGAGGTATTCGCTCGTGAACAATCAACTCGACATCAGCGTGATTGTCGAAAGGAGTCGCTTGGGCGCCTTTCAGATACTCGTGCTCGTCCAATGCTTCCTGTGCATGGTCGTCGATGGGTTCGACATCCAGGCCATGGCCTACGCCGCACCCAGCCTTATTGCCGATTGGGGCATCGCAAAAGCCAACCTGGGCCCGGTATTCAGCATCAGCATGCTTGGCATGTTGATCGGTTCACTCGCCTTAGGCTCGGTGGCCGACCGCGTCGGTCGTCGGCCGGTGCTGGTGACTGCGTCCCTGGTCATGGCCATCCTGATGTATTTCACCGCTAAGGCCACCACGGTGGACGGCTTGCTGGCGCTGCGCTTTTTCACTGGCATCGCCATGGGTGCCATTGTGCCCAACGTCGCTACATTGGTGACGGAATACGCCCCGCGCCACAACCGCGTGATGCTGTTGACGCTGGTCTCGTCCGGTATGGTCGTCGGCGGGCTGGTCGGCGGCGCCATTGCTGCCGCACTGATTCCGACGTATGGCTGGCAGGCGGTGTTTTACCTGGGCGCTATCGCCCCGTTGTGCCTGGGCCTGCTGATGTTTTTCGCACTCCCCGAATCACTGCAGTGGTGTGTTCTGCGAGGACGCCAACTCGACCGCGTGCGAGCCATACTTGCCCGCATCGAGCCAGGTCTGCAGATCAGCGAGCAGACCGTTCTGGTGATCGGTGAACCACGCAACAAAGGTCTGGCGCTCGCTCACCTGTTTGCCGATGGCAGGTTGTTCGGCACCTTGCTGCTGTGGCTGATCAACTTCATGAACATGCTCTGCGTGTACTTCCTCGCCTCATGGACGCCGGTACTGATGAGTGGTGCGGGCCATTCACCGTCGCAAGCGGTATTGGCCGGCACTTCAATGTGGCTGGGTGGCCTGGCGGGCGGCTGGTTGCTAGGCTGGTTTGTCGACCGGCGCGGCTTCGGCGCCGTGCTGGTGCCCACATTCATAGTCTCGACCGTGGCGATCGTCCTGTTCAGCCACTTCTACACTTCGATCAATCTGGCCTACCTGAGCATTGCCGTCGCCGGTTTCGGCATCCTCGGCGGCCAAGCAGCCCTGAACGCCATGACTGCCACCTTTTACCCGACGGCACTGCGCGCCACCGGCACGGGTTGGACCCTGGGGCTCGGTCGCCTGGGAGGCATCTGCGGCCCTTTCATCGGCGCGCTATTGCTGTCTCTGCAATGGTCGACCAGTGACTTACTGGTGGCTGCCGCAATTCCCGCCAGCATCACCGCCATCGGCATCATCGGCTTCTGGCGCCTGAATCGGACGACGGCTGTGCCGGTCACCCACTAAGCGTTCCGCACCGCGGCCAGCGGATGGTCGCATCCCGATAAAAACAAGAGAAACCCCATGAAGAACATCAACGTCAAATCGTTCGGTGCGGTTCTGTTCGCCCTCGCAACGGGTCATTGCCTGGCCGGCCAACCGACCGATGTCGGCGAAGGCACAGTGTTTCGCAGCATTTTCGGTGACTCGCTGGAGCGTGACTACGGCATCAAGGTGTCCGGTCTGCTGGACGCCGGTTATTCGCACAACAACAATTCGTCCCATGAAGATCGCGAGTCCGGGCAGACCAACACGCCCGTCGCCGGTTTCGGCGATGAAGGCTTCGAGCTCGCTAGCCTTCATCTGTTTGCCGACAAAGCACTGAAGGCCAATTTCATCCCGCGCGTCACACCGTTACCCGGTCCAGCGCCCACTGAAGCATCGTTCGGTTTCACCTTCGAAACCGTCTATGGCCGCAATGCGCAGCAAGCCCGCACTTACGGTTGGGACATGCACTGGGGCATCAACTCGCCAGGCGACGACGATCCGGACAAGGCCCGCCGCGACAAACAGAACTTCCTCGCCGTACCCAACATCGCCGCCACGGCTTACCTGCCGTATGCCGGCGGCTTTACCGCGATTGCCGGCATTTTTGGCCCGGCGCTCGGCTACGAAATCCCCCCCAACGTGCGGGCTGCGCGTAACCCGTTTGCCAGCCGTTCCTATGCCTTCATGACCGAATCCGGCGCAGTCTCCGGCTTCCTGCTAGGCAAACGCCTGGTCAACAACTCCAGCATGTTGCTCGGTGCGGAATTGGGCGTGGTCCAGGGTCAAGGCAACCTGCGCGACAACAACGACAGCAAGGCGCTACTTGGTGCACTGCGCTGGCGCACGCCCGACATGAACACCTGGATCGACTATGAGTTTCTCGTCGGCGATTCACAAAACGACAGTCGCAACGATATTCAAACACCCCGCGGCCGGCTGATCTCCCCTGACGGCCAGTTCAAGCAGCAACACTCGCTCAATGGCTGGCATCGGTTCGATGAAAAGTGGTCAATGGGCGGGGAAATGGTCTACGGCCGTCAAGCGGGCGACGGCAAAGCCTCGACCGTCGACATTGTCACCGGTCCCGGTTTTGATGGGGCGCACTGGTGGGGCGCCAACGTGGTGTTGACCTACCAGCAACGCAAGGACTTGTCGTTTTCCGTACGGGCTGAGCATTTCAACGACCCGGACGGCTACGTTCTCTTCCCCTCATCCATCGCTCGCGGTGCCTTCAATGCTCTAACAACGGGGCTGCGCTACGACTTCAACAAGTACCTGTCACTGCGCCCGGAACTGCGCTACGACTGGTTCAATGGCCGCGACGGCGCGCGTCCTTTCGGCCAAGGCGATGCACGGAGCCAACTGACCGGGACTGTGGAGGCGTTGGTGTATTTCTGAGCTTGCCATCACAGCGCGCTGAGCAGCTTGCCAGCAGAAAGCCTAATCGACGTCGACGGTGGATTCACCGTCGACCGCAAGCGGGATGTCTGCTGGCTTCGTCGCATTTGGCTGGAGCAATGGGATCTTCAACCTCAATCGCTCGTTCAACGTGACCCGGTCCGTATCTCGTGAAGGGTAGCAATTGGCCGAGAGTGTGTAAAAACGCCGAACTGGGTTTTCTCTGTCGACGCTAAGAGGCCCGGCTCACGTTTCACTCACTGATCATGGCCATGACGTTTCCTGGAACAGTTAAAACGGCTCAACAGCCTCTTAAAGTCCTTTGGATGGGGTAAAAAAAGACCGGTTTTTACGCCGTTAACGCGTTCATCAAGCCAGTGGCGCCGATGATTATCATGACCCTTTTCAGGTTGTAGGCGAGCACATTCAGGCTCATCTCTGCACTCACCCCGTTAAGTTTTCGGGTCAGGAAGTGTGTCGCGCCCATCCATTGCTTGAGCGTCCCGAAGGGGTGCTCAACAGTCCGTTTTCGGATCCGCATCATGTCCGGCGCGTTGCTCAGCCTATCCTGCATTTCCTCCAGTACGGCTTCATGCTCCCAGCGTCGAACTCGCCGTTCCGTGCTCGGTGTGCACTGCGGTTTCATTGCGCAGCCCCGGCATTTCGAACGCCAGTAACGGTGTAACTTCAGGCCTTTTTCAACATAGGAATAGCGCCAAATCAGCGCCTCGCCAGCCGGGCAAATGTATTCGTTTTTTTGCCGCGTCATAGATGAAGACATGGTTATTGAAACGCCCGTCCGCTTTGGCTCCGGATGTCATTGGCTTCGGCGCGTAGGCGGTGATACCTGCATCGTGATAGGCCAGGATTTCTTCGCTTTTAAAGTACCCTCGGTCAGCCACTACCGACAGCGTTTCCAAGCCCATGGCCTCGCGGGCCTGCTTGGCCATCGAGCTGAGTTGAT
>NZ_JBTEYL010000043.1:0-212 GCF_054330215.1 Pseudomonas sp. Ma2-10 | reverse complement strand
GGCCAGGATTTCTTCGCTTTTAAAGTACCCTCGGTCAGCCACTACCGACAGCGTTTCCAAGCCCATGGCCTCGCGGGCCTGCTTGGCCATCGAGCTGAGTTGATCGCGGTCGGAGCCGACGATTCCAGTGCCGCGCGTCATCATGGAGCGGGCGTCTGGATCGGTCAGTGAGACCTGTTTGTCCGGCGAGTCGTTGAGCTGGATTTCAATCG
>NZ_JBTEYL010000042.1:0-17851 GCF_054330215.1 Pseudomonas sp. Ma2-10 | reverse complement strand
GCCGGTTTCGACCACTGTGACTGATACCCCGGACACTACGACTCTCAGCCTGTCGGCCACTGACTCCGTGGCTGAAGGCGGTTCAATCGTCTACACCGCCAACCTGACCAACGCAGCCGGCACGCCGGTCACCGTGACATTGAGCAACGGCGCAGTGATCCTCATCGCGGCCGGCGCCACCAGCGGTTCCGTGACCGTTGCTGCGCCTGCCGATGACGTCTACAAAGACGCCGGCACTGTTCAGGCGACAATCACCAAAGCCACCGGTGGTAACTTCGAAAACCTGGTACCAAGCACTGTTGCGGCGGTTACCAGCGTCACCGACACCATCGACACCTCGATGGTGAAATTGACTGCGACCGATACTGCCGCTGAAGGCGGTACCGTCACTTACACCGCGACGATCGGTCAGCCTGTCACTGGTTCCCCGGTCACCGTGACCCTGGCCAACGGCCAGACCATCACCATCGACATCGGCAAAACCAGCGGCACTGTTAATGCTGTAGCTCCGAACGATGTGCTCAATGGCCACGCGCCGTTGACCAACTCGATCACCGACGTGAGCGGTGGCAACTACGAAAATCTGGTCGCAGATAAAACGCCGGTCAGCACCACCGTGACCGACACACCAGACACCACCAACCTGTCCTTGAGCGCTACCGACTCAGTGGCTGAAGGCGGTTCAATCGTCTACACCGCCAACCTGACCAACGCAGCCGGCACACCGGTCACCGTGACATTGAGCAACGGCGCAGTCATCCTCATCGCGGCCGGCGCCACCAGCGGTTCGGTAACCGTCGCCGCACCTGCCGATGACGTCTACAAAGACGCCGGCACTGTTCAGGCGACAATCACCAAAGCCACTGGCGGTAACTTCGAGAACCTGGCCACCAGCAATACCCCTGCTGTGACCAACGTGACCGACACCATCGACAAGACTGAAGTCAGCATCACCGGCAGCACTTCGGTGACCGAAGGCCAGACCGCCAGCTACACCGTCAGCCTGACACACCCGGCGCAAACCGAAGTGACGCTGAAAATCGTTTACAGCGGCACCGCTACCGACGGTTCGGACTTCACCGGTGTGTACACCGTGAAGATCCCGGCCGGCGCCAGCACGGCGACCTTCAACGTGGCAACCATCGACGACAAGATCACTGAGAACACGGAAAACTTCGTGGTCAAGATCGACTCGGCCACCGGCGGCAACTTTGAAAGCCTGGCGGTCAGCACCACCAACGGCAGCGTCAGCACCACGATCATCGACAACGATGCGCCGCCAGTCATCGACCTGGACGCCAACAACTCCAGTGGCGCCACCGGTGCCGATTACAAAGTGACCTTCACCGAAGGCACCACAGGCCAGGGCGTGTCGATTGCCGACACCGACCTGCGCATCACCGACCCGGACAGCACCATGCTGACCGGCGCGACCATCGTGCTGACCAACCGTCAGGACGGCGATGCGCTGAATCTGGGCAACAGCGTCACCGGCATCAGCATCAATGCCAACAGCACCAACGGCACCGTCACGCTGACCCTGTCGGGCACCGCGACGCTCGCTGACTACATGCAGCAGATCAAGAACATCAGCTTCACCAACAGCAGCCACGACCCAAGCACCGTGCCGCGGATCATCACCGTGACCGTGACCGATGGCGGCAGTTACTCGAACGTCGCCACCACCACTGTCAACGTGGTCGCGGTGAACGACGCGCCAACTGCCGCGTCGCATAACGTCACCGGCACCGAAGACACCCCGCTGATCCTCGGCTGGTCGACCTTCGGCGTCAGCGATGTCGACAGCCCGGCCGCGAGCCTGGGTGTAAAAATCACCGGCCTGCCGGGCGAGGGCAAGTTGCAGTACCTGAACGGTTCGACCTGGACCGACGTGGCGAACAACCAGACCTTCACCAAGGCTGACATTGACGCTGGCAAGCTGCGCTTTACCCCAGATGCCAACGAATCCGGTACCAACGGCTACAACACCGGCCTGGGCAACAATCTGGCGGACTACGCTCAGATCAAGTTCCAGCCAACCGACGGCCAAACGCTGGGCAGCACCAGCACAGTGACCATCGACATCACGCCAGTGGCCGATGCACCGTCGCTGACCGTTGCGGATAACAGCGTCAAATCCATCGGGCTGGTCAAGGAAGTCTGGACCGGTCTGTCGGGCCTGGGCACCGACGGCAGCGGCGCACCGACGGCCACACTCAAATCGGTCATCGATGCCGCGGGGGCACCGAACTCCAGCACCAACGTGACCAACGTGCAGTCCGACGGCAGCGTCGCGGCAGGCACCGCGTCGAAAACGTCGGGCCTGATCTACCTCGAAGCCGGCAAGACTTACAGCTTTACCGGTACCGGCGATGACAGCTTGCTGGTGACCATCGGCGGCAAAAACGTGGCGTCCGCCCTGTGGGGCTCGGGCGGCACGCTGAGTGGTTCGTTTACCCCGACCGCCAGCGGTTACTACACCCTGGACATCTACCATCACAACCAGAGTGGTCCGGGCAACTATGACGTCAACCTGTCGGTCAACGGCGCTACCGCCATCGACCTGAGCAGTGCCGGCGTGCCGCTGTACACCGGCGTGGCTGACTTGGCCGCTTCCGGTGTGACGGTTTCCGACCTCCACGGCACCAACGGCGAAGGCTACTACGACGGCTACAAGCTCAACACGGGCTTCGAAGGCACCAACGTTCACCTGAGCGCGATCAAAACCGCGTTGACCGACATCGATGGCTCCGAAAGCCTGAGCGTGAAAATCAGTGGTATCCCGGCAGGCTCGGTGCTCACCGATGGCGCCGGCCACACTTTCACCGCCACCGCGGCCTCTACCGAAGCCAATGTCACCGGCTGGAACCTCGGCACCCTGACCGTCACCCCGCCGACCTACTACAACGGCCAGTTCAACCTGACCGTGACCTCGACCTCCACCGAGGCACTGGGCGGTTCGGCCATTACCACGGCAACAATCCCGGTCACCGTTTACCCGGCGACTTACAACGCGATCACCGCGACATCGGCCAGTGACAACTTCAGCGGCACCGATGGCAACGACATCATGATCGCCGACATCGGCGGCCTGACCGTGGTGTCGGGCACCAACTACAACATCGCCTTCATGGTCGACAGTTCGGGCAGCATGAGCGCGTCGTCGATCAGTGCGGCAAAAGACTCGCTGACGTCCGTGTTCAACACCCTGAAGCAAAGCATGGGCGGCAACTCGGGCACCGTGAACATCTTCCTGGTGGACTTCGATACCCAGGTCAACAAGTCGGTGTCGGTCAATCTGAACGACCCGAACGCACTGGCCTCGCTCAAGGCAGTTCTGGATTCGATGTCGTCCGGCGGCGGCACCAACTACGAGGACGTGTTCAAAACCACGGCCAACTGGTTCCAGAGCGCTGAGGCGGTGGCTAACACCGGGGCGAAGAACCTCACGTACTTCATCACCGACGGCAAGCCGACTTACTACCAGAGCGGCGAGTCGACCAACCCGAAACTGTATGACAACGTCAAACTGGACAGCGTGATTAACACCACCAACTACCAGTTGGGCAAAGCGGTCAGCTTGTATCCGGACAGCACTCACTGGATCGATATCACCGCCTCTGGCGTTGTGACTGTCGGGACCAAAAACGGCAACAACTGGTCGTACACAAGTCCAGGCACGCTGCACGCTCAGGGCGATGGCACCTACGAGTTCTCGTATCGCGGTGGCGATGGCAACAGCACCGACAACACCACTACCACCAACGCTACCGACAGCTTCGCGCTACTGGGCAAATACTCGACTGTAGAAGCCATCGGCCTCAACAGCGGTGTCAGCCTCAACGACCTGAAACCGTACGACACGGACAAAACGCCGCAAACCAACATCGATCCGAAAGACCTGGCCAACTCGATCATCGGTCACACCGAAGCGACGCTGCCAGGTTCCGACACGGTCAATGGCGGCAACGGCAATGACATCCTGTTCGGCGACCTGGTGAGCTTTAACGGTATTGCCGGCGAGGGCTATCAGGCCATGCAGGCGTTCGTCGCAAAAGAAACCGGCGTGGACGTCAGCAAAGTCACCACCAGCAACGTGCACCAGTTCATCACCGAGCACTACACCGCGTTCGACGTGTCCGGCGCCCATGACGGCAACGACACGCTGCTGGGCGGCGCAGGCAACGACATTCTCTTCGGCCAGGGCGGCAACGACACCCTCGACGGCGGCAAAGGCAATGACATCCTGCTCGGTGGCACCGGTAACGACACGCTGATCGGTGGTCAGGGTAACGATATTCTGATCGGTGGTTCGGGTGCAGACACCTTCGTCTGGAAGGCCGGCGACACTGGCAGCGACGTGATCAAGGACTTCAAGGCCAGCGAAGGTGACCGCATCGACCTGCGTGATTTGCTGCAGGGCGAGACCGGCAGCACCATCGACAACTTCCTGAAGATCACGACGGTCGATGGCGTGTCGTCGTTGCAAGTCAGCTCGGCCGGCAAGCTCAACTCCACAGACGCTGCGGCAGCTGCGCCGGACGTGACGATCAAACTGGAAGGCAACAACTGGTCCACCGCCAACATTAACTCGTTGATTGCCGGCAGTGACCCAACCATCAAAATCGATCACAACAACACCTAATCTAACGAAAAACGGCCGCCCTTAGGGGGCGGCCGTCACGTTTGTGTCTATCTCACCGGTGACGATTTCGTCGCCGCACCGCATACTCGCGCCCAGTTGGCCTATGCTGCTGACAGCATGACGCGGGTCCATTTCCGAGGGATGTTCAATGTTCTACGTGCAACGCGATGCGCAAGGCCGATTGGTGCGCGTGGAAGCTGCCGCCTATGCCGAGGCCACGGAAAAACTGCCGGCTGATCATCACGAGATCCAGGCCTGGTACGCCAATGAAGTGATGGAAACCAGCCTCAAACAACTCAAGCAGAGCGACCTGGAAATGATCCGGGTACTCGACGACTTGATCCAGGTATTGACCAGCAAGGGGGTGATCCGCGTCACCGACCTTCCGCCGGCCGCACAAGCCAAGCTGATGGACCGGAACCAGGCCCGTGAAGCATTGGGTGGGTTGAGTCACTTGATTGATGATGAAGAGACAGGGTTGATCTAACTCCTGACGCTGATCGTTCCTTTGCTGCGCGCAGGAACGATCAGTAGGTTACTGCCAAGGCTTCGGCTCACCAAACAATTGCCCCTGAACCCCAAACAACCCCATCTCCCGAATCACCATCAACTCCCCTTCCGTCTCGACCCGCTCGGCAATCAATGGCAAATCGATGCTGTGCGCCGCCCGCTGAATCGCCTCAATGAACAGGCGCTTGTCGCTCTCCTGATCAATCGCCCGGATGTAACTGCCATCGATCTTCAGATACGCCAACCCAAGCCGCGCCAGGTTGCCGATCATGCTGAAGCGCCCGCCAAAGCGTTGCAGGCTCAGGGAGAACCCGAGTTCGTGCAGACGTCGCGTCAGCTCTTCCAGCAGGGCTTGCTCCGGCAACTGCTCCTCACCGATTTCCAGGGTCAAACGCTCCCCGAGATCCGAATGTTGACGCAGGATTTCAAAGATTTTATTCAACGCCTGCGGATCGGCCAGCGTTGCTGAAGACAGGTTCAGCGCCAGCGACTCTGTATGGCCGGCCATCTGCTCAAGTACCAGCTCCAACATCAGCCGATCAAGCCGCGCGGTCCAGCCAAAGCGCTCGAGCCACGGCAGGAAGCGCCCGGCGGGAATGGTTTGGCCCTCGCCGTCGATCAGGCGCGACAGCACCTTGTAATGCAGCACCAACTGCGTGTCCTGGCTGGCCACGACCGGCTGGAAATACAGCTCGAAACGTTGCTGATTCAACGCCTGTTCCAGCAAGTTGTGCCAGGCATGATGATCGTCGCCGACGCTGACCGATGCGCTGTGATCCAGACAGACCCAGCTCGAATCACCCTGGCTTTCCGCCTGAGCCAACGCCTGATCGCCCAACCCGAGCACCGCTTGCGGGGAGTCGCCATAAACAAACGGTGCCAACCCGATCGAGGCCACCGAGGCCACGTCGGTGGCGCCCGTCGCGTGCAGGCTCGCCAAGGCACTGTCGAGGCTCTGCGCCAGTTGCAACGCTTCTGCGCGCACCAGTCCCGGCGCCAGCACGGCGAACTCACCGCCGCGAATCCGCGTCACGAGGTTCAGGGTTTCCGGGTATTTGGCGCACTCTCGGGACAGCTGTTCGCCCACCGCTTTCAACAACTGGTCAGTGCGTTGACCGCCCAGACGCTGGTTCAACCCGGCCAGATCGCTGACCCGCAATAGCAGCAAATAACCGGAGCTCGCCTGCTCCGGATTACTCACTCGGGCGTTCAATTGCATTTCGAAATAACGACGGTTGGCCAGTCCCGTCAGGTTGTCCTGATAGGACTCGACCCGCAGTTTTTCACTGCGCTCGGCCTGTTCCTGGAACAGTGCTTTAAGCTTTTCGACCATCTGGTTCATGGCCTGCACGACACGCCGCAGTTCCGGCGTGCGCGGCAGTTGCGGCAGGCTGAGGAACTCGCGGCGAGCAATGGCATGGGATTGCTTGACCATGTAATCCAGCGGCTTCAGTTGCCGGCGCAACAACAGTGCGCCCAGCACCGCGCTCACCGCACCGCAGATCAGCAACCAGCCAAGACTGCCCAGCGCGCTCTGCCAGAGCTTGGCCAACGCGAACATCGGATGGCTGACCACCTCGACCCGCGCCGCCTGCTCCCAGCCACGGCTGACGAGCGCATCACCACCGGCCGCTTCCAGCCCGATCATTTTGACGAACCAGTCCGGCACATTGTTCATCGCTGGAATACCGTTGCGCTCGACGATGATCTGATCGGTCTTGAGGTCGACCACGCGGATGCTCGCGTAATAACCGCTATCGAAAATCGAACTGACCAGCAACTCGACCATCGCCGGGTCGTCGATGTTCGGTGTCAGGGACAGCGCCAATGCCGTCGCGGCGTCTTGAGCGTGGGAGCGCAACTGGTTGACGTATTGGGTGCGCGAGCTTTCCAGGCTGACCACGAAGCTACCGGTGAAGGCGATCACCAGGAACAGACAGATAGCGATCAACAGCTGTTTGAACAAGGACATCTGAGCACGTGCTCCTAGTTAGTCGTCTCGACCGGGAAACCTTCGGCCTTCATTTTCTTCAACACATCCTGCCAACGAGACAGGCGTTTGGTGTCACCGACTTTCTTGTTGCCCTTGGCGCCTGGCAACCACAACCCCTCGGCATTAAAAGAGTACACCGGCAGCAAATCGGTTCGTTGGCTGGCCGGTTTGATCGCATCGATCAGGCTGTCGAGTACCAGTGGCATGGCCTCGGGGCTTGAGTAGTAGGTCAACACCATGTGCGCCCGATTCAGGCGCAAGGCCTTGACGTAAGTGATGCGCAGCTTGTCGCTGGCGACGCCGAGATGGCGCAGGCTGAAATACTTGGCAATTGCGTAATCTTCGCAATCGCCGGCGCCCTTCCAAAGGGCCTCAATGGGTGTTTCCCAATAATCGACCTCGTGCCACAGGTCGATGTCTTCCTGGTAACGCACCTGCTTGTTGAAGAATTGGTTGACCACTTTAAGCTGTTCGAGCTCGCCAACTTGCTTTTGCGTGACCAATAAGTGCTGCCAGGCATCAATCCGTGGCTGTCCTTCGCCCAATGGCCCGTACAATGCCTGCGCGCGACGGCTGATCAGCGAAAAATCCCAATCGGCATGCAGCCCGCCCAGCATAACGCCGGCCAGCAGCAACGCGCAGCACAGCCAGCGCAAAGTCCTAGGGATCGCGAAACGTACCGCCAATGCGAGGCATCCAAATCAGGCAGGTGGAAATCGGTTGATGGTGCAGGTTAGCCCGGTAAAAGACAATGGCACGGTGAGATCACTGCTAGCGGGCTAAACTATGTATGACAGGTATCATTAACAACATTGGGACCACGTCGGCTGCGAGCTTTTGTCCGTTTGACAACCTGTCAGGCAGTCACTAGTGTCCTCTTGGATCCAAATTTATCTCAGTCAAACAGGGTGCGTAGTTTTGACACAGAAGCCCAATCCTCTGAACAGCATCAAGGTCAACGGGCCGATTCCCGCTCATCTGGCACGCTCGGTGATCGAAGAAACCCTGCGTTCGGCCATTCTCGACGGTCGCATACCTTGCGGTACCGCCCTGCGCCAGCAAGATTTGGCCGATCTTTTCGGGGTCAGCCGCATGCCGGTGCGCGAAGCCTTGCGTCAACTCGAAGCCCAGGCGTTGCTCAACGTGATCGCTCATAAAGGCGCAGTCGTCGCGCCGCTGGTTCAGGGCGATGCCGTGGAAACCTATGCACTGCGGATCCTGCTGGAATCCGAGGCATTGCGCCTGTCGATCCCGTTGCTCGATAAAGATGATTTCGAGCAGGCCGCCCGTCATATCGACGACATGGACACGGAAAACAACTACACCGAAATCGGCCGGTTCAATCGGCTTTTCCACATGGCACTGTACTGCAAGGCGCCGAACCAACGGCTATTGAGGCTGGTGGAAGACGGACTGAACGAAGAAGAGCGCTTCCTGCGCTTCAACCTGGAAGCCATGGGCCTTGGCAAGCTGTCCCAGGAAGACCACCGGGCGCTGTTGCTGGCCGTCGAAGACCGCGACGTCGAGCGCGCGGTGAAGTTGCTCGAACATCACCTCAACCGGGGCGTCGAGGTCATCACACGTTACCTCAACAGCCCTGAAGCGCTGAACAAGAAAACCTCCAAGTAAACCGCGCCGGCAAGCCTGAGCGAGCAGATCGAACGGCTCGTTCTTGCTTGCCGCGCTGCGCTACGCCCCTCTCCCAAGCCCCGCCCTCGATTTATCCCTCTCAAGACCAATAATGACTCCAAGTCGATGACGCGCCGGTGATAGCGGCTGTCGTGATTTACGCTCACTCTTGGGCTGCCAACAAATAATGAACGGGCGACGCACCGCACGAGCGGAGCAGTCCCCGCATCAAGAACCTACGGAAGGAGTCTTGCCACGGGAAAGGAAGAGCCGGCGTTGATCCCAGTCAACTTCCGCCCCCCCCTTGATCATTTCAATTGAACAACTTTGAAAGTTGCTTTGAGTGAGGCATTCACTCTTCATTTCAGTTCTGGCTTATATAAGTCGGAAGGAGTAACTACATCCAAATAAAACTCTAATGAATAGTTTTATTGGAACGTTTCGTGCGCGAGAAAGTTAAACTTTCAAATAATATAAAAATAACTTGCTCGGCACTTTATTCCTGTATTAGTTTTTCTCCGCCGCCTTGAATACCGGCGCCAGCCCGTCACTTAACGACGCATTACAACTTACCCACATCAATTCGCTTGAGGTCTCCGCTCGCCAGCAGAACGTTCTAACTAACGATCACTTATTCATTAACACACAACGGCATACCCAACTCACTTATAGGCTCGCCCATGAAATCGACTAAAGACCGTCTCAACCAGAAAAAAGCAGAACTTAGCGCTCATCCGATCTTTTCTGAAATCAACTCACTGTCGGTATTGCAACGTTTCATGGAAGCCCATGTGTTTGCGGTATGGGATTTCATGTCACTGACCAAACGCCTGCAACAGGAACTGACCTGCGTCCAGTTGCCTTGGCTGCCACCGCGAGATCCGCAGGCGGCGCGTTTGATCAACGAGATCGTGCTGGGCGAAGAGTCCGATGATCGTCCGGCTCACGGTCACTACAGCCATTTCGAGTTGTACCTGGATGCGATGCGCGAAGTGGGTGCCAGCACGGTCGCGGTCGAGCGCTTCGTGACGCTGCAAAAGGAGGGGGTGAGCTATGACGTGGCGCTGCAAAGCGTGGACGTCGACCCGGCAGCCGCACAGTTCGTGCGCCATACCTTGCACACCGCGCTGCATGCGCCTGGGCATAGCGTTGCGGCGGTGTTCCTGCATGGCCGGGAAAGTGTCATTCCGCAGATGTTTCAGCGGATCCTCGATGATTGGGGCATTGGTCTGGATCAGGCGCCGACCTTTCGCTATTACCTTGAGCGCCACATCGAAGTCGATTCCGAAGACCACGGCCCCGCCGCTGAAAAACTCCTCGCCCGGCTGGTCAATGGCGATCCGCAACGCGAGGAAGACGTCTACGCCAGCGCCATCGCCGCCGTGGAAAGCCGCATCGCCCTGTGGGATGGCCTGCGCCTGACCATGACCGAACCGGTTGCAGAGGTGAACGCATGAACGCCTCCGACTACCAATCCTTCGCCGATGCCTGGGAAAGCCGCGCGACCATCCGTACCCGCCCCCGGCGTGTGCTGGAAAACGACGACAAGCTGATCTACCCGTTGAGCCGCCAACCGTTGGTGCTGAGCGAAACCTTCCTGCGCGAATGCCCTGAGCAGCGCGACTTTGCGCTGGTGCAGACGCTCTACAAATTCATCAACGACGTGGTGATTTTCGAAACCGAAATCGTCGACAAAACCGCCCGCAGCATCGCCAAGAATCGCTTCGCCGTGGCCTTCCCGTTCGCCTGCCGCTACGACGCCATGACCGTTGTAGTGGACGAGGATTACCACGCGCTGGTGGCGATGGATTTCATGCAACAGACCGTCGCCATGACCGGCATCACGCCCATCGAACTGCCAGATGAAATCGAACTCAGTCGAGCCATTCCAGCGGCCGTGGCGCTCGCCCCGCAACATCTGCGCAGCGCCGTGGAATTGATCTGCGTGGCCATCGCCGAGAACACCGTAACCGGCGATGTCGCCGCGTTCGCCAAGGACGACACGGTCAAGCAGTCGATCAAGGGCTTGATGGCCGACCACTTGCTCGACGAAGGTCGCCACTCCGGGTTCTGGGCGCGGCTGGTGCGCATCTATTGGCACACCGCGAGCGAAGACGACCGCCGCTGCATCGCGCACATCCTGCCGGTGTTCATTGGCCATTACCTGACCAACGACATCCAGAAGTCGTTCGACTTCCGCCTGATCGAGTCCTTGCAGATCAGCGATGCCACACGCCACGCCCTCAAGAGCGAAGTGTCGGGGCTGGCCTTCCCGATCAATCGCCATCACCCGCTGGTGGCCAACATCGTGCGGTTTTTCCGCAGCAGCTCACTGCTCGATTCGCCGTGCGTGCAAGACGCCCTCAGCGATTACCTGGTTTAACGAGGAGCCCATCATGAGACGTCTCGACATTCTGCTTATTGGACAAAGCCGGGCCCTGACCGACCTGGCGCTGGAACTTGAACAACACGGTCACACTCTGGTGCGCCTCACGGCTGTCGACAAGCAGCCGCTGGGCAACCCTGATTTGCTGATCGACGACGCCAGCCTGCCGGTTCAAGACGTCGGCGATACGCCGCGTTTGACGCTGCAACTGGGTATCGGTGTCCCCGGGATGACGGGCCTGCCACCGCTGGACGTGCTGTGCACGTACGGCTCGACGCTGTTCACTCGCGTGCCGATCACCGACGAACCTTCGGGCAATGGCCAGGCATTGCGCCTGCGAGCCGTGGAGGAACTGGTCGATCACGTGGCGCTGCTGGTCAGCCGTTTCTCTCGCGATGCCGACTACTTTCAATTGGCCGACGCTGCGGCTCCCGCTCGCTTCGAGCACGTGGAAAACTTGCTCTACTTGGAGAACCTCGCATTTTTCCATCGGCTGAATCTCACGGCGACGCCCGCGCTGCTGGAGCTCAGCCAAATCCCGATGATCGAGCGCCTTGAGCAGCGCTTCATCCAGTGTGCCGAACGACCCGCGCTAAACATTGCCGGCACGTCTCTGAGCTATCGGCATTTGCACGCCCACAGCCGCGCCATCCAGCAGCGTTTGCGGCCGTTGCTCGCTCAGCATCAGGGGCCGTTGGTGATCGGAATCTGCCTGCCAAAATGCAGCGCATTGTATGCAGGGATTATCGCGATTCTTGGCAGTGGCGCGGTGTACCTGCCGCTGGAGCCGAGCCATCCTCTGCAACGTCAGCAGTACATCCTGGAAAACGCCGGGGCCGTGTTGCTGCTGCATGACGGTGAACATCCGCTCGCGGCGCAAATGCCGGGACTCGACATCAGTTGCATCGACATCGGTGACGTGGATCTCGATCAACCCTTGATGCGCCAACGACCCGATCCAGGCGCGCCATGCATGGCGCTCTACACCTCGGGCACCACCGGCCATCCCAAAGGCGTGTTGCTCAGCCAGGCCAACCTCGCGCACTTCACCGCGTGGTACGCCGACTATGTGCAACTGAGCGAGCACAGTCGGGTGCTGCAATTTTCGTCGTTGAGTTTCGACTCGTCACTGATCGATATCTTCCCGACCCTGCTCCAGGGCGCAGAACTGATCGTGCCCGGCGACGATCAGCGTCGCGATCCGTTGCAACTGGTCGAGCTGATCCGCCATCAACAACTGAGTCACGCCTTTTTGCCACCGGCGTTGTTGAGCATCCTGCCGCTGGATCAATTGCAATGCCTCGATCACGTGATGACCGGCGGCGATGTCTGCGAACCCTACGTCATCGAGCAGCTCACCCGTCAGGGCAACCTCTACAACCTCTATGGCCCGACCGAAGCGACGGTGTTGATCACCGCGCGGCAACTGCGCACCGGCGACAGCAACCGCACCCTCGGCGCGCCAATTGCTAACAGTCAGGTGCTGATTCTGGATGAGGATTTTCAACCGGTGGCCGAGCAAACCGTCGGTGAGTTGTACATCCTCGGACCGGGTGTGTGCCTGGGCTACCTGAACAACCCGCAGCAGACCGCCGAACGTTATCTGAACCTGACCCTGCCGAATGGCCAGAGCCTGCGCGCCTACCGCACCGGCGACATGGCGAAGTGGACTCGCGACGGCATCGAGCTGTGCGGACGGCGGGACAATCAGGTGAAGATTCGCGGCTTTCGCGTCGAGCCGGAAGAGATCGAACGCTGCCTGCGCAACAGTCGGTTGTACCGCCAGGTGGCGGTGGTCATCGACAGCCACCGGCGGATTCTGGCCTTCCTCGCGCAGCCTCAGGAGGATCAACCCGGCACCGCTCGCGAAGCGCTGAAAGCCCACTCGATGCAGTTTCTACCGGATTACATGCAACCCACCGCCTGGACCGAACTGCCGAGCATGCCATTCGCCAGCAACGGCAAGGTAGACCGCAAGGCGCTGCTGGCAATGCCCGTGAAGGTGTCCGAAAACACGCTGCGGCGCTTGCCCGTCAGTGCCGATGAGGCGCTGCTTCTAGAGATCTGGGCCGAGCTGCTTGAGCTGCCCGCCAGCGATATTTGCACCGCCGAAAGTTTCTTCAACCTGGGCGGCCACTCGATCCTGCTGTCGCGCATGCTGTTGCGTTTGCGTGAAGAGTTCGGGCGCAGCATCTCGATCAACCGCTTCATCGAATTGCCAACCATCGCCAAGTTGGCGACCTTGGTGCGCGGCTCTGGTACCGAAGAAGTATTGAGCGAAAAGGCCATGGCCGATGCCTTCCGCGAACTGGATATTCAGCCGCTGCCCATCAACCGTATGGGCGATGTGCACAAGGTGATCGTTACCGGCGCCAACAGCTTTGTCGGCGTGCACATCGTCCAAGCATTGCTCGCCTGGGGCGCCAGCGAGGTCGCCTGCCTGGTACGCGATGGCGGCGGGCAATCGGCGGCCGAGCGTTTCGCCCATGCGTTGCGAGATAACCGTCTGGAGCATCTGGACCTGAGCCGGGTGCGGGTTTATGCCGCGGACATTACGCGTCCGTCATTGGGGCTCGAAGCGGATGTTTACGAGCGACTCGATCGGCAGTTCGGCGCGTTGGTGCACAACGCCGCCAACGTCAATCACGTACTCGATTACGAGTCACTGGCGCGGGACAACGTCGAACCGATCTTCGAGTGCCTTCGGTTGTGCGAAGGGCGCAGCAAAAAGATCTTCAATTTCGTCTCTACGCTCTCGGCCTCCAGCACGATTGCCGCCGATGGCCAGGTGCTGGAATTGCCCGCCGCGCAGACCCCGCCGATCTACATCAAGAACGGCTACAACCTGTCCAAATGGGTCGGTGAGCGGATCCTCGAACGGGCTCGCGAACGTGGCGTACGGGTCAATCTTTATCGCCCCGGCAACATCAGCTTCAACAGCCTCACGGGTGTTTGTCAGCCTCACAAGAATCGCTTGATGTTGATGCTCAAAGGCTCGATCCAGCTCGGCCAAGTGCCGGCGTTCGCGCTGAACTTCGACCTGATGCCGGTGGACTTTCTCGCACGGTTCATCGCCTTCCATGCCAGCCGTTACTCACCCGAAAAAGCGGTGTTCAACCTGCACAACCCCGAGCCTCTGAGCTGGGACAACTACGTTGCGTCATTCCGTGAGGCGGGTCGGGAGTTTTCCATGGTCAGCGTCGCCGACTGGCAGCAGCAACTGGGCCGGGTCGACAGCGACAACGCGCTGTTCGGCGTGCTCGGTTTCTACCTCAACGGCTTCGAGGAGGATATCGGCGACATCTCCATGATCGGCCACGCTAACGCCCAGGCGGGCGTGCGCCAGATGGGTGCGTATTACCCGGAAAAATCCCCGGCACTGCTGCGTCGCGGCTGCGACTACCTCAAAGAAATCAACTTCATCTGACTCACTCAACCGGAGCAAAACCATGAAAACCCTACAACCCGATACCCTGATCAAAAACCCTCAAGGCTGCCACGTCGTGTCTTCAGTGGAAGTGCCGGCGGATGCCACACAGGTCTGGGCGGTGGTCGGTAACTTTGCCGGCTTCGATCAATTCATTCCGGCGCTGTCGCACATCGAAATGACCGGTGAAGGCGTGTCGTCCCTGCGCAAGAAATTCTTCAAGGACGGCAACCTGGTGGTCGAGCAACTCAACGCCCGGGATGACCAGGCGCTGAACATGACCTGGACCACGATTTACAACACCTTGGGCGTGGCCAATTTATGGGCCGCGATGAGTGTTGAACCGCTGGGGAAAAATCAGTCGCGGGCGACCTGGACCATCATCGCCGAACCCGCACAGGGCGGCGCCGAGGCATTGCCGGGGTTCAAGGATTTCGTGCAGGGCTTTGCCGATGACGCGATGAGCAATGTGCTGAAGCTGTTTGCGTAAGGCTTGAAAAAGCCCGCTGTGGATAACTCCACAGCGGGCTTGTTTTTTCAGCACCTGATCAGATTTTGAAGCTGTCGACCAATTGCTTCAATCGGCTCGCCTGCAGGGACAACGCATCGCAATCCTTCAACGTTTCATTGAGGTTGGCCACGCTCTGCTGGTTCAGCACGTTGATCTGGTTAACGTCGACGTTGAGGGTTTCCACGACCGCCGTCTGCTCTTCGGTCGCCGCGGCCACCGACTGGTTCATGCCGTCGATTTCGCCGATGCGCTGGGTCACGCTGACCAGTCGCAGACCGGCCTGATTCGCCACTTCGACGCTCTGCTCGCTGGAGACCTGACTGGCGTTCATCGTGGTCACCGCTTCACGAGAACCGATCTGCAGCGAGGTGATCATTTTATGGATTTCCTCTGCCGATTCCTGCGTACGGTGAGCGAGGTTCCGCACTTCGTCCGCCACCACCGCAAAACCACGACCGGCTTCGCCGGCACGGGCCGCTTCGATGGCCGCATTGAGCGCGAGCAAGTTGGTCTGCTGGGAGATGCCTTTGATCACATCCAGGATGTGCCCGATGTTGTCGGTGCTGGCGTTCAGGGTTTCGATCTGGGTGCAGGACAGGCTGATTTTCTGCGACAACTCAGTCATCGCCAGAATGGTTTTTTCCACCACCTGACGACCGTCATCGGCCTGCTCGCTCGCACCGCTGGCGTGCTGGGAAGCATCGGCGGCGTTGCGGGCGATTTCCTGGGTGGCGGCGCCCAACTGGTTGATCGCCGCGGCCACGCTGTTGGTGCGGGCGCTTTGTTCGTCGGAGCCGACGATCGACGCGTTGGACGAAGCCATCACCCGTTGCGACAGGTCGTGAACCTGGCGGGTTGCCGACGACACTTCGGAAATCGACGCGTGAATTCGTTCCACGAACTGGTTGAACGCACTGCCCAACTCACCGAATTCATCTTTGCTTTCCACGGCCAGACGGCGAGTCAGATCGCCCTCACCTTGAGCGATGTCCTGCATCGCACGGCCCATGGTGGTCAGAGGACGCATCAGCACGTTGATCAGCAGGCTCAGCAGCACGGCAATGGCCGTCACAGCGATGAACATCGCGATCAGCGCAGAAGTACGGAACTTGCTGAGCGGTGCGTAGGCCTTGTCCTTGTCGATCGACAGACCGATGTACCACTCAGCATTCGGCAAACCACTGACTGGAGTAAACGAAAGGATACGGTCCTGCGTGTTCAGGGTGACTTCCTGATTACCCTTCTCGATGCGCACGCCGGCGTTCGGGTAGATGTCCTTCAGGTTTTTCATCACCTGATCTTTGTCCGGGCTGACGATCACCTGACCGTCAGCGCTGACCAGGAATGCGTAGCCGATGCCACCGAAGTCCACCGAGTTGATGATTTTCACCAGCGTTTCCAGGCTCAGGTCACCACCGACCACGCCGAGCAACTCGCCGTTCTTTTTCACCGGCAGGGCGATGGTCACCACCAGGCCACCGACGGCGGCCATGTAAGGCGGAGTCAGCATGGTCTTGTCGGCAGCCACGGCCTGTTTGTACCAGGGACGCTGACGCGGGTCGTACCCGTCAGGCATCTTTGCGTCCGGGCGCTGAGTGAACACACCGTTGGCCTGGCCAACATAGGTGAACTGGAAGTTCGAGGTCAGGGTCGGTTGATTGACCAGTCCCGGGAGGTCGGCATTGGCGCCTTGATGGGCGACGTTTTGCGCGAGGTTTTCCAGCACCAGCACGCGGCCGCTCATCCAGTTCTGCACGCTGCTGGCGGTCAGATCGCCGGCCTGCTGGACGCTTGATTCGAGGTTTTGACGAATGGTGTTTCGCTGCAGATAGTCGTTGTACAAAGTGAACAACGCAAAAGCCAGCACCACGACGCCGGAGGCGGCCAGAAGGATTTTATGGCTGAATTTGAGATTCATTTCATGGGACTTCTTATGCAAAAAAAAAGTGGGGATGCGTTCCGGGTTGCAACATTCCATGTAACAGCGCAGGCAGGGCTCTGGGGCCGCTCTACTTTGGTGCACGCATGTCTCGTCAGGCTGTCGGCACAACCCGGAGAAAACTTAGGCGTTTGTACGAAATGACCGACATTCCTGTCAGATACCCGCCGAACGGCGTGCCAGAGCACCTGCACAGTCTTTTTGTGATGACGGTTGCTCGTACGACAGTTGCAAACTCCCCAACCCCTGATAGCAATGCGACATCTGTCATTTGTGGCGTTCGGGCTGTTGCGAGATTGGTGCCGTGAATAAACCGAACGCGCCTACCTGTTCAGAGGAACGCTATGTGGCCGGCACGGTGAGTTCCCAGTTCTAATCATTCGTCACTCCAACAAAGCTAGCGCCTGAATCCGGGGGGCTGGCTTTGTTGTCTCTCCGGGAGCATTTCACTGGTTTGGCGATGGCGTTTCTGAGCGTTTAGCGAGCCCAGAACGAAAAAACCCCTGTCTGCGATAGCAGACAGGGGTTTTGGAATTCAATCTTGACGATGACCTACTCTCACATGGGGAAACCCCACACTACCATCGGCGATGCATCGTTTCACTGCTGAGTTCGGGATGGGATCAGGTGGTTCCAATGCTCTATGGTCGTCAAGAAATTCTGTGACCAACCCGTTACAGCGTAACGTGCCAGCAAAATTGGTGACTTCTACAAAAACAAAACCCCTACCTGCATACGCAGATAGGGGTTTCGGAATTTAATCTTGACGATGACCTACTCTCACATGGGGAAACCCCACACTACCATCGGC
>NZ_JBTEYL010000041.1:0-19919 GCF_054330215.1 Pseudomonas sp. Ma2-10 | reverse complement strand
GCCAGTGGCGCTGCCGACCAGGGTGTAGGTGATCGCACCGACCGCGCCGCTGACCGAACCGACCAGGGTGCCACTGGCGGTTTCACCGGTGTTGCCCGGGAGGCTCCCGATAACGGTGCCGGGCGCCAGATCCTGGCCGTCCTGGTTCAGGTCGAGGGCTTTTTCGTAGACGGTCACATCGCTGTCGCTGACCGCGCTGATGCAGCTGTTGTTCACGTCGATGGTGATGGTGGTGGTGCTTTCGTCACCGTCGCGATCGCGGATGGTGTAGGTGAACGTGTCGGTCGCCCCGGGGCCGCTCACGGCGTTCGGGGTGCTGTGGTACACGGCGTTACCGTTGGCATCCAGCGTCAGGTAACCGTAGGTGCCGTTGATCTGAGTGTTCAGGCCGCCGATGACCGGAGTGGTGGTATCTGAACCGGCACGCACGCCGACCACCGCGCCCCCTGCGGCGGGGCCATCGGCGCCGGTGACATCGTTCCCCAATACGCTGCCGCTGACGATTCCGCCCTCGGCGACCGAGATCGCGTCGGGGTTGGCGGTCGGCAGGTCATCGACGATGTTGACGTTGATTTGCCCGGTCGCCGTGCTGCCGTCGATATCGGTGGCAACGACATCGAAATTCTCATAGATGCTGTTGGCGCCTCCGGCATTGGGGTGGTCGCTGTCGTAATTCAGGGTATAGCTGTAGCTCACCACGCCCGTGGCCGGGTCGTAACCAGTGATGGTGAGGGTGGCGCCCGTCCCGGTGGTGCCGGATATCGGGAAACCGACCGCCACCCCACCACTGACCACCGCGACGCCGCTCACGGTCAGGGTCTGCAGGCCATCCGGCGCGTTGACGGTGAAGGTGCCGCTCTGGGTCAGGGCCGTGGCATCAGGGTCGGTGCCGTAGCTGAGGTTTTTTTCGTAGACGGTGAGTTCGCCGCCTTCGACGTTCAGGCCGCCAATCGTGACCGGGTCATCGTTGTTATGGATGTTCAGCACAAGCTTGGCAGTGCTGGTGTCGCCATCGGCATCGGTCAGGGTGTAGGTGAAGGTTTCGGTCCCGTTGCCACCGGCGTGCAAGGCTTTGAAGTCGGCGTCGCTGGTGTCCAGGGTGTAGGTGTAGGTGCCGTTGGCGTTAAGCACCAGAGTGCCGTATTTACCGGTGAAAGTGCCGCCAACCACTGGGCCGCTCGAGGGTCCGACAGGAATGCGATCAGCGCCCTGGACGTCGTTGAGCAGCACACTGCCGGTCAGGGACACCAGGGTTTCCGACGCGGTGTTGGCGTTGCTGTCATCGAACGCCTTGGGCACGTCGTCGGTGATGTTGACGTCCAGGGAACCGGTGGCAGTATCGCCATTGCTGTCGCCGGCCACCACGGTGAAGTGTTCGCTGAGGTTGTTGGTGCCGTCACCGGCCGGATGGGTTTCATTGTCGTTGAGGGTGTAGCTGTAACTCACAACCCCCGTGGCCGGGTTGTAGCCGGTGACGGTCAGAATGTTGCCCAACGGGGTGGTGATCGACTGCGGGAAGCCTGCGGCAACGCCACCGCTGATCACGTTAATCCCTCCGATGCTCAGGCTGCTCAGCCCATCAGGAGCGGACACGCTGAACGTGCCGGTCTTGGTCAGTGCCCCAGGGTTGGGGGCCGAACCGTCGGCCAGGTGGGTCTCATTGAGGGTCAGTTCGCCCCCGGCCACCGACAGGCCGGTGAGGGTGACCGGATTGTTCGGCACATCAGAAACAACCCGTACCACAGGAAGAACACCTGCAACACCTGCAACGCCTGCACCGTTGTCCGGGTCACCGGCCAGCCGTTCCAGGGGAAACTCGGGAATACCGTTGAAGCCAGCGGTAGGAAAACCAATAGTCGGATCGACCCGCCCACCCACCTCTTCAAGCATGACGAACGAGTGGCCACCGCCCAGTGCACCAGGTGCGCCAGTTGAATCAGGACCGGCCGCCGTAGCTTCAGCAGTCTGGGTCGGGTCGTCGCCGGCAGCGATCGCTTTTTGCAGTTGCTCGACATCGGTCAGTTGCGCTTGAGTCGGCGTCACCGATTCAGCAGTGTCCACATGGGGCGCCTGATGCGCGAGTAACTGGGGCGTCATCTCCAGACTGCTGCCACGCCCAAGTGTCAGTTCCTGGCCATTTTGCAGATGCACTGCCACCGCGCCTTCGGCTCCGGTGACCAGTTGATCGCCGGTGAATAACCGGTCCCCCTCGACCAGCGTGCGTCGGGTGCCATCGCTCGCAACCGCGAACACCTGACCAATGACCTTACTGACAATACCGATGAGCGTAGCCATATGCACTTCCTCCGCTGCCAACCGCTGTCGGCATCCTGTTATTGCGAAGAACGTGCTCATGGCTCCAACGGGTTGCCTGGCGAAATCACCTGCTGACAGCGATTACCTGAAGTAACCCGCTGCCCTGGCGCCGTTCTCGCCAAGCGAGTCGCTCGCAGGGCGACGTGTCTGCTGCGCGATAAAAACCCTATGCAATCAACGGCATCGGGATCCACTTGCGCAACAAGTCACCCTTTGAGCGATGCGTAACGGTTCTGACCCACCATGGTGACAAAAAACCGTCACCTTGAAACCGTCCGCGTCCCTCCCCTCCAGCACTTCCCCGTCCTATATCGATGTGTGGTTTGTAACTGTCCTAAAGCTCCGTCGAGCGCCATAACGCTCATAAATCAAGGGCTTTCGGAGTCAACAATGTGCTGGATTTTGCGGAGCGCATAAGTTTTTTTTGGAATAAGACTTATGACAAATCCTTCTATGGTTCTCTCTAAAATGTTCTTAGCTCTGTTGTTACAAACATGAAACGGTTTTCACTATAAATGCCGTCAAATATTTGGCGACTGATAAGCACCATTAGGAATCAGGGAGAGGCACCCATGCGCGTATTAACCCCCCTCTGCAGCGCAATTCTGCTGGCCATGGCCTGTACTTCTCAGGCTCAAGCCATGTCATTGACGGAGGCAATCCAGAACACCATCGCGACTCACCCGGAGTTGGCGTCGCGTGTAGACAGCCGCCTCTCGGCCGATGAGCAAGTGAAAGTCGCCAAGGGAGGATTTTATCCATCGGTTGATCTGAATGCTGCTTACGGGCGCGGGTACAGTGATAACACCAACACCCGGGCTTTGGGCAATCACCACACTGAAATCCTGACCTACACCCAATCGGAATTGCGCATGCGGCAGATGCTCTTCGATGGTTTCAACACCGCCAACGAAGTCCAGCGCACCGAAGGCGTGGTCAATTCCCGGGCCTATTACGCTCAGGGCACCGCTCAGGATCTGGCCCTGCGCACCATCGAGGTCTACCTCGAAGTGCTCAAGCGCCGCGAACTGGTGACCTTGGCCACGAACAACCTGCAAGCTCACATGCGGGTCAACGATCAGATCGGTCTGCGCACCGAGCGTGGTATCGGCAGCGCCGCCGACTCCGACCAATCCATCGCTCGCCGGGCACTGGCGCAAAACAACCTCGATACCGCTGAAGTCGATCTGGCGGATGCCGAGTCGAACTTCTACGCCGTCGTGGGCCGCCTGCCCGATGAACTCGAAGCCCCGCCCTCGACCCGCGGCGAACTGCCCGCCACTCTGCAAGAAGCCCAGCAAAGCATGGTGGAAAACAACCCGTACCTGAAATCCGCCCAGGCCGATGTGCAATCGGCCGAGAGCCAGTACGAAGTTGCCAAGTCGCCGTTCTACCCTCGCTTCGACGCCGAAGCCGCCGTGGGCGCGAACAACAACGTGCAGGGCGATGAAGGCCACGACAACGAATGGCGAGTCGGCGTGGTGATGAACTACAACCTGTTCCGCGGTGGCAGTGACAAGGCTCGCCTGGCCTCCGATGCGCACCAGATCAACCAGGCAATGGACATCCGCAACAATGCCCTGCGCCAACTCAACGAGAACATTCACCTGGCCTGGAACGCCATGCTCAATGCCAAGAAACAAACCCCGACGGCGCGCGAATACGCGGATACCAGCCGCCGCGTACGCGTGGCGTATCAGGACCAGTTCGGCCTGGGCCAACGCACCTTGCTCGACCTGCTGGACAGTGAAAACGAACTCTACAACGCCAACCGCCGCTACACCGAAGTGCGCTACACCGAGGAGTTCTCGATGTACCGCGTGCTGGCGAACATGGGTCAGTTGCTGAGCAAACAAAGGGTGGTGTTGCCCGCCGATGCGATCGCCTCCTCGGAAGTAAAAAACCAAGCCCGTTTGCCTGAACTGAAGTAGGCCTGTGGAGAGATCAATGTGACCAGCATGGAACCCGGCAACATCAGTGTCGATCCGCGCCTGAGCTTCGATGACCCGCTTCTGGACGGTCTGCTGATCCTCTGCAAACTCCACGGTGCGACGGTCAGTCGCGCCAGTCTGAGTGCCGGGCTCCCCCTGAACAAACAACGGTTGAGCCTGGACCTGCTGCCGCGAGCCGCAGCCCGGGCCAGTTTGCAGGCGCGCTTGCTGCGCCGTGAACTGGCGGATATTTGCGCCCTCAACCTGCCTGTGATGCTGATCCTCAACAACGGCCGTACGGCCGTTCTACGACGCTTGGGCGATGACGGGCAGTTGCTGATTTTGCCGAGCGAAGCCGACGGCGGCGAACAATGGGTCAGCACCGAGGAGCTGACCGAGAATTACAGCGGCCAAGCCTTGTTCGCGCGGCCACGGCATGAACTCGAAGACTTGCGCTCACCGCTGGTGCCGCGGGTTGAGGCGTGGTTTCGCGACACTTTGAAGCAGTCGAAATGGCTGTACAGCGATGCGATTCTGGCGAGTTTTCTGATTAACCTGCTGGGGTTGATGGTGCCGCTGTTCGTGATGCAGACCTACGATCGAGTGGTGCCGAACCAGGCCACGTCGACGTTGTGGGTGCTGTCCATCGGCTTGCTGATCGGCACCGGTTTCGAACTGGTATTGAGGCTGGTGCGCGCGCACCTGCTGGACACCGCCGGGAAGAAAACCGATGTGATCCTTTCCGCCACGTTGTTTGAACGCATCACCGGCATGGCGATGAAAGCGCGGCCGGCGACCATTGGTGGTTTCGCCCAAAGCATCCATGACTTCCAGGGCCTGCGGGAATTCCTCACCGCCGTGACCCTCACCAGCCTGATCGACCTGCCCTTTGCCGTGCTGATGCTGGTGGTGATCGGCCTGCTCGGCGGCTGGCTGGTGGTGATTCCGTTACTGGCGTTTCCGATCACGATCATCTTTGCAATGGTGATTCAGGTGCGCCTGCGCGACACCGTACAAAAAAGCCTATCCCTGGGCGCCGAACGCCAGGCGCTGCTGATCGAAACCCTCGGCGGTCTGGAAACCCTCAAGGCCTGCAGCGCCGAAAGCGAACGCCAGCACCAATGGGAAAGCACCCACGGCGCCCTCACCCGCCTCGACAGCCATGCGCGCAACCTCTCGGCGCTGGCCACCAACGGCACGCTGTTCATCCAGCAATTCTCCGGCATGGCGACCATCGTCGCCGGGGTCTACAGCATCATCGCCGGCAACCTAAGCGTCGGCGCGCTGGTGGCGACCTACATGCTCGGCAGCCGGGTGCTCGCGCCCCTAGGACAGATTGCCGGTTTGATCACCCGCTACCAACAAGCGCAACTGACCATGAAAAGCACCGATGCGCTGATGTCCTTGCCGCAGGAACGCGACGCCAAACAACGGCCACTGGAACGCACACAGCTGCAAGGAGCACTGGACGTCAGCAACGTAACGTTCCGCTACAACGGCCAGAACGCTGCGGCCCTCGCCAACATCAGCTTCAGCGTGAAACCCGGTGAGCGGATCGGCATCATCGGTCGCAGCGGCTCAGGCAAAAGTACGCTGGCGCGGCTGGTAATGGGTTTCTACGCGCCGGAAGAAGGCCAGATGCTGCTCGATGGCCTGGACTTGCGGCAACTGGACGTCGCGGACCTGCGCCAGCAAATCGGTTACGTCGCCCATGACCTGCCGCTGTTGGCCGGCAGCCTGCGCGACAACCTGACCCTCGGCGCACGCTATATCAGCGATTCACGGATGCTCGAAGTCGCCGAACTGACCGGCGTCACCGAGCTGGCGCGTCAGCATCCGCAAGGCTTCGACCGGCCGGTGGGTGAGCGCGGACAACTGCTGTCCGGCGGGCAACGTCAGGCCGTGCTGCTGGCTCGCGCCTTGTTGCTGGATCCGCCGATCATGTTGCTAGACGAACCCACCAGTGCCATGGACAACAGCAGCGAAGACGTTTTGCGGCAAAAACTCCACCGCTGGGTCCAGGGCAAAACCCTGCTGCTGGTGACCCACCGCACCTCGATGCTCAGCCTGGTGGATCGTCTGGTGGTGCTGGACAACGGGCGGATCGTCGCCGACGGTCCGAAAGAAGTGGTCATCGATGCACTGCGCAAGGGCCGTGTCGGCTCTGCGGCTGTCTAGGAGCTAGCCATGGCCCGTTCATCATCCGACACCTCGCTCTCTGATTCGAAGCCGCGCGGTTACTTCAGCAGTTTCAGCAAAAGCGCCGAAAGCGAATTCATGCCGGAAACCGCGGGCGCCTCGTTGCAGGACTCCCCACGCCGGTCGCGAATCACAGTGTGGCTGGCGGCGGCATTGATTGTCACCGCGGTGGTCTGGGCCAAGTTTGCGGTGCTGCAGGAAGTGACCATGGGTGAAGGCAAGGCGATTCCGTCGAGCAAAGTGCAAGTGATCCAGAACCTGGAAGGCGGCATCGTCACTGAGATCTTCGTGCGCGAAGGGCAAATGGTGGACAAGGGCGAGACCTTGCTGCGCCTAGACGACACTCGATTCCTGTCGAACAAAGGCGAAAGCGAGGTGGATCGCTATGCGCTGACCGCACAGGTTGAGAGGTTGTCGGCCGAAGCCGAAGGCCGACCATTCACGCTGACGGAAGAAGTGATCGCCAAAGCTCCGCAAGTGGCCGAGGACGAACGTTCGCTGTACGAGCAACGACAACGGCAACTGGCCAGCGAACAGCGCACCCTGAGCGAGCAACTTCGGCAAAAAATCCAGGAACTGGCAGAGTTCCGCTCCAAACAAGGCCAATTCAGTTCAAGCCTGGCATTGCTGCAACAAGAGATGAACATGTCCGCGCCGCTGGTGGGCACCGGGGCTGTTTCGCCGGTGGAAATCTTGCGACTCAAACGCAGCGCGGTGGAGATTCGCGGTTCATTGAACGCTACGACCCTGGCGATTCCCCGTGCCGAATCGGCGATCAATGAAATCAAAAGCAAGATTGATGAGTCCGAACAATCCTTCCGCTCCGACGCGGCGAAAGAGCTCAATGAAAAACGCACCGACCTGTCGAAAATCACGGCATCGAGCATTGCTATCGATGACCGGATGACCCGAACCACAGTGGTGTCGCCGGTGCACGGGATTATCAAAGTGTTGAAGGTCAACACCATCGGCGGCGTGGTCCAACCGGGCAGCGACATGATGGAAATCGTGCCCATTGAAGATAACTTGCTGATCGAAGCCAAGGTCCGGCCGCAGGACGTGGCGTTTCTGCATCCCGGGCAAAGAGCGATGGTCAAGTTCAGTGCTTACGACTACACGATTTATGGGGGGTTGAGTGCGAAGCTGGAGTTGATTGGGGCGGACACGATTACGGATGACAAGGGCAACAGCTTCTATCTGATTCAGGTGCGCACGGATAAGAATCATTTGGGCGGCGACGTGAAACCGTTGCTGATTATTCCGGGGATGGTGGCCACGGTGGATATCATCACCGGGGAGAAAAGCGTGCTGGATTACTTACTCAAACCGGTGCTTAAAGCCCGGACCGAAGCGATGCGCGAACGTTAACCCCCCATCACTGGCCGTGATTTTTTTGGTAGGTTTCTTCTCCCATCGCCGCAATCTGCCCCTCGATCAACGCTTCGAACGGCCGTAGCAATGGCTCGAACGTGGTCGGTGCTTCGAGGGTCTGCAACGCTTGAACAATCGCCTCCACCGTCGACAATGCGCCCGGCCCCGGCGCCTTGCGCAATCGATATCTCGACACCCCGCCCTGCGCCAATGTCACCCTCGGCAGCGCCGCCAGCAGCGGGTTGAGGTGCAGCATCTTGCGCGCCTTGCGCCAAGTGCCGTCCGGGACGACCAGCAATAATGGTTGATCAGTTGCCGTGTAAGCCTGCAACAGCTGCGCATCATCGGCAGGAAACAGCAACCGTGCCTGATAACCCGGTTGATTCAACAACGCTGGCAAATCCTCGAACACCTCGCCAACCCTCAACTCGGCATTCTTCAACCCCAACGCTGCCAACCGCGCGGTGTTCAGCGCATGACTCACTTCGCTCGGATGCTGCAACAGCAGCACCCGGGTGCGGCTGTCGAGGCTCGGAATCAGTGGGCAAAAACAGTGAGTTTGCGGACGCAGGCAGCGCGGACATTGGATTCTGGACATTGCTTCTTTTTCCGTTAAACGGCCTGATTCAGTTGTGCTTTGAGCAGGTCGCGGAAGGTCTGGATCAACGGCTCGCGGCTGCGGCCACGACGCACGATCATCGAAAACGGCGCCTGATAACCGAAGGTCGCCGGCAGCAGCACCCGCAAATCGCCCTTGTCGGCCCAAGCCTGAGCGTAGTGTTCAGGCAGGTAACCGATGTAGGTGCCGGACAGCACTAGAATCAGCTGCGCCTCCATGCTTTCCACCGTCGCCGCGCTGTGTTTGAAACCGTGGCGGGCCAGTTCCGCCTGGCTCCAGTAGCCGCGGCCAACCATGCGTTGCTGAGTGATGACTTGCTCGGGAATGCGCCGCTCGGTGAACAGCGGATGACGACTGCTGCAATACAACCAGTGTTGTTCGCGGTACAGCGGCATGTAGACCAGACCGCTCATGCGCGTGGAGAACGCGCCAATGGCCAGGTCGAGACGGTTATCCTGCACGCCGAGTTGCAGCTCGTAAGGGCTCATCACCGAGAGGTGCAAATGCACGGCCGGGTGTTCCTGACTGTAAGCGCCAATGGCCTCGGCGAAGGGCAAGGCCTTGTCGCTGACGGTGGAGTCGATGACGCCGAGGTTCAAGGTGCCGCGCAGTTCGCCTTTGAGGGCCGCGGCGTATTGTTCGAAGCCTTCGAGCTCGCCGAGCAGACGCAGGGTTTCCTGGTGGAACAGCTCGCCTTTGCTGGTCAGGCTGAAACCACCCCGGCCGCGATGGCAGAGGACCAGGCCAAGGGCGGCTTCGAGCTGGCTCATGTAAGTGCTGATGGCCGAGGTCGAGAGGTTGAGCTCGTGCTGGGCGTTGGCAAACCCCTGATGGCGAACCACGCTGACAAAGATGCGCAACAATTTCAGGTCGGGTAAAGCATTGGCCATGAGGGACTCTCTCCAAAGATCGTGGAAACGATCGGTATCAAGTCTATCGTCGCCATCACCATTAGTTTAGAAAAATCTGAACTAAGTATTTGCCCGTAGCGATTCTTCCCGGCCACTACATTTCGCAAAATCGGCCCCCAGCGGTGCCCGTGTCTCCCCGACCGATCAACCGACATAAATAAAACAACGACGATGAGGCCCTACCTGTGGACAAGATTCTTCACCAACCACTGGGCGGCAATGAAATGCCGCGCTTCGGCGGCATCGCCACCATGATGCGACTCCCCCATTTGCCAACCGCTGCCGGTCTGGATGCTGCCTTCGTTGGCGTCCCGCTGGACATCGGCACGTCCCTGCGCCCCGGCACCCGTTTCGGGCCTCGCGAAATCCGCGCCGAATCGGTGATGATCCGCCCGTACAACATGGCCACCGGCGCAGCACCATTCGACTCGCTGTCGGTTGCCGACATCGGTGACGTGGCGATCAACACGTTCAACCTGCTGGACGCGGTACGGATCATCGAAGAGTCTTACCACAAAATCCTCGAACACAATGTGATCCCTCTGACCCTCGGCGGCGACCACACCATCACCCTGCCAATCCTGCGTGCGATCCATAAGAAGCACGGCAAGGTCGGCCTGGTGCACATCGACGCTCACGCCGATGTGAACGATCACATGTTCGGCGAGAAAATCGCCCACGGCACCACCTTCCGCCGTGCCGTTGAAGAAGGCCTTCTGGATCCGGACCGCGTGGTGCAAATCGGTTTGCGCGCTCAGGGCTACGCCGCTGACGACTTCAACTGGAGCCGCAACCAGGGCTTCCGTGTGGTTCAGGCAGAAGAATGCTGGCACAAATCCCTGACCCCGCTGATGGCCGAAGTTCGCGAGAAAGTCGGCGGCGGTCCGGTGTACTTGAGTTTCGACATCGACGGCATCGACCCTGCCTGGGCGCCAGGTACCGGCACCCCGGAAATCGGTGGTCTGACGACCATTCAGGCGATTGAGATCGTTCGCGGTTGCCAAGGCCTCGACCTGGTCGGCTGCGATCTGGTAGAAGTCTCGCCCGCATACGACACCACCGGCAACACCTCGCTGCTGGCCGCCAACCTGCTGTACGAAATGCTCTGCGTACTGCCTGGCGTGGTCCATCGCTGAGGATCGGTCATGATCGAACGTGATCAGGTACTCAAGGCCGCCGCCGAGTTGGTGTCAGCCTTTGCCCGTAACGATCGCGAAGCCTACTTCGGCGCGTTCATCGCCAACGCCAGCTTCGTGTTCTACACCCTCGAGCAGCCCTTGCTGTCGCGCGATGCCTATCGGGCGTTGTGGGACACCTGGCGCTCGGAGGATGGCTTCGAGGTGCTTTCGTACACCTCAAGCAACGCCTTCGTCAGCCTGCAGGGTGACGTGGCGATTTTCATCCATGACGTAGCCACCGAGTTGCGCATGCAAGGGGAGCAACACCTCAGCCAGGAGCGCGAGACGATTGTGTTTCGCCGACAACAACAAGGCCTATGGCTGGCCTGCCACGAACATTTGTCCGCGATACCGGAAGGGCTGCCACCCCCTTAGCCAAACAGGTGACGCTCACACACGATGAGCGCGCCTTTATGATCGGAGCTGATCATGAATAACAACAACAACGCCGTGTCTTCCGGTGCGCACTTCGGCGTGCACGGGCGGATCGCTAAACCGGCGTTACGACAAGTCGCCTGATGAATACCTGTGGGAGCGGGCCCGCCCGCGCCCATTGATCGCCTTTGTTCCACCATAAAAAAGACAATCGGAGACACGCCATCATGGCTTTGGATTTATTCGTCGTTCTCATATACGCCGCCGCGATGCTGGTACTCGGCTACTTCGGCATGCGCAAGGCCAAGACCCAAGAAGACTATTTGGTCGCCGGTCGTAACCTGGGCCCGACCCTGTACATGGGCACGATGGCTGCGACCGTTCTGGGCGGCGCGTCCACAGTGGGTACCGTGCGTCTGGGCTACGTCCATGGCATTTCCGGTTTTTGGCTCTGCGCCGCACTGGGTTGCGGGATCGTGGCGCTAAACCTGCTCCTCGCCAAGCCGCTGTTGAAGCTGAAAATGTTCACCGTCACCCAGGTGCTGGAAAAACGCTACAACCCGATGGCTCGTACCGCTAGCGCCACAATCATGCTGGCCTATGCCCTGATGATCGGTGTGACATCGATTCTGGCCATCGGTACCGTTCTGCAAGTGTTGTTCGGCCTGCCATTTTGGATCTCTGTGCTGCTGGGTGGTGGCGTGGTAGTGATCTACTCGACCATCGGTGGCATGTGGTCGCTGACCCTGACCGACATTGTCCAGTTCGGCATCCAGACTGTAGGCCTGATGTTCCTGTTGCTGCCGATCTGCCTGTACCGCGTAGGCGGCTGGGATCAACTGGTTGCCCAATTGCCGGCCGCCAGCTTCAGCTTCACCAGCATTGGCTGGGACACCATCATCACTTACTTCATGATCTACTTCTTCGGGATCCTGATCGGTCAGGACATTTGGCAACGAGTGTTCACCGCCAAGAGTGAAAAAGTGGCCAAATACGCCGGCACCTCGGCCGGGATCTACTGCATCATCTACGGTTTGGCCTGTGCCCTGATCGGCATGGCCGCTCACGTGTTGATTCCGGATCTGGACAACGTCAATAACGCCTTCGCCGCCATCGTCAAACTGTCTTTGCCGGACGGTATCCGTGGTCTGGTGATTGCTGCCGCACTGGCAGCCATGATGTCCACCGCCAGTGCCGGCCTGCTGGCCGCATCGACCACCCTGACCGAAGATCTGCTGCCGAAACTGCGTGGCGGAAAACAGGCGAACGTTAGCGTCAACCGCCTGTTTACCCTACTGACCGGTATCGTAGTGCTCGGCATCGCGCTGGTCGTCAACGATGTAATCAGCGCGCTGACCCTGGCGTACAACCTGTTGGTAGGCGGCATGCTGATCCCGCTGATGGGTGCGATCTTCTGGAAGCGCGCAACCACCGCTGGCGCTATCGCCAGCATGGGCCTGGGCTTTGCCACCGTGTTGGTGTTCATGATCAAGGACGGTATGGACGCCAATACCCCGATCTACTACAGCCTCGGCGTTGGTCTGGTGAGCTTTGTGGTCGTCAGCTTGCTGTCCCGTCGTCCCGCAGCGATGTCGAACGCCATCTAAGCTTCCATAACGACTTGATGCTTTCTTCGACGGGTGTGGCGTCGGTTGCCACACCCGTTTTTTTTCGTCTGGAGAAAATCGCTTATGAAGATCGTCAGCCGTGATCAGTGGTTCGAGGTAAACAGCTCAGTGACGGCTGCCGTGGATCACCGAACGGCCGTTGGTAGCGGTGGCCAGCCATTGACATTTTGACCCTATCGCCGGCCATCACGAATTCCCCGAACGGCTGGTGCATCCGGCTGAAGCGCAGATTCTCGCATCACCGGGCGGCGAAAACACACAGAGCACGGCGTTTGTCGGCGACGGGCCGTTGATCGAAGACGCTTACCATTCCAACCTCGACGACAACGTGAGCCTCGCGCAATGGGATTGGATAAAGAAGCCATCGAAGAACTGATCTTCCATCGGGAAGATGAACTGGGTTAAACAGCGTTTACGGCGGAGGAAAATAAGATGCTCAGACCGCCAGGACGACGAATGACTTGAGCCGGTTTTTGATGGAGATCGGGTGGCATTGACCTGTAGTCCGCCAAGATCGTCCGAAGGCTCGGGCCGCGTTCGGACGAACTTTTAGGCCTTGACGCGTTACCGGCGGCGCTGCTGGCGTCGGCGTTGTTCGTCGTCAGTGCGAATAGGCACAGGTTGCAGAGGCGGTTCGATCAAACCGAGTGCAACACCCAGGTCGTGCAGCCAGTTTTGGATTTTCTCTTTCATGGTGCCCCCCTTCAGGGTAGTGCCGAGTGGCCAAAATTCTGTAGCCGCTTCGCACTGATAATAGTCCGAAGTCCTACGCAATGCTCGCCCAAAGTCGCAATGATCTGTTACTGAATAGATCAAAATACCTGACCGATAGTTCAAGCCATCGCCAGAGCCTGACCCGGCAGGCTGGCGAGCATCGACTCCGACACTGGCGTAGGCCGATCTGCTTTGGCCTTGCTTCGTCCATCGGGCCGTTGCTGGCCACGTTGAGCAGTCACTTCAGCGATGATTTGATTGTCGCTGGCGCTCTGTCATTACGCTCGCTCAGCTCTGCCCAAGGGCCTTGCGCAAACGACGGCGCACCCACTGCTCTGCGCTGACAAAGGTGATACCCAACAACACCAGCACCGCGCCGACAACGAAGTTGAAGCTCAGTTCTTCGCCCAGCAGCACCACGCCGAACGTGACGCCGAACAGCGGCGTCATGAACGAAAACACCGCCAGGTTCGCCGCCAGATAACGGCGCAACAGCCAGAACCAGGTCAGGTAACTGAAAAACGACACCACCAATCCCTGGAACAACACACTGGCCACCGCCACGGTGGTCAGGCTGACGTGGGTGACCTGGCCGCTGAGGATCGCAATCAGCAACAGGCCGACGAAACCGACAATCAATTGATAGAACAGCGTCAGGGTCACCGGCGCTTCTGACAGGCGCGAAGCGCGCACCACCACCGTGGTTGCCCCCCATGACGCGCCAGCCAGCACGCCCAGTGCATCGCCCATCAACATGCGGTGATCAAGGTTGTCCCACGACACCCCGCCGGCAAAGGCGATGGCGATCCCGACGAAGGCGAGGAAAATCCCCAGCCACTGGACCGGCCTTAAACGCTCACTCGGCAACAACCAATGAACGCCCAATGCGGTGAAGATTGGCGCGGTGTAAAGGAACACCGACATGTGCGCGGCCGTGGTCAGTTGCAGGCCTTCGGAAATGAAGAGGAACTCCAGACCAAAAAGCGCGCCAGCCAGTAGTCCACCGCGCCAAGTATTGCCCACTTGATCCCAGCCGCCCTTCCAGCAGATCAACAGTCCTACGAGCAACGCAGAAATACCCGAGCGCCCGACGGCCTGCATGACCGGCGCGATGTCTGGCGCCGCCCACTTGATCATCACCTGCTGAATACCCCAGATCAGGCACAGCCCAATCATCACTTGCAGGGCAAACCCATCGGCGCTGCGCCGGGTGGCGCTCACCGGAACACCTCGACAACACAAAACATGGCAGTACTCGCAACAGGGGGCTGGCGCGAGGTCAGCTCAGTTCAATGCGATCGGCGTGAATAACAATCTGGCCGTTTTTGTACAACGCACCAATGGCTTTTTTGAAGTTGCCCTTGCTCACGCCAAACAGACTGCTGATCACCGTCGGATCGCTCTTGTCGCTGACCGGCAGGCTGCCATTATTTTCACGCAACTTGGCGAGAATCTTCGAGTTCAGGCTGGTGGCGGCTTCTTCGCCGACCGGTTGCAGGCTGAGGCTGATCTTGCCGTCGGTACGAACTTCTTTGATAAAGCCCTTCTCTTCTTTACCGGCGCGCATGAACTTGAAGATTTCGTTCTTGTGGATCAGCCCCCAATGCTTGTTGTTGATGATCGCCTTGAAGCCCATATCGGTGGCTTCGGCAACCAGCAAATCAACTTCCTGGCCAGGGGTGTAGTTGGCCGGGGTCTTGTCAAGGTAGCGGTCCAGACGCGCAGTCGCGGTAATGCGGCGGGTGTGCTTGTCGAGATAGACGTGTACCACGACATACTCGCCGGCGGTCATCTGGCGCTTTTCTTCGGAGTACGGCAGCAACAGATCCTTCGGCAAACCCCAATCCAGGAAAACACCGATGCTGTTGACTTCAACGACTTTTAAACTGGCGAAATCACCGACTTGAACTTTCGGTTTTTCGGTAGTTGCGATGAGTTTGTCATCGCTGTCCAGATAAATAAAAACGTTGAGCCAGTCTTCATCTTCGCTGGGCGTATCTTTGGGAATATAACGATTCGGCAGGAGGATTTCGCCATCTGCGCCACCGTCCAGATATAAACCGAAGTTAGTGTGTTTAACCACTTGTAAACTGTTGTAGCGCCCGACTAAAGCCATTTCCAATACCCTCATTGCGTGGGCGGCATTCTACCCGGTTTTGCGGGCCGCGTTCGCTGGCTAGCCCGGTGGCGCAAGAAAATTCTCTGCAGGGCTTAATTTTCCTGAGCTTTACCGCACGCGCCTGGCCGCTCGTCAGGCCGCCCTGGCGATTTCCGCACCTGTCCGCCAGACCAGGAGCTGTGTTTTTTCACGTTCGTTCTTAGTTAAAACAGCAGCTTAGCGGCCTATTTAGAATATTAACTTGTGATTAATTCTTCATCTGTTCTGTGTATTTCGGGGGGATATTTACCAAGCAATTGTCAAGTATTTCCTGTACGATGCCTGGCCAAGTTAATTTTCTATAGGTTAATGGCCGCCATGCGTGTAAAAGCATCCAACAGCAAAGCAAAGCCAGCTCCAGCCGTTGAAACCAGCGAATCAATCAACAACCAGATTGCTGCATTCCTCAAGTCCGGCGGAGAGATCCAGCAAATTGCCAAAGGCGTCAGCGGCCAAACGTTCGGCCCGTCCAAGCAGATCACCCTGGGCAAGAAGTAACTTCCCCAAGATCCGCCGCGTCACCTGGTCCCTAAGCGCTTTGAGCTTCGAAGCGCTTGGACTGGAACTCTCCGTGCGCGTGCCACAAACAAACCAATATTTCAAAAATCGACGAACGGCCTTCGATATCGAGCATTCGCCGGTATGCTTGCACACGTCTGGATCAAGCGTTTCAGTAGGTTTTTAGTGCCTGCCGCTCGCTGTCATGGAGTGACGCATGCTCAAACCCTCCTATTTCTTGCTCGGCATCTTGCTGTCGTGTTCGGTCGCCAATGCGCAAATTTTTCAGCGTGAACTGGGCGACTTCGATCTCAAACTCGGCACTACCCCCAGCCGTAGCATGGCCCAGGGGCTGGTCAAACCTTCCAGCACAGGCTCGTTCCACGGTGGTCTCGACCTGAGTCACGACAGCGGTTTTTACCTGGGCCAATGGGCACCGAGCATGGGGTTATCGTCTGGGGCCAACCTAGAAGTCGACTCCTACATGGGCTTTAAACAGCCTTTCGATAATACCCTCGGGTACGAAGTCGGCATGATCCATTACAGCTACCCGAAAGTGGACACCCTCGACAGCCAAGAGTTTTTCGGTGGCCTGACCTTTCTGGGCAGCCGTTTCGGCGCAGCGTTCAGCAACGACCCGGACAAGCAGAACAGCACAGTGTTCGCCGACCTTGGCGGCAATCAGCCGTTTGGCATCGGGATCAGCATGAAATACACCACCCACCAGCTCAACACCCCGGTATCTGTCAACGATGGGTATGTAGGCAGCTTCACCGACTGGTCAGTGAAGCTTTCCCGCCCGTTCATGGGCGTCGATCTGGACCTGATCTACAGCGACTCCAGCTTGAGCGGCAACAGTTGCTCCGCCTATTCCGGGCACAACAGCCAATGCGACGGGCTGGTCACCTTCAAGGCCGAACACGCCTTTTACTGATCGGCTGAACTGCGAAGCTCATCCCGCGTTCACATAGAGAAACCCATTAAAAAAGCCTGGCCTTCGCAAAGGATTCGCCCATGTCGCGCTGGTTGAAGTGTCTCGCCGTCGTTATCACCCTCAGTCTCGCCCTCGGTGCCTGCAGCCGCGTGGGCCTGGCCTATCGCAACCTCGACGTGATCATTCCGTGGACGCTCAGCGACTACCTGGACATGAACGGCGAGCAGAAAGGCTGGCTCAACGAGCGCCTCAAGGAACACCTGAGCTGGCACTGCACCACGCAATTGCCGGGCTACCTCGACTGGCTGGACCGCTTGCAAGTCATGGTCGAGACCAACCAGGTCACCGACGCCGCACTGCAAACCCGCACCCAGGAAGCCAAACAGGCCATCGCCCAGACCGCACGGGAAATCACCCCGTCAGCCATTGAGCTGTTGCAGGGACTTAATGACCGGCAAGTCGCGGAAATGAATGAGGCCTTCGCCAAAGACCAGCGCAAACGCCAAGAGCAATACCTCAAACCGTCTCTCGATCAACAGATCAAGGCGCGCAGCCAGCGCATGGAAAAACGCCTGAATGACTGGCTCGGCCCGCTCAGCGCAACCCAGCCGCTACGCGTTGTCGCGTGGTCCAACGCCTTGGGTGACCAAAATACCCAATGGATCGCCAACCGCGTCCATTGGCAGAAGCAGTTCAGTTCGGCGGTTGCGCAGCGCCAAAGTCCAGAATTCCCACAGAGAATCGAGATGCTTCTGGTCAATCGAGAGAGTTTGTGGACGCCCGCTTATCGCCAGGCTTACGCCAGCACCGAAGCCCAGGCACGGGGACTGTTTGTAGATCTGATGGCGGAAAGCACGCCGGAACAGCGCCAGCGGTTGCTGAAGAAAATAGAAGGGGTGCGCAGAGACTTCAATGATTTGAAGTGTCTGAAGGCGGCAAAGTCGTGAACACAAAATTTCGAGCAAGTCGGACCCGACTTGCTCGCTAAGCTTTTACGGCGTCAATCTGCGCCTTCGACGCCACCCCATCAAACGTCACCTCATCCAGCGCATCGTCCTGCTCGTCCAGCACCTGCCGCGGATGATCATTGCCCGGAATACTGCTGTCGATCAGGCTCAACAACCTCGAACCACGCATCGTCAAAATGTAATTCGAGCCGGTGCCTCCCTGTTCCTCAGGCCGAGGCTCGATATAACCACGCGCCAGCAGTAACTTTTCATACTCACCGGCCACCGCTTTAAGGTGATCCAGGTTTTCAGTCTGCTCCCCTTCCGAAGCTTTCTGCGCCGCGAACTGCTCGGCATACGGTCGCGGCGTATAACTGGCCTCACCGTGTTGCACTTCTTGCAGCAAGCGCTCAATCAAATCCCAGTTGTAAGTTGTCATCCTGAGTCGACCTCCAAAGCCTGTGAGTGAGATGGCCTTCATAAGTTGTGACCGGCGTAGTTCGTAGCCGTTCAGCCGAGGTTTTTGCTTGTACCGACCGGCGGCATGTCGAATTGGGCGTAGGTCAAACGACTAGGCTGTGTAAGTCACCTCCCAGCACCCCGCAGGAGAATCCCAATGAACATTCAGAATCATCCCGTCGTCTCCCGAGAAGAATGGCTCGCCGCCCGCAAGCAACACCTGACCCACGAAAAAGCCTTCACCAAAGAGCGAGACAAACTCAGCGCCGAACGCCGCGCCCTGCCCTGGGTGAACATCGACAAGGACTACCGCTTTCAGGGCCCGAACGGCGAACTGAAACTGGCTGACCTGTTCGGCGGCCGCAGCCAGTTGGTCATCTACCACTTCATGTTTGGCAAAGGCTGGGACGAAGGCTGCTCTGGCTGCTCGTTCCTGTCCGATCACATTGACGGCGCCAACCAACACTTGGCCCACCATGACGTCGCCGTGGTGGCGGTTTCCCACGCGCCGTTCGTCGAATTCCAGGCCTTCAAACGGCGCATGGGCTGGAAATTCGATTGGGTGTCGTCAGAAGGCTGCGATTTCAATTACGACTTCGGCGTCTCGGCCCGAGCAGAAGACGTCACCGCCGGCAAAGCCACCTACAACTACGAAAAAACTGACGGCGCCGAAGAAGAACTCCCTGGCCTCAGCGTGTTATATCGCAATGAAGCAGGTGAGATTTTTCACACCTATTCCACTTATGCGAGGGGCCTGGACCTGCTGGTCGGTGCTTACAACTACCTCGACCTCACGCCCAAGGGGCGTAATGAAGAGCAAATCATGGAATGGGTGAGGCTTCATGATCAGTATGATGACAAGGTCTCGGCCAGTTGCTGCCACAGCTAAAGTTCCTACACCAATCTCGGAAGTCAGGCGCCTTGCACCGTCGGAACGATGAAGCTTATAGTCCGCCCGTCGCCCAAATGGCGATTCAGGTTTGGCGACCTGATACAGAGAATGCGAAGGCTATCAGCTTAATTGCAGGCGCCGACGCACCCGCAAAGCCGCTATTTATGGCGGCTGTGCGCGGGAGATCTTCGGGTCTGCCGGTTTCTCTGTACCGGTTCGCCAACCTGCGTACAGCTGCCACCCTCTCGTTTGGCGACGACTGAGTGACGGCATAGCCAATCAAACAGAGATCTTCAAATGAATCGATACATGCCCCTCACCGGAATCGACCTGATCCCGGCGTCCCTGCTCATCGACACCCAAGCCCCGCTAGACGTGCTGCAAGCCATGGCTGACTACCGAATCCGCACCGTCACCCAAGTTCTGGAAAACATCGCCTTTCGCGCCGAAATCGGTTGCGACACCGTAGTGCTTTCTGACTTTTCCAAACTGCTCGCCATTCCGTTGCGTGACGGTTGTGATCTGATGGATGTGATTGGTAGACGGTTGCGGGCGCAGGCTGCGGAGTGAATGAAAACGGGCGACCTGTGGGTCGCCCGTTTCCTATAGGACATACAGTCTAGTCCTGAAACAGGTGTAAACTTTATTCAGGACGGGACAGAGGGTGTCCTAGATTTTGCGTAAACGGGGTTTCTATTAAACCGTTAACAGGCGATCTTCGAATTGGATACTGAAGCGATTCAAAGCTGCTTTCCAGTCCCGGATCGGCATCGTCCACTTCTTGCTGAT
>NZ_JBTEYL010000040.1:0-24842 GCF_054330215.1 Pseudomonas sp. Ma2-10 | reverse complement strand
TGAGTGTCCAAGTGGCCGTGGAATGGGTGTCCAAGTCAGCGTGGAATCGCTGTCCAAGTGTTCGTGGACTGGGTGTCCAAGTGCGCATGGAATCCCCACTGCTGGTTAAAACCGAGGAATGCCTGAGTCATTTGCAACTGATCAGCAATGACAAGGATGCCATCGACTGCATGCTAAGCACGCTGCTCAAACTGGCCAACAAGGCCGACGCTTTGGCTCTGGCAGCCGTTTCGGAGTTTTCGTTGCACATCCATGGCTTGCTGAGCCATGCCCAGAATCACTTGGATTTACACGACCAGGCCCTGAGTGCGCTGAAAGACTGCCTGACGTTGATCGCCTGGCAACTCGAGCTAATCGATCAGAAGACCGGCCAACTCAGCCTTGATGACAGCGAACAGACATCCCTGATCGAAGCCTTCGCCTTTCAGGTCGGACAACGCCAGTTTCAGCCCCCTGCCAGTTCCAAGCCGTTCACACTCGCTTCCTTTGCAGGTCGGCAAGCCTGAATTATCGGGCCCCTATGCCATGCTGCGAATTTTTATTGCCATGACTGACTCTCCCGTTTTAGCGGGCTCATGTCGCAATTGATTATTCCTTACCTGCTGACGACGACCCGAAACAAATAAACCATTCTTGCCACCCAACTTTTTCCATTATGGAACTGCTGTCCATAAATGCTTATTTCCTGACGCTGCAAACATATATACCAAACGCGACCAACGGTATCTTAAGTGGTATTATGCCGCCCATTAGTTGACGTCAATTAATGGCAGAGTGACTCCAGACAGAGACCCGTCATCCTCGATGCCCGGTCTTCCCGCAGCGAACATCCATTGGCTCCATCCGCTATGTACGCCAGCCTCAAGTCAATCACGCTAAGGCCCCCCTCCCAAAAAAACGCGCGCCGGGTCACGCTTATGTTGTGCACCTGCTCGGCGCTTGGCTGCCTGCTGATTTATAGCCTGTCCACGCCTCTGCCGCTGAGTCTGCTGGTACTCAATATTGCGGCATTGACCTGCGTCTGGGTGCAGTATTGTCTTTCGCGCAAGTCGATAAAGTTTCAACCCCAGGAGTTGGCTGACCGTCTGTTGGAGGTTCAGGAAAACGAACGTCACCGGCTCAGTCGGGAACTGCATGACGACATCGGCCAATTGCTGACTGCGGCAAAACTTCAAAGCGACTGGCTCAAACGCCGAATGCCCGAAGAACTTCAGGGCCAGTGTTCAGTGCTCTGCGAAACGCTGGAAGAAACCCTGGCCAAAGTGCGAGACGTATCGGCCATTCTCAATCCGAGGCAACTGACCAGTCTCGGGCTGGAAGCCAGTCTGCGGGCGCACTTACTCAAGACACTGGCCAACACGCCGGTGCACTGGAGCCTGGAATGCCATCAGCGCTTGGCCGGTATACCGGAGGAAATGACGCTGGCGGCCTTTCGAATCACTCAGGAAGCGGTGACCAATATACTGCGCCATGCCGAAGCAAAAAATCTGTTGGTCCGCCTGCAACGTCTGCCTCAGGGCCTGACACTGTTGATCAGTGACGATGGCCTGGGATTCGCGCCAGCGACCGATCCAGGTCGTGAAGGACAGCGTGGAATGGCTGGGATGTCGGAACGGATCAATCAGTTGGGAGGCACACTGAGCGTGACCAGCGAGCCGGGCAAAGGCACTCAAATCGAAGCACTCTTCCCCTGGGCGCCTCGTGCGCTCGAACGGGCCAGTACGAATAAGGTTGTGCGTTGACTTGTAACTTACTTCTGGTGGATGACCACTCGCTTATCAGGGCAGGCGTGCGCGCTCTGGTGCTTGATATTCCCGGCTATGCCGTAATCGGTGAAGCCAATGACGGCTCGCAGTTGCTTGATATGGTCGAGCAACTGTCCCCCGACATCATCCTGCTGGATATTTCCATGAAGGAAACCAGTGGCCTTGACGCATTGCAGCAACTCAAGCGAGTACGCCCGCAGAGCAAGGTGCTGATCCTGTCGATGCACACTGATCCAGCACTCATCATGCAGGCACTGGAATCCGGCGCACATGGTTACCTGCTCAAGGACACCACGGCTACCGAGCTCGAACATGCCCTGGATGCCTTGCGTAACAACGAACGCTACCTGAGCCCGGCCATCGCCCACACCGTCATCAACCAGGCACTGACCCGAACTCAGAAAAACCAGCCGGAACCTACCGACTCGCACAACCTGACAGCGCGCCAGCTGGAAATTCTTCGGCTGATCGTTCGCGGAAAATCCACCCGGGAAATTGCCAATGGCCTGGGCCTGAGCATCAAGACCGTTGAAACCCACCGTTCGCAGATCATGAAGCGCTTGCAGATCTTCGATGTGGCGGGCCTGGTGCTGTTCGCCGTGCGCGAGCAAATCATCAGCCTGGATGATTGATCAATTGCGATGACGCCAGCAGCGGCGAATTTTCAGGTAAATGCACGCGCAGTGCCGCTGGACGTGCCGAGAAACGCAAGTTGTCACCTTCCAGAGGTTCGCCATCGACGTTGATGTAAAGGCCTTCCGAGACCTTGATTTCGACCCATGGCAACCGGACTCGCATAAACATATTGTCGATGCTGAAGCCATCGGCGAGCAGGGTTTTCAAGGTACCGACGACTTCCTGCGGCGCAGGCAGAATACTGATGTCCAGCAGACCGTCGTCAACCAGTGCTTCTGGACACAACACATGCCCTCCGCCGGCCTGTCGGCCATTGCCGATGCCCAATGCCAACAGCTCGCCACGCCACTGGAAATCAGGCCCCTGCAACTCACCATAGGCTGCATGCAACTCACTGAAGCGCGATAAACCGGTGAACAGGTAAGCCGCGCCGCCGAGGATTTTTTTCAAGTCCTCCGAAGTGTTTGCCGTGACCTGACTACCAAAACCGCCCGTGGCCATATTCAGGAACACCTGCCCGCCGACCTCCCCCAGATCAATGGCGCTCGGCGCAACCTCGAGAAGTTCCAGTGCCTGCGCGGGTTCCAGAGGCACGCCAGCGGCACGCGCAAAATCATTGGCGGTCCCCAAGGGCATCAGTGCCAGACTGGCCTGCGTCGAATACGCCGCCAAGGCTTCGGCAGTATCGCGCAAGGTACCATCACCGCCACCGGCGATGATCTGCGTGTAGCCTGCCGCCAGTGCTTCATCTACCAGACGCTGGGCGTCTCCCGCTTCCCAGGTCACTCGAACGGCCAGCTCCCAACCCTGTTTGCGCTTGTCCGCAACGGCAGAACGAACCGCCTCGTTAAGCGCTTGCTTGCCATGCAGAATCAACAGCGCCTTGCGTTCGCTCATTCGTTGTCACTCCCATGATTGAATTCCGTATGGGAGATGTTGACCTCGTCGTACCGCAAAAAAGTCGCAAGAATTTGAAATATTTGAAGGCGAGCCCTATGGCGTCCTACAGGGCGGGTTTTTTTCTTACAAGAGGTGAGGAATCGGCTCAATTGACCGACCAATGCGATTGGTACACCTTGGCGTCTGCGTTATTAAACATCAGCAGGAATTCACAGGGACGTGCCATGCAAAACCATGAAATCAAGTCACCGGACATCCCGGTCATACTGTTCGCAGAAAAACGCGCCAATCATCAAGCTGAATTCAAAAACAGCGCAAAGGCCATTGGAGAAGCTGATATGGAGTCTCGCGTCGTTGAATTGGAGACACACCTCAAATACATTCGACGAGACATGGATGACGTCCGTAGTGACGTCAAATCCATAAAACACAGGCTTGCCTATTCGGCGATCGGAACAGCCGTCGTCCTCGGGGTTCTGGCCTGGATCGCCAATAGCCGTTTCGACCAGGTCGTGACACTCCTGGCTCACTAAGGGTAAGCCAGAAACGCAAAACCCGGTTCGATCAACCGGGTTCGATCAACCGGGTTTGCGCAATAAGCCAGCGGCAGGCGTCAGCTCAGGACTTCGCTCAGCGGGATGAAGCCCACGGAATCACCTTCGATCAGCGTGCGATCCTCCAGCACCTCAACCAGACCATCAGCCCAGGCAGCGCTACGCAGAACCCCGGAACTTTGATTCCTGTAGATAATTGCCCGGCCATTTTCCAGACGTCCGCGCAAGTACTCGCGTCGATTGCCTGCTTTTGGCCATGCAAACCCTGCAGGCACCTGAAACTTCAGGGGCTCAACCTCTTTTACACCCTGTCGGCGCAAGAGATAGGGCCTTGCCAACAAAGCAAAGGTCACCAGCGTTGAAGCCGGATTACCAGGCAAACCAATCACGGGTACGCCGCGAAAATGCCCGAATGTCAGCGGTTTGCCGGGTTTTATGGCGAGTTTCCACAATATCAACTCGCCCTCTTCACGCAAGGCAATGCCCAGAAAGTCAGCCTCTCCCACCGAAACACCTCCGGTGGAAAGGATCAGATCGACATTTTTTAATTCACCCAGTTGAGTGCGGGTGGTCGCTAAATCATCCGGAAGAATTCCGGCATCGATCACCTCACAACCCAGGCGCTGCAACCAACTGCACAGCAACACTCGATTGCTGTTGTAGATCTGTCCCGGCCCCAGAGCCTGACCCGGTTCAATCAGTTCATCCCCGGTGGACAGAACAGCAACGCGAACCTTGCGAATCACGTCCAGCTCTGCGCATCCCAGCGATGCAGCCAACCCCTGTTCGATTGGCCCGAGGCGCGTGCCAGCTGACAGAATCAGTTCACCAACAGTAGCTTCCTGGCCTTGAGGACGAATGTTTCGTCCTGGGCCCATGGTTTCGGTGAAACGTACTCGCTCATCCGCTTGAACCTCGGTGTTTTCCTGCATCTCGACACAATCTGCACCAGCGGGCACCGGCGCACCGGTGAAGATTCGTGCACAGGTGCCAAGCTCCAAGGGCTCCGGAGCCTGACCAGCAAAAATCTTCTGGCTGACCGCCAGTGGCTCTCCAGTCCAGTCGGCCACGCGCAGGGCATAGCCGTCCATGGCACTGTTGGGCCAAGGTGGCAGATCAAGCGTCGAGACCAGGTCGTCGGCCAGCACCCGGCCCCGAACCTGCGCCAATGGCAAGCGTTCACGCTCACGAATCGGTGAGGCTTCGGCCATTGCCAGCAAGCGCGCCAATGCCACCTCGACAGCCATAAGACTGCCAGTCTTGCCTGGCTTACCCTCGGGATTCACAGGGTGCCGCCTGTTTGAGATGAGCGACGAAGTTGCACGGGCGGTGCCGCGAATCCAGCTGCTCGGCAAGAATGCCATCCCAACCGGTGCGCACGGCATTGGTCGATCCCGGTAAACAGCAGACCAGCGTGCCATTGGACAAGCCGGCCAGGGCACGGGACTGAACAGTAGAGGTGCCAATATCCGCCATCGATATCTGCCTGAACAGCTCACCAAAACCGTCGACCTGTTTATCCAGAAGGCAACTCACCGCTTCCGGAGTGCTGTCGCGCCCCGTAAAACCGGTACCGCCAGTGATCAGCACCACCTGCACGACATCGTCGGCAATCCAGTTGGCGACTTGCGCGCGAATTTTGTAGAGGTCATCTTTGAGCAGAACCCGGGCCGCCAGGATATGGCCGGCAGCACTCAAACGGTCGACGAAGACCTGGCCTGAGGTATCGGTTTCCAGGGTACGGGTATCGCTGACCGTCAGCACCGCGATGTTAAGCGGTGCGAAAGGTACATCAGCCTTGGCTTTCATAGGCTCATCCAGTTGTAGGAGAAACAGCCCGGTGTTATATCACAGCGGCTCATTTTTTCGCCGCTCCCATGGAGACCTGCCATGACCTCGAATACACATTTGCCGCCCTGCTCCATTCTGCTCCTGGCAGGTGGTCGTGGCCAACGCATGGGCGGTCAGGACAAAGGGCTGCTGGAATGGCACGGCGAGCCATTGATTGCCCACTTGCACCGCAAGACCCGTTCACTGAGCGATGACCTGATCATCTCCTGCAACAGAAACCAGGAAAAGTACGCGCCCTACGCCGACCAACTGGTTCATGACGATGAAAGCGACTTTCCTGGCCCCCTGGCCGGTATTCGCGCAGGCCTGAAGGCGGCCCGCCATGCGCATTTGCTGGTGCTGCCTTGTGACGTACCACGCATAGACGCCGCGCTGCTCAATCGCATGCGCGACTTCGCCAGCCAGCACCCGGACCAACCGCTGATGTTGCGCCATGGCGAACATTGGGAACCTCTGTTGTGCATTATCCCCGTGGCACTCTCGACCGATTTCGACAGTGCCTGGAACGACGGAGAACGCAGCCCGGGTCGCCTCATGCGCAAACTGGGCGCTACCGCCCTGCAATGCCCCGACAATGATCCACGCCTGGCCAACCTCAACACACCAGAACTGTTAAGTGTCCCCAACACTGTGTCAGACTGACAAGAGAAGGAACTTGCGCTCGCTGTACACGTCTCAAGCTCAGTAACCAAAAGAATTCATATACGGAGACACACTCATGACTCAACGGACCCTCGCCACTTTCATGCTCGCACTGGGCCTTGCTACCCTCGCCGGTTGCGCGTCGCCGACAGTGATCACCTTGAATGACGGTCGAGAAATCCAGGCTGTCGACGCGCCAGAGTTCGATAAAGATTCGGGTTTCTACGAATTCGAACAACTGGACGGCAAGCAGACCCGCATCAACAAGGATCAGGTTCGTACCGTTAAAGAGCTGTAATTTTTACGGTAACACCGGATATTGAGAAGCCCGCTTTGTGCGGGCTTTTTCGTGGCTAAAGATCAGCAGATTCGCTGAGCCTCGTGATCACCACTGCAGGGTGATGGTGCTATCGAATGCTCTTTCCTGGCCGGTGACCGGGTCCACAAACCGTAACCCCTGAGCGAGCAGCTTCAAAGGATTGGCATAGTCATCCTCAACATCCTTGAGTACCTGTGGATAAAACGGGTCGTTGCAGATGCTGGCACCCAAGGCGGTCATGTGCACCCGCAACTGATGCTTCTTGCCCGTCACCGGGTAAAGCGCATAACGCCAGAGATCACCGTTCTTCTCCCTGACTTCGACAGCCGTTTCGGTATTGCTGACGCCCGGACCTTCCTGCATACGGAAGAAAGGCTCGCCCTCGATGAGCCGACTCTTATGGACCAATGGAAAAGAGAGTTCAGGCAACGCTCGGGCAATGGCCTCGTAGCGCTTTTCGATCTGTCGTGTAGGAAACAACGATTGATAGGCAGAACGACTCTGAGGGTTGGCGGAAAACAGCACCAACCCCGCGGTGTGCCGGTCAATGCGATGCAACGGCACCAGATGCGGGTTATCGAGTCGGCGGATCAGCCGTCGCAACAGGGTCTGCTCCACGTATTCACCCGCCGGAGTTACTGGCAGAAAATGCGGCTTGTCCGCCACGACCAGATGCTCATCCGCGTACAGAATCGACTCAACCACCGGGATCGGCTTTTCGTCCGGCACCTCACGGAAATAATGAATCCGCAAGCCTTCCTTGTAAGGCAGATCAAGGGCGATCGGCATGCCATGCCCATCAAGCACACGACCGCGGGCGATTCTGTCCAGCCATTGTTCACGACCAATGGCGCTGAAGTGTTCGCACAGACAATCGAGTACGGTCTGCCACGGACCAGGCGGCAAGTAGAGCGTGCTGGCCTGGTTATGTGCAGCAGAAAAAGATGAAGTGGACATACGAAAGCTCTAACCCTCAATACAGGGCGGCATTATCCAGCAGTGGCCGGAACGAACCTAGAAGAGAATCCTCAAGCCGGTATCTGCGTGCGCGCTGCCGCTTCGGTGAACTCCTTGAGCCAGCGCAGCACATCAACCGCCTCCCATCGACCAGGGTCATAAAGCGCATACAACAAACCCTGATAGCCCACGACATCCAACTGCCGGTGATAGCCCGCGCGCTGGAACAAGGCTTCGATTTCGGCGAAACAGGTATTGAAATGCAATTTATTGAACGGGGTTTTTCCTTCTGTCACCAAGCCATCCAGTCGCAGCTCGAGGACAGCCTCGCGCACCACGTCCGCCGACATCCGGTTCACGCTGTTCTTCAATTGTTCGACATTGACCACGATTCATCCCTCTCACGCCCGGACCGCCTGCCCAAACCCGAAAACCAGGGGTACAAGGCAGGCATCACGAATTACTGTATGCGCATACAGTATCCGATCAGTGCCGGTAAAGCCAAGGGGATCCATCGCAAAGTTCGACAGGCGGAAACTCCGTCACCGCAACAACGGCTTAACCCAGGAACGCCACCACCTGATCGGCACTGAACGGCCAGCCCAGCTCGGCACCAGTATCGACCCGTCGTAATACCGGAATACGCAGACTGTAAGCTTCGAACCATGTTTCGTCGTTCGCGATATCCACCAGCTCCACCAGCAGACCTCGCTCGACAAATTCCATCAGCATGGCTTCGGCCACTTCACAGAGATGACACCCAAGGGTGCCGAACAGCTGACATTCAGGAAGCATGAGCGCTCAACCGAAAAAATTAAGTCATCATTCTAGGCCTGCTCCGAAAAACCGTCGAGCCATTGAATACTCTACCCTTGAGCCATAACGGCAACGAATTGCGGTAATACACTGACGCACATCAGTTGTCTTCAATATCCATTGCGCGATGCTCACGGATTATTTGCCTCTACGCTTGAATTGCCAGCGTCCATCACCGGAGTTTTTGTGTTTGCCAATCTGTTGATCATCTTCGCCTCCTCCTTGGTGGTCATTGCACTGTTCCAGCGCCTGCGATTGCCGCCGGTGCTGGGTTACCTGTGCGTGGGGCTGATGATCGGGCCGACCGCATTCAACTGGGTGAATGAAAACGAAGAACTGCCGGACCTCGCCGAGTTGGGCGTAGTGTTTCTACTGTTCTCCCTAGGGCTGGAGTTTTCCCTGTCGAAGATGCTCGTGTTGCGCCGAGTGGTGTTCGGTCTTGGCAGTCTGCAGGTGCTGTGTTCCGGGATGCTGCTAGGTGGGTTACTGATGCTGTTCGGCGTGTCGATCACGCCTGCGCTGTTACTCGGCGTCGGCCTGTCGCTGTCTTCCACGGCCATTGTCAGTAAAGAGCTGAGCAGTCTCGGCGAGATCTTCAGCAGCCATGGTCAGAATGCCATCGCCGTGTTGCTGTTCCAGGACGTCGTGGCGGTGCTGCTGTTGACCCTGGTGCCCGTGTTCGCTGGCAGCAGCGATCAGGCCTGGTATTGGGCGCTGCCACTGACGCTGGGTAAAACCGTCGTGCTGTTCGTCGGCCTGTTACTGGCCAGTCGCTGGTTGCTGCCGCGGCTGTTCCATGAAGTGGCGGCTGCCCGTTCCCCAGAACTGTTCGTGCTACTGGCGCTAGTCATTGTTCTGCTGACAGCGTGGCTGACACACCTGCTCGGTCTCTCCCCTGCCCTGGGGGCGTTTCTCGCCGGCATGCTGCTGGGGGAAAGCCATTACCGGCACCAGATCGAGGCCGACATCCGCCCGTTCCGCGACATCCTGCTTGGGCTGTTTTTCGTCAGTATCGGCATGCTGATCGACTTGCAGTTGTTCGCCAGCCACGGCCTGTTGATTCTCGGCCTGACCCTGGGGTTGCTGCTGCTCAAGGGCTGCGTCGTTGCGCTGCTGGTCAAATGGCGTGGCAGCGATGGCGAAACCGCCTGGCGCAGCGGCCTGGCATTGGCCCAGGGTGGCGAGTTCTGCTTTGCGCTGATGGCACAGATGCAGCAGAACAAACTGATGCCCGCCGATTTTGGCGGTCTGCTGCTGGCGGCGACCTTTTGTTCGATGCTCTTCACGCCGTTGCTGCTACGCGCCGCGCCTCACATTGCGACACGCCTGCACCGCAAACCCAACGAAGAAGCGAAACTTGAAGAAATCAGCGCGCTCAATGCCGGGTTACACAACCATGTCGTGATCTGTGGCTACGGTCGCGTCGGCCAGTCCATCGGACGCGCGCTACGCAATGCGCAGCAATCCTACATCGCACTGGATATTGATCCGGTGCGCGTCCAGGAAGCCGCCGTTGGTGAAACCTGTGTGCACTATGGCGACTCACGCCGCGGTGAACTGCTAGTCGCGATAGGGCTGGAGCGCGCCAGGCTGATGGTGATCGCCGTGGACCAGACCGACATCGCGTTACTGATCCTCAAGGAAGCGCGCCGACTCAACGCGACCGTGCCGATTCTGGTACGTACACGCGACGACAGCCAACTGGCCGAGTTGAAGGCATCCGGCGCCAGCGAAGTCGTGCCCGAACTGCTGGAGTCGAGCCTGATGCTCGCCTCCCACGCGCTCATCATGCTGGGATTACCCGCGCATCAGGTACAGGAGCGGGTCGACCAAATTCGGCACGACCGCTATCGCCTGCTGCACGGCTTCTATCCAGGTGCTGACGACGAAGAGACCTAGTCCTGACTGACGGCGCCGATCTTGTGCACCGACAAATCCGCACCGTAATACTCTTCTTCCTGACTCAGGCGCAGACCATGGAACGCTTTGATCGCGCCATACACTGCAAAGCCACCGGCCAGCGCCACAACCACGCCCAGTGCGGTGCCGATCAACTGGCTGATCAGACTCACGCCGCCCAGTCCACCCAACGCGCTTTGGCCGAAAATGCCGCAGGCGATCCCGCCCCAGACGCCACACAAACCATGCAACGGCCAAACCCCCAGCACATCGTCGATGCGCCATTTGACTTGAGCCGCAGTGAAGCACCAGACAAACAATGCGCCGGCGATGCCCCCAGTGGTCAGCGCGCCCACCGGATGCATCAGATCGGAACCGGCACAGATCGCCACCAATCCGGCCAGCGGGCCGTTATGCAGAAAACCCGGGTCATTGCGCCCGACGATCAGCGCCGCCACGGTACCGCCGACCATGGCCATCAGCGAGTTCACCGCCACCAGCCCGCTGACACCTTGCAAGGTTTGCGCGCTCATCACGTTGAAACCGAACCAGCCGACGATCAGGATCCACGATCCCAGCGCCAGAAAGGGAATGCTCGAGGGTGCAAACGCCACCAGTCGCCCTTCGCGATAACGACCATTGCGCGGCCCGAGCAACAACACCGCCGCCAGAGCCAGCCAACCGCCCATGGCGTGAACCACCACCGAGCCGGCGAAATCATGGAAGCTGGCACCAAAGTGCTCCAGCAACCAGGTTTGCAGGCCAAAGTTGCCGTTCCAGATCATGCCCTCGAAGAACGGATAGATGAACGCCACGATCAGTGCCGTCGCGCACAACTGCGGGACAAACCGGGCACGCTCGGCGATGCCTCCGGAAATGATCGCGGGAATCGCCGCAGCAAAGGTCAGCAGGAAGAAAAACTTCACCAGCCCATAGCCATGATCAGCATTGATCACAGCCGCCGGTTGCATGAAGGTCACCCCATAGGAAATCCAATAGCCTATAAAGAAGTAGGCCAGGGTCGAAATGGCGAAGTCACTGAGAATCTTCGACAAGGCATTGACCTGGTTCTTTTGTCGAACCGTGCCGACTTCAAGAAAGGCGAAACCGGCGTGCATCGCCAGCACCATGACCGCGCCGATCAAAATGAACAACGTATTGGAGCTATGGACCAGACCGTCCACAGCGCTTTGCAGATTTTCCATGGGATTGGCAGACCTGAAGGCTAAAAAGCACCAAAGCAGTTCGCGCAGACAATTCATGCACCAAGTTGCACCCGGTCGGGATCAGCAGAGTGACCCCGATGAGCCGCTTTGGCGCACAAGGTTGGAACCTTTGCGCGAGTTTTCATTATTTGAGATAAGGTTTTGCTCGAATCCTGCCCAGCAACAGCGCAACGGCGCAGACAGATGCACCACGACGTAGCAAAAGTTGTACCAGTCATTTGTACTGAACCTTCGCGCAAGGCTCATACTCGAACGTTTCAGAAGCCACTTACGGAGATCCACCCATGGCCAGCATCAAGGCAAAGACTGCTCAAGAAATTCTGATGAACGATTTTCAGACTCTGGTCAGCGACACCGAACGCTTGCTGGAACACACCGCAACCTTGGCCGGCGATCAGGCTGACGAGTTGCGCGAGCAAATCCACGACAGTCTGCTGCGTGCACGCGAAACCTTGAAATTGACCGAAGACTCCCTGCGCGAACGCAGCAAGGCCGCCGTTACCGCCACCGAAGACTATGTCCAGGCCAACCCATGGCAATCGGTCGGGATCGCGGCCGGCGTGGGTTTTCTGATTGGCTTGCTGGCCACTCGGCGCTGATATGGCGATCGGCGAATCCGGCTCGTCCGCGACGGGCCCAAGCTCCTCACCGCGGCGCCTGGGTGCCGCTTTTCTTGGACTGTTGCACAGCCATGTCGAACTGTTCGGCATCGAATTGCAGGAACAAAAAGCCCGCACCGTAAGCCTGTTGTTATTCGCGGGCCTTGCGCTGGTTTTTGCCTTGCTGTTGTTGGTGGGGTTGTCGACGCTGGTGTTGATCCTGTTTTGGGACACCTACCGTCTGGCGGCCATCATCGGGCTCTGTATTTTCTACACACTGGCGGCCATTTTTTGTGCGATGCGCTTGAGAGCGGCGATTTTCGATGAATCATCGCCCTTCCACGGCACCCTGGAAGAGTTGGCCAACGATCGGGAGCGCCTGCTGCCATGAGCCTGCCTGAACTGCCTCACAACAGCTCGCGCACCGAAATGCGCAAGGCGCTGATCCGCCTGCGCATGGAAATGCATCGTCAGGAAATCCGCCATGAATCCGCGCAACTGCTGCAACCCTTGCAGCGCGTGCGCGGGATGACACAAAACCTGCAGGATGGCTTCGGCATCAAGCACGCTCCACTCTGGGGCGTGGCAGCCGTCACCTTGCTGGGCTTTCTGACGGGTAAGGGCGCCAAGAGCGGTGGCGTCAGCAGCCTCACTCGACTGGTTCGTATGGGCGCCACGCTGGGGCCATTGATCAAGCTGGTCATGCAAGGCTCTTCGCGTAACCACTAAGGCCGTTATCTGGCTGCATTCTTGCTACATCGGAATTGAACCTCTTTATCGAGAGGTTCAATTCTGCACGCCTACCGGACGAAGAGGTTTTATCCAATAACAAGACCTGACCAAGGAGGCTTCGTGATCGACGGGCAACCGCTCGCCTGTTTTCAGCCATTCATCGATACCGCCGGGCTGTAGTTCTGCTTGCAGGTCCGGACGCGAACCCGGAAGCTTAGGCCATCAAACACCTGACGGAGAGAACCCGCCTTGGATTGGCAAACCCTGCTTACTCGCGAACGCCTCGGAAAGCCTCTGCACAGCCCGGAAGAACTCGGCCGCAGTCCTTTCCATAAAGACCACGACCGGATCATTTTCTCGGGCGCTTTTCGCCGCCTCGGCCGCAAGACCCAAGTCCATCCGGTCACCAGCAACGATCATATCCACACGCGCCTGACCCACTCGCTGGAAGTCAGCTGTGTCGGCCGTTCGCTGGGCATGCGCGTCGGCGAAACCATCCGCAGCGCCCTGCCTGACTGGTGCGACCCCAGCGACCTGGGCATGGTGGTGCAATCGGCTTGCCTGGCCCATGACATCGGCAATCCGCCCTTTGGCCATTCCGGCGAAGACGCAATTCGCCACTGGTTCAAGCAAGCCGCCGGCCGTGGCTGGCTGGATGCAATGAGCGAAGTCGAACGCAATGACTTCCTCAATTTCGAAGGCAATGCCCAAGGCTTCCGGGTACTCACCCAGCTGGAATATCACCAGTTCGATGGCGGCACCCGGCTGACCTACGCCACGCTGGGTACTTATCTGAAGTATCCATGGACGGCAAAACACGCGGATTCGCTGGGCTACAAGAAACACAAGTTCGGCTGCTATCAGAGCGAATTGCCGCTTCTGGAACAAATCGCCCAAAAACTCGGCCTGCCGCAACTCGAAGAACAGCGTTGGGCGCGCCATCCGCTCGTGTATCTGATGGAGGCGGCCGATGACATCTGTTACGCGCTGATCGACCTGGAAGACGGTCTGGAAATGGAGTTGTTGGAGTACGCCGAAGTCGAGTCCCTGTTGCTGGACCTTGTGGGTGACGATCTGCCGGAAACCTATCGCCAGCTTGGTCCACTGGATTCGCGCCGGCGCAAACTGGCGATCTTGCGAGGCAAAGCCATTGAACACCTGACCAACGCTGCAGCACGGGCCTTTGTCGAGCAACAGGACGCGTTGCTGGCCGGCACGCTGCCCGGTGATCTGGTGGAGCACATGCACGGCCCTGCCAAGCGATGCGTACTGAATGCCAAGGACATGGCGCGCAAGAAAATCTTCCAGGACAAGCGCAAAACCCTGCACGAAATCGGCGCCTACACCACCCTGGAAATCCTGCTCAACGCCTTTTGCGGTGCGGCGCTGGAACAGCATAACGGTCGAACGCCGTCCTTCAAGAGTCGCCGAGTCCTCGACCTGTTGGGTAACAATGCGCCCGATCCTCACGGCCCATTGCACGCCTCGTTTCTACGAATGATAGATTTCATCGCCGGCATGACCGACAGCTATGCAAGCGAAATGGCGCTGGAGATGACCGGTCGTTCGAGCCACTGATGAGTCCTGGGTGATCAGCCATTACGCCGCCTGCAATGGTTGATTTGCCTCTCAAAACCCAAGTGCACTCAACGTTCGCCGAATCCCCCTACAACATGCGCTGAGCTAACTGATCGATTATTCGGTAACCTCGCGAAATAATCTCGCTTCATTCAGTTCGACAGAAGAAGCGTGAATACTCCTATGTTCAAAGACGATCTGCGCATCTTGCTGGTGGAAGATCACCCCTTCCAACTCCGGGCGACTCAATATCTGCTTGAGAGTTACGGTTTCACCCAGCTGACCACCACCGACAGTGCCTTTGGCGCCTTGCAACAAATGCTCAAGGCTGTGCAGCCATTTGATATTCTTTTGTGCGATCAATGTCTGCCCGACCTCTGCGGCCTTGATCTGGTCGAATTCGCCAGCCACCGGGGGATGATTAGACAAGCAATACTGTTAAGCAGCCTGACATCCATTGAACTGGATGAACTTGAACAAAAGGCCAACGAACACGGACTGCCATTATTGGGGTATTTGATAAAACCGCTGAAACAATCCGAATTTAGAAACTTGTTGACCTTGGCCTCATTGTAAAAAATCGTACACCAACCGCACTAAAAATCCAGATCAAACACAACTCACAACTTACAATCAACTACTTCCAACCTCTCGACTGACCACCAACAATCTCTACCCTTCTTCATAAAAAACCTAGTTGATGCGTAGTCTCATTCTTTTTCAACTGTAGGATTGTTCCTATATTGCCGCTGCAGGTCCGTCAGCTCATGCGTCGCCTCAACTATCTGAGCTAAGGTGCGCGCTTTATTTGAGCGCGTATGGGATTTGATTATGAACTCCGTTTTTATTGTCGACGATCACCCGGTTATCCGCCTTGCCGTCAGAATGTTGCTTGAACATGAAGGTTACAAAGTCGTCGGCGAAACTGATAATGGGGTCGACGCCATGCAGATGGTTCGCGAATGCATGCCTGATCTAGTCATTCTCGACATCAGCATTCCCAAACTGGATGGGCTGGAAGTTCTCGCCCGTTTCAACGCAATGAGTACCCGCCTGAAAACATTGGTGTTAACCGCACAATGCCCGACACTTTTCGGCATTCGCTGCATGCAATCCGGCGCATCGGGATATGTGTGTAAACAGGAAGAACTGAGTGAACTGGTCAGCGCTATAAAGGCCGTACTATCAGGTTACAACTATTTTCCAAGTCAGGCCTTGAATCCTGTTCGCAGTGATGACGCGCGATTCGCCGACCTGGAACTGTTCAAGTCAGTCAATGACCGGGAACTGATGGTATTGCAACTCTTTGCCCAAGGCCGCACCAACAAGGAAATTGCCAAAGGTATGTTCCTGAGCAACAAGACTGTCAGCACTTATAAAAAACGCCTCATGCAAAAACTCAAAGCCAAATCCCTGGTTGAACTCATCGATATGGCAAAACGTAACGCGTTAGTGTGAGAAACAGGATGCCCAGTCGTATAAAGGATTATCTGACACTCATGGCCGCAGGTTTATGCCTGGCCGCCTCAGTGGCCGCTGCGCAGACCGTCAGCGAGAACTACACCCTGATCAGTCGCTCAATGGCCGGACACCAGGAAGTCCAACTGGATAACGCACAACGACAATGGATTGAGAATAAACGGGAACTGATCCTGGGCACGTCGGCCCCGGACTACCCCCCTTTCGACCTGACCCTCAGTGGTAACGACTACGAAGGTTTTACCGCCGATTACGCGGGTATCCTCGGCAAAACAACCGGCTTGCCAATCAAGGTTTTGAGACTTGCGTCCCGGGACGCCGCTATAGAGGCACTCGAAAATGGCGAGATCGATTTGCTGGGGACCGCCAATGGATTCGAAGCTCACAACGCTGAAATCGTACTTTCCACCCCCTACGCCGTGGACCAGCCGGTTCTGGTGACACGCGAAGGTGAAACCAGATCCTTGACCGATGGCCTGGCCGGCCTACGGTTGAGCATAGTGTATCACTATTTGCCGCTGGAGGAGGTCAATGCAATGTATCCCGGGGCGATCATCACGTCCTTTCCGTCCTACCAGAATGCGATCAATGCCGTTGCCTTCGACCAGGCTGACGTTTTTCTGGGTGACACCATTTCTACCCATTACATGATCAACAAGGGGTATCTGAACAATATCCGCATGGCCAACTTCGGCAAACACGAAGCACACGGCTTCAGCTTTGCCGTGCACAAGGACAACCCGCAACTGCTCGGGATCATCAACGCAATGCTCATGGCCATCCCCACCAGCGAACGAGACAATATTGCCAAGCGCTGGAGTGCCGGCAGTGACATGCTGCTCACCGATCAAAAACTGCAACTCACCCACAACGAGGAGCGCTGGCTGGCACAACACCCGGTAGTGCGTGTGGTAGTCAATGAAGCGTTTGCACCGCTGACATTTTTCGACAGTGATGGCAACTTTCGTGGGGTGGCCGCGGACTTGCTCGAGCTGATCAGGTTGCGCACCGGTTTGCGCTTCGACGTTCGTCGCACCCGCAGTGATGACGAGATGATCGAGCAGATCAGAGACAACAAGGCCGACTTGATCGCCGCCCTGCTCCCCAGTGCCCAACGTGAAACAGCGTTGAACTTCACCCGCCCCTACCTGCAAAACTCCTTTGTCCTGCTGACTCGCAAAACCGCCGGCAGTCCGACAAGCCTTGCGCAGTTGCAGGACAAACGCCTGGCAGTCGCCCAAGGCAATCCATTGGTGGATTACCTGCGCAGCAAGTTCCCGCGGATCAAGCTGATTGAAACCCCGGACTCGTTCAGCGCCGTGGAGTTGCTGGCCGAGGGCAAGGCAGAAGGTGCGGTGAATTCACTGGTGATTGCCAACTACTTCATCTCATCGCAGCTCTTCGAGCACACCCTTCAAATCAGTACGACCATCGGCACCCGGCAGGCCGCGTTCTCCCTGGCCACAGGCCGAGATGCCAAAGAACTGAACGCCATCCTCAACAAGGCACTACTGAGTATTGCTCCGGAAGAACTGGGCATCATCAACAGCCGTTGGCGCGGCTATTCGGCGTCCTCGCAAAGTACCTGGCGCAACTTTCACCGATTGTTCTACCAAATCGCTATCGGTGCCGGGGTGCTACTGCTGATTTCCGTTGCCTGGAACGCTTACATGCGTCGCCAGATAAAGCAGCGTCAGGCCGCCGAGCGTGCATTGAACGATCAACTTGAATTCATGCGATCACTGGTCAACGGGACGCCTCATCCCATCTACGTCCGCGATCGTCAGGGTCTGCTGCAAAGCTGCAACGACAGTTACCTGGAAGCCTTCTGTGCGAGACGTGGAGACGTCATCGGCAAAGGCGTCATGCATGGCAACATGAGCAATGCGTTCGAAGCCCGGGAGTACCAGGCCGATTACCAACGCGTCGTGGCCGAGGGCATACCGCTGATTCTCGATCGTGCGCTGCACATCGGCGGCCGCAGACTGACGATATACCACTGGATTCTTCCCTACCGTGATTCGAGCGGTGAAGTGCAAGGCATCATCGGCGGCTGGATCGACATCAGCGAACGGCGGCAACTGTTCGATGATCTGCGCTATGCCAAAGAGCGCGCCGATGAAGCCAACCGTGCCAAAACCACGTTTCTGGCGACCATGAGCCATGAGATCCGCACCCCGATGAATGCGGTCATCGGCCTGCTCGAACTCACGCTGAAACGCATCGATCATGAGCACCCGGATCGTCCGGCCATCGATGTGGCGTACAACTCGGCGAAGGACCTGCTGGAGCTGATCGGAGACATTCTCGACATTGCACGGATTGAATCCGGACGGCTGAGCCTGAGCCCTGAACGGGTCAATCCAAGTGAAATCGTGGCCTCGGTGGTGCGGGTTTTCGATGGACTGGCGCGCCAGAAAAGCCTACGGCTGCAGCTGGAATTTCGCCCTGCCAATCCGGGGTTTGATGTCCTGTTGGACCCGATGCGCTTCAAACAGGTGCTGTCCAACCTGGTGAGCAACGCTATCAAGTTTACGGAGCGCGGCCAAATCAGGATCATCGTCGACCTGCACCCAACCGCCGAGCCTGAGCGGGTCCGGATGCTGTTGCAGGTTTACGACAGCGGTATAGGGATCAGTAAACAGGATCAGCAGCGGTTGTTCGAACCTTTCGCTCAAGCCGATCACTCCGGGCAGTTAGCCAGAGGCGGTGCGGGTCTTGGGCTGGTGATCAGCCGCAGCCTGTGCGAAATGATGGGCGGCAGCCTGCAATTGAGCAGCCAGCCAGGTGTCGGCACTCAAGTCGAAGTGTCGTTGCACCTGGCAACACTGCCACTCGAACGGGAGGCAGAGAACGCTGAAGCCAATATCTGCACCACGACTATCGCCTTGAACATTCTGGTGGTCGACGATCACCCCGCCAATCGCTTGCTCATGTGCCAGCAACTGGAGTTTCTGGGCGTAGAGATTCATTAGATTTTGAACCAGGGTCATTAAAAGCTGAATCGGCCCGTAGAAGCCCTACCCTTGACCGACATTTACTTTGACTGAAGCTACCATTGCAGCAGCTACTCTTTGATCGATTACAACCCTTGCTAACGGGCAGCAATCAGTCAGGAGCGGTCACTGGACAGACGAGTGGCTAATAGATAGCGTCGGCCTTCTGTACTGATCTTTACCGCGGCTGGGCTTGGCATCATCAATGTCGCGTTTTTCCCAGGGCTAAGTCGCGTTTAAACGCGAAGGTGATGCCGCGATAGAGTAGTTAAGCGTATTAGTTGGAGGAGTTGCGATGACAACAATCGATGTGAAATCCCGATTTGAAGCAAAGCTTCTTCGTCCGGCAAAACCGGGTAATGATGCGTCGTGGGCGTTCGTAGTACTGCCAATAGACGCGAGTCAACAGCTTCCGAGACGAGGAAGGACGACAGTTGAAGGCACAATCAATGGGCACCCTTTCCAGGCGACCCTTGAGCCGGATGGTCAGCTGAGCCATTGGCTTCAGGTCAGTAGAGAGTTACTCGAAGCCGCAGGCATGGCCGTTGGGGATGTCGTTACACTAGAGCTAAGCCCTGTGAAGAAGGAACCCGAGCCTGACATCCCACCCGATTTTCAGGAGGCTCTGGAAGCCACTCCTGAGGCTCGTAAAGTTTGGAACAATACAACGACCATCGCACGAGTAGACTGGATACATTGGATTACTTCAGCCAAGCAACTTAAGACGCGCGCAAAACGAATTGGTGATGCTTGCGATATGCTTGCATCCGGCAAGAAGCAGGTTTGCTGTTTCGACGAATCCGGCTACTACAGCAAGGCCTTCCGTGCGCCCGAGGGAGAAATTCTTTAAATGGAACATTCCCTGGAATGCGCCTGACAATGCGTTGAAATCGTTCGCTTCGTTCACCGGGAGCGGCTGAAGCCAGCCTTCCAGCTTAACTGTTATGAATATCTGCAAAGGGTTGTGGTCCTTCGCGACGGGCAGCAATCGGCCCACAGTGTGTAAAAACGCTTCGCCAAAATTGAAGTGTGCGCGTCTACGTTAAATCTGAAATTTATCGGCACGTCAGCAGATGTGGATTTCGCGTAGAAGCGCGATTTTCAGTCCGGTTTTGAGTACCTGTCGCGCTCAAAAACGTTTTTACACAGCCTCGGCCAGAAGCGGTCAGTCATTTGTCTAAAAGATTGCGGCAGTGAAACGGGATAATTTCACCTGCTTTCTAAGAACGCATACCCATCCAGATTACCGCTTCAGTCCATGCAGTCACCATCGGTGTCAGTACCCTGAACCAGGGATCGCGCACATCAATCTGCGCTGCTGAGTGGTCATGATGGTGCTGCTCCTCCTCCACAATCGAAGTAATGGCCGCCACCGCGTGGAGATCGATCTCGCCCAGCACATCTAGTTGATGAGCCAGGTGCTTGAGCACCACACTTTCAACCGCGACGGTAGTAGCGACAATGGCTTTGCGGCCACAGATGCCAGTAACCAGACCCAACGCCAGACCGCCGATGCCACACAACCAATAACTACGGCAGCGGGGATAATTGCGACGTTGCAGCTCCTCCTGAAAAACCGTCCGATGGCGGCGCTCGTGGGAGAGGAACTCCTTGAGTTCATTCACCATGCCCGGGACGAAAAGCCGGGCCATAAACAACTGTCCACTGTAGATACAGATCGCGCCATGCTCGCCCGCATGGTCGACCTTCATCATGCGGTTGCCGAGGTCTTCGCCCTTAGCCGTGTAGTCTGGTGAATTCACATTGAGATTTCTTGTTCGAGGGGCTTGGTCATCGGGCCTGTCCTTGCTCTTGAGCCAGCATCGTGCTGTAACGCCAAGCAGATAAGCAAGTGAGTTCGCAGGGCGGCCCCTCACCATCGTCGATTTGGCCGATCGTTAAGCAGCTGACAGACCGCTTTGGGTCCAGGCTGTGTGAAAACGCACTAAATACATCGAAAGTTGAGAGCTACGGGCGTTGCCTTCGAAACCAGCAGACTGACGCGCGAATTGCCCTCGTCAGCTACATAGGCGTTCGTAAATGCTGTTTGGGCTGCGTCAGCGGCCCAAACAGCCACTCACGGACGACCAAGCGGCTGGATTCACGCCCTGATCGCTTCAAGCAGTCCTGAGATGCCGAAGATGCTCATCATCCGTTTGAGGTTGTAGGCGAGCACGTGAAGGCTCATTTCGGTGCTTACCCTTGGTAGGGTTTTGGTTAGGAAGTGCGTACTTCCCATCCAGTATTTGAGCGTTCCAAAAGGATGTTCAACGGTCTGTCGGCGACGCCTCATCATCGTTGGATCATGTTCCAGCCGTACCTGCATCGCATCGACTACGGCTTCATGTTCCCAGCGTTTTACCCGGCGCTCCTTACCCGTCGTACACTGCTTCTGCATTGCGCAGGACTGGCAGCCCGAGAACCAATAGCAGTGCAGTAGCATGCCGTCTTCCACCGAAGAATGCCGCCGGGTCAGTAACTGTCCCGCAGGGCATCGATACTCGTCCGATGCAGCAACGTAAATGAAGTCCTGCTTACCAAATCGGCCTTCGGCTTTGCTGCCAGATGTGAGGGGTTTCGGTACGAAGGTAGTGATGCCGGCTTGCTCGCAAGCAAGGATTTCCAGACCTTTGTAATAGCCTCGGTCGGCCACCACCGTTAGCGATTCAGCCTCGATTTCTTCACGCGCCTGGTTCGCCATATTGCTCAGTTGCCCACGATCATTGCCAACGTTGGTCACCTCATGGGCAACGATCAGATGGTGTTTGTCGTCGACAGCTGTTTGTACGATGTAGCCAACCGTTCCGGTGCCTCGGCCGCTCGTAGCCATAGAGCGTGCATCTGGGTCTGTGAGGGAGATCTGCTGGTCTGGACTTTCGTGGAGCTGCGCCTCGATTTCCTTGAGTTTTTGCATCTGCTGTTTCAGTGTTTCTATCTTTTCTTTCAGCCGCTCGGCTTTGGCCTCGGCCACTTCGGGCGTTGCACGATCCGCCGAATCCATCGCCGCCAGATAGCGATCAATGCTCTGCTCGATCTGTTGCATGCGTGCCTTCACCTTGCCCTGAGTGAAGTTGCGGNCTCGGCCACTTCGGGCGTTGCACGATCCGCCGAATCCATCGCCGCCAGATAGCGATCAATGCTCTGCTCGATCTGTTGCATGCGTGCCTTCACCTTGCCCTGAGTGAAGTTGCGGTCGCGATTATTGACGGCTTTGAATTTGCTGCCGTCGATGGCGATGATCGACTGAGAGAAGAGATTGAGGTTGCGGCAAAGAACTACGAACTGGCGGCATACGCTGCGAATGGCTTTGCCGTTGTCTTTGCGAAAGTCGGCAATGGTTTTGAAGTCCGGGGCCAAACGCCCCGTTAACCACATCAACTCGACGTTGCGCTCGGCCTCTCGCTCAAGCCGACGGCTGGACTGAATCCGATTGAGGTAGCCGTAGATATAGATCTTCAGCAACACCGCTGGGTGGTAGGCCGGACGACCAGTTGCGGCAGGATCGACGCCCTCAAAACCAAGCGCCCCCAGGTCGAGTTCATCGACAAAAACATCAACCACGCGCACTGGATTTTCTTCGGCTACGTAATCGTCCAGACACTCCGGCAGCAACGTCACTTGCGTCCGTGCCTCACCTTCGATGAATCGCTTCATGATCGCCCCCGATACGATCTCGACGATCAGAAGATTAGACAATTGCAGGTGTTTTCACACAGCCTGGGCCGTTTTCTGCCCGTGGTGAGAGGCAGAAAACGGCCAAAACCAGTCATACACCTTCACGCCCCACGGGACCCGCGCCGCGCCGAAGCATGTACCTACTTTCGTCCTTAGCACTGCATTTCCAGAGATGTGCGGCCATTACGATCAGAAATCGGTCTTCTGCGCCGGTTTTCGGATCCGGGCTTACGCTTGGTCGCGGGAGCCTGACGTATCCGCGTCAGATGCTGTTCCAGCGTGTCAGCGCGAGCATGCTGTGCTGCCGCATGTTGCTGGGTTTGGCTGAGCTCGGTTTGGATCGACTCCAACCGCCGTTGTAACTGCTCGACGTGCCGCCCGGCTGGGCCGAGATCGCCTTGCCCTCCTCCCGCGCGCGGTCGACCTTGCGGTGTGCACGATCTTCGACTCCACGCACATAGTTCTCCTGCGCAACGTGCTCCTGCTCGGCTTTAAGCCGCAGAGCCTGGAGATCCTGCTGTAACGTCTCATTTTGATGCTGAGCTTCACGCCGCTCGCGCAACAAGCTCTCGCGCTGCTGTTGCAGATCCTCGATCTGCAACTGGCGCTGGGACAGCAGCAGTTCCAGGTCAGCCAGCCGCAACTCGGCTGCCTGGCGCCCGGCCACGGCCTCTGCCGCGTGTTGGCGAAACTGCGCCGCGTCCTGTCGTGCCTGGTCTTCGACCGCCGCTACTCGTTCGCGCTCGGCAGCTAGCACCTGTCGCTGCTCGGCCAGCGCCTGCTCGGCCGTGCCCTGCGCCTGGTGGATCGCCTGCTGCCACACCTCGACGAACGCCTGCGATACCTCAGCGGGCAGGGCCCAACGCGAATCTAATAGCCTTTAGACCGATCAACCACATTCAACAGAGTCATTCCCTCAAACTCTCTTCGGAGATTCTCAACTATCACCGCCACACCACCTTCAATCTGCACATCGCTTGCAATATGAGGGGTCAAGAGTACTCGAGGGTGTTTCCAGAGTGGGTTGTCTTGAGTGGGAGGCTCTTGTACCAGAACATCCAGTACGGCACCTCCCAGACGGCCTTCATTCAACGCAGAAAGCAGAGCCGTTTCTACAACGTGGGCGCCACGTCCCACGTTAATCAGTCCAGCTCCATGAGGCAGACAATCAAGCCTCGCAGCATTGAGTATCCCGTCTGTTTCGGGAGTCAGCGGCAACAGGTTCACAAGGATGTCGCACTGCCCTAAAAATGCCTCTAATTCGTCTGTGCCTACGTAACAGCGACCATCTGGCACCTCCTTCAAAGAGCGATTCCAGCCACTGAGCTGAAATCCCAATGGCTGAAGGCGATCAAGCGCGGCGCGTCCGAGATTGCCAACCCCCATAACACCAATACGCCGCTGTGAAGCGTGCACGATTGGTCGAGGTTGCCAGCGACCACTGCGTTGATCCTCTTGGTAAGCGAGGATGTCTCGATGCAAGGCGAGAACACCAAACAGAACATACTCGGCCATGATGTCAGCCATCGAGCTATCTACCAGCCGTATTAGCGACACATGAGCAGGCAAATGGGCCAAATCAAACTGGTCAACTCCAGCCCCGGCAGCGTAGAGGAGCCGAAGATTACCAAACTGCTCCGCTAGGTTGGCGAGAGCTTCCCAAGCCAGAATGTAGTGCACCTCTTCCGGGTTACCGATATCAGGCCATTGCCGGAACTCTAGTTCAGGGACGAGCGTTGACAGGCAAACTCGCCATTTCTCCGCATCGGCGGGGTCGGCCATGTAAAGGATGCACATTGAAAACTCCCTATTCGCCTTTCAGGTGCGCATAGCTATCAACGAATCGCTTAAATTTGTGTTTACCACATGTGTAGGCTTCATACTTCGCGGGTAACGCCTCACTCACGCAGGTTGGCACAGGCTCAACAACCGCATCGAAATCCAAATCAATAAAGAAAGGAATTGAATAGCGCTCTAGACCACTAGTATTTATGACGCGATGCATTGTCGAGGTGTAGCGATCGTTGGTGAGGGTTTGAACTAGATCACCAATGTTGACGATAAACGTGCCTTCCACTGGTGGGGCAGTAACCCACTCCCCTGCGCGGTTCCTGACTTGTGCGTATTTCGCTCATCGTGACCGGTCATTTCGCTAACAACGTGACCGGTTTCTCCACCCGATTGCGCGGGGTCTAAATTCTAACCGCATCGGTCACG
>NZ_JBTEYL010000039.1:0-29023 GCF_054330215.1 Pseudomonas sp. Ma2-10 | reverse complement strand
GGCCTGAGCCCTGTGGGATACAGAACTCAGGCCGCTTAGGCATAGACATGTAAATCGTCCAGCTTTGTGGGGTCAGTTCAGAGCGTGGGAACGATCGGTTCAGGCAATCGGCCGCCAATGCCCGGCCATATGCTCCAGATCCCCTGCACCCACCAACCTTAAATCCCCACGGGCCCCCGCCGCACTGGCCAGTAATGTCACCTCACTGGGCAATCGCACCGGTTTGCGAAATTGCACCGCAATCTCGACATTCGCCGCCGGCAGATGCTCACTTAACGCCGCCAGCGTACGCGCCTTGTTCCACAGCCCATGGGCGATGGCCGTCGGGAAACCGAAGAGTCTGGCGCTGACGGCACTCAGGTGAATCGGGTTGTAGTCGCCGGACACTTTGGCGTACTGCCGCCCTATGTCCGACGGCGCTTTCCAATGGGCCACTTCTGACATTTCCAGCGTCGATGCCAACACTTCTTCGACGGATTCGCCGGCGAGTTTGACCCCGCGGCACAACATCTGGCTTTCAGCTTCCCACAACGCCCCCAGTTGATCGTCGAGTGTCGTCACCAGATCGAACGTCGCGCCTTTTTCATGGGGCTGAAGGTTTTGCACCTGCACGCTGACCCGCACACGATTCACGCCGCCCATAGGGCGAAAGAGGCGAATGCGGTTGCTCAGGTGGATCAACCCCAGCAGCGGAAATGGAAACGCCTTGGCCGTCAGCAATTGCATCTGCAACGCGAACGCCAGGCTGTGTGGATAGGTGGGCGGCAACAAACCGTTGTCGGTAAAACCGCAGACCTTGCGATAGTCCGCCAGGCGCTTCGGATCGACATTGACCCAGCAGCGCAAACCCGAATCGGGCAGGGTGGTGCCGGTGATTTTGCGTCGCGTCGCGGCCCGCACGTACAGTCCCGACAGGCTGGGTTCGCGGTTGAGTATGTGCCAGTCGATGATCATGCCTAAGCCCCCAAAACACTTTGCCCGCACACGCGCAGGGCTTGCCCGGTGAACGCACCAGTACCCGGTTGAGCCAGCCACGCCACTGCTTCGGCGACGTCTTGCGGCAGACCGCCCTGGCCCAGCGAACTCATACGCCGCCCGGCCTCACGCACGCCGAACGGAAGATGTGCTGTCATCTGGGTTTCGATGAAACCGGGTGCTACCGCATTGATGCTGATGCCGCGTTCATTCAGCAACGGCGCCCAGGCCTGGGCCAGACCGATCAGCCCTGCCTTGCTCGCTGCGTAATTGGTTTGCCCGCGATTGCCGGCGATGCCGCTGATGGACGCCAGCAGGATCACCCGGCCGTTGTCGTGCAAGGTGCCGCTGTCGAGCAGTGCCTTGGTCAGCACTTGCGGCGCATTGAGGTTGACCGCCAGCACCGCGTCCCACAATTGCGGAGTCATGTTGGCCAGGGTTTTATCCCGGGTGATGCCGGCGTTATGCACCACGATGTCGATGCCGTCGGGCAGTTGCTCGATCAACTGTGCAGCGGCGTCTTGGGCGCAAATGTCCAGGGTGATGCTGCGCCCGCCGAGGCGTGCGGCGAGGGCGTCGAGGTCAGTCTTGGCCGGTGCTACGTCGAGCAGGATCACTTCGGCCCCATCGCGGGCCAGGGTTTCGGCGATGGAGGCGCCGATGCCGCGTGCCGCGCCGGTGACCAGCGCCTTACGACCCGACAATGGGCGAGTCCAGTCCGTCACCTGCGTGTCGCAGGCGTTCAAGCGAATCACTTGCCCGGAAACGAACGCACTTTTGGGCGAGAGGAAAAACCTCAGCGGACCTTCCAGTTGATCCTCCGCACCTTCGCCGACATAGATCAGTTGCAAGGTGCCGCCGCTGCGCAGCTCCTTGGCCAGCGAACGGCTGAAGCCTTCCAGCGCTCGCTGGGCACTGGCGGCGAACGGGTCGCTCAAGGTCTGCGGCGCGCGCCCCAGAATCACCAGGCGCGCGCTGTGATCGAGGTTTTTGATCAGCGGCTGGAAGAACTCGCGCAGCTGTTTGAGTTGATCGGTCTGCACCAGGTCGCTGGCGTCGAACACCACGGCTTTGAGTTTGGGGCCGTGGCCGGGAATCCACGCGGTGGCCAGTGAAGGCTCGGTGCCGTAGCTGTAAATCGCGTCGGTCAGGCGGTTGGCAAACGTGCAGACTTTCTCCGTCAATGGGCCTCCGCCTATCAACAGCGCCCCTTCAACAGGGCGCAGCCGGCCTGCTTGCCAGCGCTCCAGCCGAACCGGTGAAGGCAGACCCAGGGCGGCGACCAAACGATGGCCGATGGACGAATTGGCGAAGTCGATATAACGGTCAGACATGGAACGCGCTCCAGCAGCTGGGGTTCAAAGTGTGGACCATGAATGGCAATCAGTCGTTCGATCCACGAGATTAGGCCTACGCTTGTGGGTTATGGCCTTCACAGAATAGGAAGCTTTTCATGACTCAGCTGCGCCGCGTTGCGATTATTGGTGGTAACCGTATCCCCTTCGCCCGTTCCAACGGGCCGTACACCACCGCCAGTAATCAGGCGATGCTCACCGCCGCGCTCGAAGGCCTGATCGAACGCTACAACCTGCACGGTTTGCGCATGGGCGAGGTGGCGGCGGGGGCGGTGCTCAAGCACTCCCGGGACATGTGCCTGACCCGCGAATGTGTACTCGGCTCGCGGCTGTCGCCAACCACCCCGGCCTACGACATTCAGCAGGCGTGCGGCACCGGTCTGGAAGCGACGTTGCTGGTGGCGAATAAAATCGCGCGGGGCCAGATTGAATGCGCAATCGCCGGCGGCGTCGACACCACCTCCGACGCGCCGATTGGCGTCAACGAAGGCTTGCGCAAAATCCTCCTGCAAGCCAACCATGCCAAAACCACCGCCGACAAACTGAAAACCTTCCTGCAGCTACGCCCCCGTCACCTGATCCCGGATCTGCCACGCAACGGCGAACCGCGCACGGGTCTGTCGATGGGCGAGCACTGCGAGTTGATGGCCCAGGCCTGGAACATCCCGCGCGACGAACAGGACCAACTGGCGTTGGAAAGTCACCAGAAATTGACCGCGTCCTACACCGAAGGCTGGCACAACGATTTGATGACGCCGTTCCTCGGCCTGACCCGCGACAACAACCTGCGCCCGGACCTGACCCTGGAACAACTCGCCTCACTCAAACCGGTGTTCGAGAACAGCGCCAAGGGCACCCTGACGGCGGGCAACTCGACGCCGCTCACCGATGGCGCATCGCTGGTGCTGCTGGGCAGTGAAGAATGGGCCAAGGAGCGTGGCCTGCCGATCCTTGCCTATTTGCGTGACGGCGAGACGGCGGCGGTGGATTTCGTCAACGGTGCGGAAGGATTGTTGATGGCGCCGGTGTATGCGGTGCCGCGTTTGTTGGCGCGCAATGGCCTGACGTTGCAAGACTTCGATTACTACGAAATCCACGAAGCCTTCGCCGCGCAGGTGCTCTGCACGTTGAAGGCGTGGGAGGATCCGGAATATTGCAAAACCCGCCTCGGCCTCGATGCGCCACTGGGCGCCATTGACCGCAGCCGCCTCAACGTCAAAGGCAGTTCATTGGCGGCGGGGCATCCGTTTGCCGCGACTGGCGCACGCATCGTCGCGAGCCTGGCGAAGTTGCTGGATGCGGCGGGGCAGGGGCGAGGGTTGATCTCGATCTGCGCCGCCGGTGGCCAGGGGGTTACGGCGATTATTGAGCGTTGAGGATCACGGCGCTTTGCTGTTCGGCCAGTTGCCGATTGCGGTTGGCGTAGCGCTTGTTGCGGGCGAAGACCGTGCCCAGGAGTGGCCGAACCAATTGGCCGAGTACCAGTGGCAACAGCAACATGGCGCAGAGGCCGAGCAGGGTTGAGCCCAGATCGATGCCGCCCGCGCCGAGTGCTGGAAGTAACACCGTTGGCCCGGGAGCTGATCAAGAGTTTTTGTTTGCTGCCGGTTGAGTATCCACAGGGCGACAGCGTGACGAATGCCGCGCTGTCTTGCGGGTATGACTCGACGTCGGCGTTTATTGCGGCGTTCAAAAGCCTGTTCGGGTTCACCCCCGGTGAACTATTCAGGCACTGATCGTTCCCGCGCGGAGCGTGGGAACGATCAAGAAGTGGCCTCTGATCAGGTTCTGAACCGACGGACCAACCCGTCCAACTCATTCGACAACCCCGCCAGACTCTGCGAATCCAGCCGCGCCGAGTTCGCCAGTTCCGCCACCAACTGCGCATCACCATGAATCTGGCTGATGTGCCGATTGATGTCCTCAGCCACCTGATGCTGCTCTTCCGCCGCGGTGGCGATCTGGGTATTCATGTCGCGAATCACGTCCACCGATTCCCGAATCAGCCCAAAACTGCTGCGCGCTTCACCGATCCGCGTCACCGATTGCTGGGACACTTCCAGGCTGGCGTGCATTTGCTGGGTTACCTGGCTTGTACGTTTGGCGAGGTTGCCCAGCAAACCGTCGATTTCCGCCGTGGAATCGGCGGTGCGTTTGGCCAGCGCCCGAACTTCATCGGCCACCACCGCAAAACCACGACCCTGTTCACCGGCCCGCGCCGCTTCGATAGCGGCGTTCAACGCCAGCAGGTTGGTCTGTTCGGCAATTGAGCGGATGGTCCCCAGGATTGACTGAATGTCGTTGCTGTCGCGCTCAAGCTGTTGCATCGACTGGGCCGACTGTTCGATTTCCTGGCTCAAACGATCAACGCTGGTCACGGCTGCATCAATCTGCTGCTGACCTTCACGCGCCTGGCGCTGGCCGCTGTCGGCCGATTCGGCCGCCTGGCTGCATGAGCGCGCGACTTCGTTGGCGGTGGCGACCATTTCGTGGAACGCCGTGGAAACCATGTCCACCGCTTCGCGCTGACGTCCGGCGGCTTCGGCCATGTCGCTGGAGACCTGGGTCGAACTCTTGGAGGTGGCGAGGATCTTGGTCGCGGCGCCGCCAATGCTCTGGATCAGGTTGCGAATCGCCGCCAAAAACTGGTTGAACCAGCTGGCCAGTTGCGCGGTTTCGTCGCTGCCACGGATCTGCAGGTTCTTGGTCAGGTCGCCTTCACCTTGGGCGATGCCTTCCAGGCCGCTGGCCACGCTGCGGATCGGCCGCACGATGAGGCTGGCGAAACTGGCGCCGACGATGGCGAAGAGCACGGCCAGTACGGCGGCGATGATCGCGATCAGCCAGGTCAGTTGGGTGGCCGAACTCATCACGTCGGTCTGCTTGATCAGGCCGATAAAGGTCCAGCCCAGTTGCTCCGACGGCCAGACGTTGGCCATGTAGCGTTCGCCGTTCAGCTCGACTTCCACCAGCCCTTTGCCAGCCTTGGCCAGTTGCGCGTAGCCCTCGCCGAGGCTGCTCAGCGCTTTAAAGTTGTGTTCCGGTTGCTTCGGATCGACCAGCACGGTGCCGGTGTTTTCCAGCAGCATCAGGTAGCCGGTTTCACCGAGCTTGATCTGTTTGACGATTTCAGTGAGCTGCTTGAGCGTCACATCGATGCTGACCACGCCGCCATGGGTGCCCAATTTGTTGTCGATGGTGCGCACGGTACTGACGTACGTCGCGTCGTCCTGGGCCCAATAATAGGCCTCAGTGCGAAACGGCTTGCCCGGTTTGGCCTGGGCCGCCTTGTACCACGGGCGCTGGCGCGGGTCGTAATTGTTCAGCTTGGCATCGTCCGGCCAGGACACATAACCGCCCGCCGCAGTGCCGAGGATGGCATAGGCGTAGGACGGGTGACTGTTACCCAGGTCCTGAAGAAGGCCGAAGACCTTCTTGTCCATCTCACCTTGAGGAATGCTCTCGGCGTTGGCGCTCATATATGTCTTGAGGCTGTCGTCGGAGTTCTTGATCAACGGTTGGATCGCCAGGTAATCCACGTTCTGGCTGATGCCGTCAAAGAACAGTTGCATGGCGTTGCTGACCTGACGAATTTCGCGGCCACTGCCGTCGACGAAACTGTCCTTGGCATCACTGCGCAAGTTCAGCACAACCAGGGTAGCGACCAGCACCACCGGCAAGCAGGCGATGATTGCAAACGCCCAGGTCAACTTCTGTTTGATGTTCATCCGCGCTCCAGATTTTTCTTGTAGGCCCACGCAGTGCAAATGACTCGCGGATATTGGCAGAACGATTGTCGGACAAATCACTTTGTCATTGATGACTTCGGCTGGCGGAGCCAGAAATTGAGGCCTGTTGAGAAAAATCCTACGAAGGGTATGAATCGAGATGTCAGCTTCTGTCGCAAATACCCGCTTAGCCCTTCAGCAACAAGTGACGCAGGGTCAGCTATGATCTGTGGCGCCGATGACGATCGGTGATTGTTGACCGATTAATCCGGCACATTGTGTGCTTGTTGACGGTCACAGGAACGTTCATAGGTCGGCAACCCCTCCCCCGAATGAGCGGATTGCCGTATAACGAATGACTTTCGCGTGTTTGGTAATAAAGGACCCACAATAAAAGCTGATGAAGACTCCAAAACGCATTGAACCCCTGATCGAGGACGGTCTGGTCGACGAGGTGCTGCGCCCACTCATGAGTGGTAAAGAAGCAGCTGTTTATGTGGTGCGCTGCGGTAACGAGTTACGTTGCGCGAAGGTCTACAAGGAGGCGAATAAACGCAGTTTCCGTCAGGCGGCCGAGTATCAGGAAGGCCGCAAGGTGCGCAACAGCCGTCAGGCTCGTGCGATGGCCAAGGGCTCCAAGTTTGGCAAGAAAGAAACCGAAGACGCCTGGCAGAATGCCGAAGTGGCGGCGTTGTTCCGTCTGGCCGGTGCTGGCGTTCGGGTTCCTCAGCCTTACGACTTCCTTGAAGGCGTGCTGCTGATGGAACTGGTGGCTGACGAGTACGGTGATGCCGCGCCGCGTCTGAACGACGTGGAGCTGGAACCGGATCAGGCGCGCGAGTATCACGCGTTCCTGATTTCGCAGATCGTGCTGATGTTGTGTACCGGTCTGGTGCACGGTGACCTGTCGGAGTTCAACGTACTGCTGACCCCGACCGGCCCGGTGATCATCGACCTGCCGCAAGCGGTCGACGCGGCGGGCAACAACCACGCGTTCAGCATGCTGGAACGGGATGTGGGCAACATGGCGTCCTACTTCGGGCGGTTTGCGCCGGAGTTGAAAAAGACCAAGTACGCCAAGGAAATGTGGGCCCTGTTCGAAGCCGGCACCTTGCACCCGGCCAGCATTTTGACCGGCGAGTTCGACGAGCCGGAAGAGTTGGCCGATGTTGGCGGGATCATGCGCGAGATCGAGGCGGCACGCCTTGATGAAGAGCGCAAGCAAGCGGTGCGCGCGGCAGATGATGCGCCACCGGGCAAAACCGAAGAACCGCCTCCGCCTTGGATGCAGTGATTGGTTAATGAAAAACCCGGCTTCGGCCGGGTTTTTTGTCAATGTCTTTTTTGGAGCCGCGATGGGGTCAGACCAGACAATCCACAACGGCGATGCTACCCACACTCAAGGACTGAATGTGAACGCCACCCGCAACGCCCAACTGATCATCACCGCCCATCTGCCTTCCTCAACATGGTCGCCGCTGGCGGTCTGGGCAGCGGAAAACGCATCGGTGAACGCATTCCCAGCCGACTGAAAGACTCGGATAACGTGAACCTGGAGCGGCGATTTTCTTTGGTGTGTTGCTGATGTCCTGCAGCTTCATCCTGATGTTTCAGCAACAAACGCTCTACGGTTTGCTGTGTTGCAAATGACCGGGCTCGGCGTCGGCATGCTGATCGCCGCGCCGTTTTATTCGTGGTGGACGCCGGGTGCCGTGGTGCTGTTGTTCCACGGGATTCCCCTCACTGCCTTGTTGGTGGTGAAGGGGCTGGCAATCAGGGGCGAGCGGGTTGGGCGTAACAGCCCGACTCCAGGTCCTTGAGGATCGGGCAGTCGGGACGATGATCGCCGTGGCAGTGTTCGACCAGGTCCTGCAGGGTGTCGCGCAGTTGGCCGAGTTCGCGGATTTTCTGGTTCAGCGCGTCGATGTGCTGACGTGCCAGGGTCTTCACGTCGGCACTGGCTCTTTGGCGGTCCTGCCAGAGGGTCAGCAGTTTGCCGACCTCGTCCAGTGAGAACCCCAGGTCCCGGGAGCGTTTGATGAACGCCAGGGTATGCAGGTCGTCGTCGCCGTAAACCCGATAGCCGCTGTCGGTACGATGGGCGGCCTTGAGCAAGCCGATGGATTCGTAATAACGAATCATCTTCGCGCTCAGGCCGCTTTGGCGGGCCGCTTGGCCGATGTTCATCGGTTGTCCTCCAGATCCTTGGGTTTCCAGGTTTTCAACAGTAGCGCATTGCTCACCACGCTGACGCTCGACAACGCCATGGCCGCACCGGCCAGCACCGGGTTGAGGAAACCGAACGCTGCCAGCGGGATGCCGATCAGGTTGTAGACGAACGCCCAGAACAGGTTCTGACGAATCTTCGCGTAGGTCTTGCGGCTGATCTCCAGCGCCGCCGGCACCAGCCGTGGGTCGCCGCGCATCAGGGTGATCCCGGCCGCGTGCATCGCAACGTCGGTGCCACCGCCCATGGCGATACCGATGTCGGCGGCGGCCAGGGCGGGTGCGTCGTTGATGCCGTCGCCGACCATTGCTACCACGCCGGTTTTCTTCAGTTCGGCGACGGTAGCGGCTTTGTCGGCTGGCAGGACTTCGGCGTGAACATCGGTGATACCCAGCGCTTCGGCGACGACTTTGGCGCTGCCACGGTTATCGCCGGTCAGCAGGTGGCTGCTGATGTTACGTGCGGTGAGTTGCTGCACCGCTTGCAGCGCACCGGGCTTGAGGGTGTCGCCGAAAGCGAACAGGCCCAGCACCCGAAGTCCGGGACTTTGCTCGATCAGCCAGGACAAGGTTCGGCCTTCGGTTTCCCACGCTTTTGCGGAGTCGGCCAGTGAGCCGGCGCCTAAGCTGTTTTCTTCGAGCAGACGACGATTGCCCAAAGCCAAGCGACGACCATCAAGCGTGCCGGCAATGCCGCGCCCGGTCAGCGACTGACTGTCGGTGACATCGGCCACGTCCAATCCACGCTCGGCGCAGGCATCCAGAACAGCCTTGGCCAGCGGGTGTTCGCTGCCGCGTTGCAGCGCGCCGGCCATTTGCAGCAGCGGCGCTTCATCACCATCAACCGCACTCAAATGAGCGATGCGCGCAGTGCCCGACGTCAGCGTGCCGGTCTTGTCGAACACCACCGCACTGACTTCATGGGCACGCTCCAACGCTTCGGCGTCCTTGATCAGAATCCCGTGGCGCGCCGCCACGCCGGTACCGGCCATGATCGCGGTCGGCGTGGCCAACCCCAGGGCGCACGGGCAAGCGATCACCAATACCGCCACGGCATTGATCAGCGCAGTTTCTATCGGCGCGCCGTACAACCACCAACCGACCAGGGTTGCCAGCGCGATCAGCAGAACCGTCGGGACAAACACCTTACTGACTTTATCCACCAGCTTCTGGATCGGTGCCTTCGCCGCTTGAGCGTCTTCGACGAGGCGGATGATGCGGGCGAGCACGGTTTCCGCGCCCAAGGCCAGGGTGCGAACGAGGAGCCGGCCTTCGCCATTGATCGCGCCGCCGGTGACCTTGTCGCCGGGTTGTTTGGGTACCGGCAAGCTTTCGCCGCTGATCAGCGCTTCATCGGCGTGGCTCTGGCCTTCGACCACTTCACCGTCCACCGGGAAGCGTTCGCCGGGCTTGACCATGACCAGATCATTCAGGCGCAAGGCGCTGATGGCGACATCCTGCTCGCGGCCGTCGATCACCTGAATCGCCCGTTCCGGGCGCAAGGCTTCGAGGGCGCGAATGGCGCTGGCGGTCTGGCGTTTGGCGCGGCTTTCCAGGTATTTGCCCAACAACACCAAGGCAATCACCACCGCCGAGGCTTCGAAATACAGGTGCGGCATGCGCCCGGCGGCGGTGGCCCATTCATAGAGACTCAAGCCATAACCGGCACTGGTGCCCAGCGCGACCAGCAAATCCATGTTGCCCGCGCCGGCGCGCACGGCTTTCCAGGCGGCCACATAAAACCGTGCACCGAAGATGAATTGCACCGGCGTGGCCAGCGCGAATTGCACCCAGGCCGGGAGCATCCAGTGCACGCCGAACGGTTGCAGCAGCATGGGTAGCACCAGCGGCGAGGCCAGGACGATTGCCATGATCAAGGCCCAACGCTCGCGGTGCAGGCGCTGTTGCTGAGGGTCGGTTTGTGGGTGTTCAGCTTCCCAGACACTGGCGGTGTAGCCCGCCTTGGTCACTGCACCGATCAGGGTTTGCGGATCGATGTGGCCGAGCAACTCAAGGTGGGCGCGTTCGTTGGCCAGGTTGACGCTGACACTTTTGACCCCTGGCACCTTGGCCAGCGCTCGTTCGATCCGGCCGACGCAGGAGGCGCAGGTCATGCCGTCGATGCTCAATTCCAGACTCTGCTGCGGCACGCTGTAACCCGCTTGCTGCACGGCGTCCATCAAGGCCGGCAGGCTGTCGCTGGGCGCTTGAACCCGGGCCTGTTCGGTGGCCAGGTTGACGCTGACGGCAGAGGCGCCGATGACGTTGCTCAAGGCACGCTCGACACGCCCGGCGCAACTGGCGCAGGTCATGCCGGCAATCGGTAGATCGAAAGTGGTGGATTCGGACATCGGTCGCGCTCCCTGTAGAAGATGACAACAGGATCAACCTTGCCATGCGGGCAAGGTCAAGCGCAAAGATCGGTGTGGCGATCAGTAATCGAGGGTCGCAGGCTTGAGGTACATCCCTTCCTGCGTCATCGCAATCCGGAACTTCAGCACGTCCCCGCCCTTGAGCGTGATGTTCTGCGAACCCGGTGCGAGCATGCCCGGGTTGCAGCCCGGCGCCTGGCCCGGCAGCAGCTTCAGGCGCAACGACACATTGCCCGGCGGCAGATTGAACGAGGTGCTTTGTTCCTGGAACAACCGCGCCGACAGCTGATCGTGAATGTACACGCCGATCTCGCAGGAGGTCGCGACTTCCAGGCGCTCGCGGGAAATGATCAGTACGCCATAGTCCTCCCCGGCGGCTTGAACAGAAGGTGTCGCGGCAAATAGGCTGAGAAAGCCAAACAGGCTGAGAGCTGACCAGCGCATGGCTGAATCTCCTGATGTCGAGTCATTGATGGACGCAGCTTGGCCGAGCGCGGCGCTGATTGCCAGCCCGGCAGCTCACTTCAGAACTTGACCTTGCTATCGTGGCAAGCTCGAGACTGCACGCAACCTTATTCAAGGAGTCATCCCATGCAAGTGTTCAACGTTCAAGGCATGTCCTGCGGTCACTGCGTCAAAACCATCACCCAGGCGCTACAAGCCAAGGATCCTGCGGCCAGCGTGCGTATCGATCTGGCGGCGAAAGAAGTCGGTGTCGAGAGCGCTTTGTCGGCGGATCAGGTGATTGCGGTGATCACCGAAGAGGGGTACGAGGCGGAAGTCGCCTGAAAATTTTTAATAGTTAGCGACCTAACGGAATGTTCAAAGCGTCCATGCACGGCTAGACTGTGGGGCTGCCGCCCCCTGTCCAACTGGATGCCTGATGAACTTGCGTACCATTTTGATTCTTGGCGTCTTGAGCGCCTTCGGTCCGCTGGCGATCGATTTCTATCTACCGGCCTTCCCGGCGATGGCGCTCGCCTTCGCCACCGATGAACAACACGTTCAGGTGACCCTGGCCGCGTATTTCCTCGGCTTGTCCATCGGCCAACTGGCTTACGGCCCGGTGGCGGATCGCTTCGGGCGACGCATTCCCCTGTTGACCGGTGTCGGCTTGTTCACTGCGGCCTCCTTGGCCTGTGCTTATGCACCGAACCTCGAATGGCTGATTGGCGCACGGTTTATCCAGGCGTTGGGTGGGTGCGCAGGGATGGTGATCGCACGGGCGATTGTCAGTGATAAATGCGATGCGGTGGCGTCGGCGAAAGTCTTTTCGCAGCTGATGCTGGTGATGGGGCTGGCGCCGATTCTTGCGCCCATGCTGGGCGGGCTGTTGGTCAACACCACAGGCTGGCAGTCGATCTTTCTGGTGTTGACCGGTTTCAGTGCCCTGGCAGGGTTGGCCGTGGCGCTCGGGTTGCCGGAAAGTCTGCCGGCCCATGTGCCGCGTCAACCGTTGTCCGGGGCATTGCGTCAGTACGGTCGGCTGTTGTCGGATCCGGTGTTCCTCGGCCACGCCTTGACCGGGGGCATTGCCATCGCCGGGATGTTTGCCTACATCGCCGGTTCACCGTTCGTCTTCATCAAGCTGTATGGCGTACCGGCCGAGCATTTTGGCTGGCTGTTCGGTACCAATGCGGCGGGTTTCATTCTGGTCGCGCAACTCAATGCGCGATTGTTGGCCAAGCGTGGCCCGGCGTTTCTGCTGGCGCGCACCGTGTGGATCTACCTCGGTGCCGGTCTGGCGCTGCTGGCCGTCAGTTCGCTGCACACCGCGCAGCTATGGCCATTACTGATTCCACTGTTTGTCTGCATCGCCAGCCTGGGTTGCATCTTGCCCAATGCCTCGGCCTGCGCCATGAATGGGCAGGGCGCGCGGGCGGGTAGTGCATCGGCGATGCTCGGTTGCCTGCAATTCAGCGTCGCCGCCGGGGCGGCAGCACTGGTAGGTGTTTTACACGACGGCAGCGCCATGCCGATGGCCATGGTCATCAGCCTGTGCGGAATTCTGGTGGTGAGCGTCGCGATGCTCACCCGGCGTCTGCAAAATGCCCGGGCGCTGGTGCAAGCCCAGGTCTGAGGACGGACTCAGCCAGCGGCACGCTGCTGGCGGTCAATAATTTGATGAGGTGCTTGTAGTCGCGCTTCAAGGGTACGGGCGAAAGCGCGGGCTTCGGCTTCGCTGCGGAATGTCACGGCGTGTTGGTCCAGACGGACTTGCCACTGGGATTGTGCCAATTCTTTTATCAGGATCTTCATTGCTGATCTCTCCTCTCGTAAAAGATGTCATTTAAACGGGTGTGCCGCAGAGGCCTCGATTGTAGACCTCAATACGATCGAAATTGTGACAAGGGTCAACTCTCTGACTGACGGTGTCGCCCATCTGGGCGACCCCGGTGTCAGTTAGTTTCAGAACCCTTCGAGCACAATCTTGCCCTTGGACTTGCCGCTTTCCAGCAGTCCATGAGCACGGCGCAGGTTCGCCGCGTTGATCGTCCCGAAGTGCTCGCCGACCGTGGTTTTCAGCGTCCCGGCGTCGATCAGACCGGCAATACGGTTAAGCAATTTGTGCTGCTCGATCATGTCCGCGGTTTCGAACAGCGAGCGGGTGTACATGAACTCCCAGTGCAGCGACAGGCTCTTGTGCTTGAGCTTGGTCACGTCCAGCGCTTTCGGATCATCGATAAGTGCCAGTTTGCCTTGCGGCGCCAGTGCCTCGATCAACTGATCGAGGTGGTGATCGGTCTCGGTCAGGCTGGCGACGTGAGTCACCTGATCGATACCCGCGCGTTTGAGTTCTTCGCTCAACGGTTGGCTGTGATCGATCACCAGGTCGGCACCCCGCTCACGAACCCAGCTCTGGGTTTGCGGGCGGGACGCGGTGCCGATGACTTTCAGCCCGGTGAGCTGGCTGGCCAGTTGCGTGAGGATCGACCCCACACCGCCAGCGGCACCGACGATCAACAGGCTCTGTTCCTCATCGGTTTTGCCTTCACGCACTTGCAGGCGTTCGAAGAGTAATTCCCACGCGGTGATAGCGGTCAGCGGCAGCGCAGCGGCTTCGGCGAAACCAAGGGTTTTCGGCATATGGCCGACGATCCGCTCATCTACCACGTGCCGTTCGCTGTTGCCGCCTGCGCGAGCGATGGAGCCGGCGTAGAACACGTTGTCGCCGGCCTTGAATAGCGTGACTTCACTGCCGACAGCCTTGACCACACCGGCCACGTCCCAGCCCAGCACTTTCGGTGCGCCTGCTTCAGGCTGGACGTTTTGGCGAACCTTGGTGTCCACCGGGTTGACCGAGATGGCTTTGACTTCCACCAACAGGTCGCGCGGGCCGGCAACCGGGTCTGGCAGTTCGATGTCTTGCAGAGCGTTTGAGTCGCTGATTGGCAAGGAGGCGTAGTAGGCAATGGCTTTCATTGGAGCTCCAAAAAAGTAATAAGGAAGGACGTGATCAAACGATGGCGCGCAGGCGCTTGAGGTCGAAGTGTTCGAGAACGTCTCCAGCCTTGGCGCGGAAATTCTGGATATGCGCGCTGGCGTCATGCGCCTGCAGAGCTTCGTCACTGCTCCACTTTTCGATCATGTAGAAGGCATGAGGATTGGCAAGGTCCTGGTGCAAGTCGTATTGACCGCAACCGGCCTCGGCGCGGCTCGGTTCCAGCAGTGCACGCAGGTGCTGTTCGAGGGCGTCCTGCTGGCCGGCTTTGGCAATGAGGGTGGCGATAGCGGTAAAAGGCTGAGACATGTTCGGCTCCGGGAGCGGGGTGAATTCGATGGGATGGATGATTAGCTATTTCTCTACAGGATAAAACCCGCTAAAAGAGCAGTCTCTTTCAATGTTTTTTTGATAATCAAGGCTGGAAAATGCTGCGTTTCGATGACTTGCAGTTGTTTGTCCGGGCGGCGGACCTGGGCAGTCTGTCAGCGGCAGCGCGGGGGATGGACATGTCGGCCGCGGTAGCCAGTGCGGCGTTGAAGCGCATCGAACAGCAGCTCGGCGCCCGGCTGCTTGCCCGTTCTACCCGTAGCCTGCGACTGACCGCTGAGGGCGAGGGATTTCTCGAATACGCTCGGGCCGCCTTGAGCAATCTCGATGAGGGACGCCGTTTATTGGCCAGTGGTCAGGACCAGGTCAGCGGGATTTTGCAGCTCTCGGCGCCTTCGGACTTTGGCCGCCATCTGCTGCTGCCCTGGCTGGACGAGTTTCAGCGTGAGCATCCGAAACTCACGGTGCGTTTGCTGCTGGGCGACCGCATCGCGGACCTGTTCCGCCAACCGGTGGACATCGCCCTGCGGTACGGCGAGCCGGAAGACTCAAGCCTGGTGGCGCTGCCCATCGCCCCACAGAACCGCCGCGTCCTCTGTGCCGCCCCGAGTTACCTGGCTCGGCATGGCGAGCCTCGGCAACTGGAGCAACTGGCTCAGCACAACTGCCTGCTGTTCATGCTCGGCAGCCGGGTCCACGACCATTGGAGTTTCCACGACGGCAAACGCGAGGTCAGCCTGACCGTCAACGGCGATCGTTTCAGCGATGATGCCGATGTCGTGCGGCTGTGGGCCGTGGCCGGTGCCGGGATCGCCTACAAATCCTGGCTCGATGTCGCGGCCGATGTGCTGGCCGGTCGATTGAACGTGCTCATGCCGGAACTGCTCTGTGAGCGCGCACCGCTGAATTTGTTGTGCGCCCATCGCGCACAATTGAGTAAGCCGGTGAACCTTTTGCGCGAAATGCTCGCCAGTCGATGCGCCCGGTTGAGTAGCCAGTTTCCGACGTCATCGGGCGCTGATCATTAGTCGCAGGTAAATAGCGAAATTTCACTCAGGAACTATCACCACAAACGATTTTCCAAGGGCAGGAACCGGCGGTTAACCCGCCTATACTAGCGCTCGCCTCATGTACGCACCGTCGATCTCGCAATGGCGAGTCCACGTCGGAGTCAGCCAGGCCCCATGGTCAATCGCCACGGCGTTGCGAAACTTGCGAAGCAATAGCCTGTGCGATTGGCTGGCTTTGCCCGGTTTATGGCGGTTTCCACGCCTTGGCCGACGACACATTACTGGTCAAGATGTCTCTGAGCAGTAGACGAAACGATTCAACAGGGAGTGAATACATGGAACATGCACCTTGCATCAGCCAGATCGCCACGTTGCTGGCTGACCCAAAGCGCAGCGCAATGATGTGGGCCTTGATGGACGGCTCGGCGCGACAAACCGAAGAGCTGGCCTTATTGGCCGGCCTGTCACCGTCGTCGGCCAGTGCACATTTGGGGCGTTTGTCCGCCGGAGGTCTGTTGAAAGTCGAAGTTCGCGGCCGCAAGCGGTTTTTCCGTCTTGCCGCGCCTGAAGTGGGAGCCGCGATAGAGGCACTGGCCAGCGCCACCCTGGCCAGCACTCCTCGGGAAATCCCGGACGTTTTCAAGCGCACGACACCCATTGCCAAACCTCAGGCGTCGCCTTCGTCACTCTTGCGCGCCAGGCTTTGCGACGACCATTTGGGCGGCACCCTTGCCGCCGATCTATACCAGCGCCTGCTGGATGCGGGCTGGATCGAACAGTTCGATCAGCGGGTCATGATCACCCACAAGGGCGCCACGCAATTGGCGACGCGGGGTGTGTTCATCCAGGCGCTGGCTCATCGCAACAGCCGAGTCGCGTGCGCGTGTCCGGACTGGAGCGAAAGACGCTCGCACATGGGCGGATCATTGGGGGCGGCGTTGCTGCAATTGTTCATGCAGTCAGGCTGGTTGAGCCTGCCCAACGATTCGCAAGCCTTGCAGATCAGCGCCGCGGGGCAGCGTGAAATCCATCGATTCGCCAAGGAAACCGAGCTGGAAATGGCGTTGTAGAGGTATCGAGATCGACGTCCGAAGCTTCGGGCGTCGTTCAGAGCTGCGAGCAGGTCGCACCCAGCAGCAACCCCCTGCGGCTATCGCGCACACTCGTCCAGGGACTTTCGGATCGAGGGAATGTGGCATGGAAACACGAGGCTTCAGCGCGGCAGAACGACTGGAACGGCTGCCTATCAGCGGTTATCACCGGATCATTTTCATCATCATTGCCCTGGCGTTTTTCTTCGACTCCATGGACCTGGCGATGATGACCTTCCTGCTCGGCTCAATCAAAACCGAGTTTGGCCTGAGCACGGCGCAGGCCGGATTGCTGGCCAGTTCGAGCTTTTTCGGCATGGTCGTGGGGGCTTCGCTGTCAGGCATGCTGGCCGACCGCTTCGGCCGCAAACCGGTGTTCCAGTGGAGCATCGTGTTGTGGGGGATCGCCAGTTATCTGTGCTCCACGGCTCAGAACGTCGAAACGCTGACGTTGTTTCGAATCCTGTTGGGGATCGGCATGGGCATGGAGTTTCCCATTGCTCAGTCGATGCTCTCGGAGCTGATTCCAGCCAAAGGACGCGGGCGTTACATTGCGTTGATGGACGGTTTCTGGCCGCTGGGCTTCGTCGCCGCTGGCGTGCTGTCGTACTTCCTGTTGCCGGTGATTGGCTGGCGGGACATCTTCCTCGTGTTGGCGGTGCCGGCAGTGTTTGTTCTGGCGATTCGCTTTTTCATTCCCGAATCACCGCGTTGGCTGGAACAGGCCGGACATCATGACGTGGCGGATAAGGTCTTGCTGCGTATTGAAGATCGGGTCCGGACATCTCTGGGACGTTCGGATCTGCCTGAGCCGATCCGCGTACCGAGCGTGACGAGTACACCTGGCCATTTCTTTTCCGCGTTGCAGCAAATCTGGTCGCCGCTGTATCGCCAGCGCACGATGATGATCTGGAGCGTCTGGTTCTTCGCCTTGCTGGGTTTCTATGGCTTGACGTCCTGGCTCAGTGCCTTACTGCAGCAGTCGGGTTTTGCCGTGACTCAGTCGGTGTATTACACGGTGTTGATTTCCCTCGGCGGGATTCCCGGCTTCTTGATGGCCGCCTGGCTGGTGGAGCGTTGGGGGCGTAAACCGGTGTGCGTGGTGACATTGCTCGGCGGCGGGGTGATGGCGTTTCTTTACGGTCAGAGCGCAGTGTTTGGCGGCAACGTCAGCCTGTTGATTGCATCGGGGCTGCTGATGCAGTTTTTCCTGTTTGGCATGTGGGCGGTGCTTTACACCTACACGCCAGAGTTGTACCCGACGTCGGCGCGGGCCACGGGCTCGGGTTTCGCTTCGGCGATTGGCCGCGTGGGTTCGTTGCTCGGGCCAATGGTGACCGGGCTGGTGTTCCCGATGACCGGTCAGGGCGGGGTATTTGCGCTGGGGGCGATGTGTTTTGCGATTGCGGCGGGGGTGGTGTGGATGTTCGGGATGGAGACCCGGGGCAAGACACTGGAGGAGTTGAGCGAGGCAGTTGCTTAATGATCGTTCCCACGCAGAATTGAACGTGGGAACGATCAGTGACTAGGGTTTGACCAGCCGTGCATCCAGGCTGTTCTGCGCCAGACGCTTGGCCTGATCCTGAGTCATGCCCAAATGGGTATACAGCGCATGGTAGTTCTCGGTGACATAACCGCCGAAGTACGCCGGGTCATCCGAGTTCACGGTCACTTTCACACCACGTTCGAGCATGTCGAGAATGTTGTGCTCAGACATGTGATCGAACACGCAGAGCTTGGTGTTCGACAACGGGCACACGGTCAACGGGATTTGCTCGTCGATAATCCGCTGCATCAAACGCTCGTCTTCGATGGCGCGCACGCCATGGTCGATGCGCTGGACTTTCAGCAAGTCGAGGGCTTGCCAGATGTACTCGGGCGGCCCTTCCTCTCCGGCGTGGGCGACGGTCAGGAAGCCTTCGTGACGAGCGCGATCAAACACGCGCTGGAACTTGCTCGGCGGGTGACCCATTTCCGAACTGTCCAGACCGACCGCCACAAACGCATCACGGAACGGCAGCGCCTGGTCGAGGGTTTTCTCGGCGTCTTCTTCGCTCAAGTGGCGCAGGAAACTCAGGATCAAACCGCTGGTGATGCCCAGTTGCTGCTCGCCATCCTTCAACGCGGCGGCAATGCCATTGAGCACTACTTCGAACGGCACACCACGGTCGGTGTGGGTCTGCGGGTCGAAGAACGGTTCGGTGTGAATCACGTTCTGCGCCTTGCAACGCAACAGGTAGGCCCAGGTCAGGTCGTAGAAATCCTGAGAGGTGCGCAACACGTCGGCACCCTGGTAATACAGGTCGAGAAACTCTTGCAGGTTATTGAAGGCGTAGGCCTTGCGCAGGGTTTCAACGTCGCTCCACGGCAGGGCGATCTTGTTGCGTTCGGCCAGGGCGAACAGCAGCTCAGGCTCCAGTGAACCTTCAAGGTGCAGGTGCAATTCTGCCTTGGGCAGGGCGTTCAGCCAGTCGTACATAGTCTTTTCTCATCAGGTGCAGATGGCGAGCATTCTACAGATGCCCGTGGAAACAATTAGCAAAACCTGACCAGCCGGTTCATCACACTGCGGCCTGTTCCCGTCGATAGGCGTAGGTATCAGCGATCCACTCCATCAGCGATTCCCCGCCAGCACTTGCGGCCGATAAAAGTGCATGGCCTGACACGGCTGCCATCCACTGGTGCGCTAAGGTGTAACGAAACGTTAGCGCTGCCCCGCAGTCAGTAGCTCATCACTCTGGTGTCGCTTCACACGACAAAAGGCCCGCAATGCTCACACTCATCAAGCAAGAAAAGTTTCTGTTACTGGCCCTGCTCGCCGCCGTCGTCGCCTATCCGCTGGAGCACTGGATGCTGCACAGCGGCCAGCCCATCGCGTTGACCGCCGGCCTGGTGCTGATCGCCTTCATCGTCGCGGCCTCCATACGCGTCGCCCACCACGCCGAACTGCTCGCGGAAAAAGTCGGCGACCCTTACGGCACGATGATCCTGACCCTGGCCGCCGTGCTGGTGGAAGTGGTGATCCTGGCGATCATGATGAGCAACGAAGCCTCGCCGACCCTGGTACGCGACACGATTTATTCGGCGGTGATGCTCGACATCAACGGCATCCTCGGCCTCGCTGCGTTGATGGGTGGGCTCAAGCACGGCGAACAGTCCTACAACGACGACTCGGCCCGTAGCTACAGCGTGATGATTCTCACCGCCATGGGCGTTTCCATGGTGGTGCCGGAGTTCATCCCCGAGGCCAGTTGGAAACTCTATTCGGCATTCACTATTGGTGCGATGGTTGTGCTCTACACCCTGTTCCTGCGCATGCAGGTCGGGCCGCACAGTTATTTCTTCAGCTACAGCTACCCGGAAAAACGCCGCAAAAAAATCCCGGAGGAAGAACTTGAACCCATCAATCTGGGGCTGAGTATCGGGACATTGGTGTTCGGCGTGGTGGTCATCGGCGCCTTGGCCGAAGTGATGTCCAAGACCCTCGATCTGGGCCTGGAGGGGACGGGCGCACCGCCAGTGATCATGGCGATCCTGGTGGCGGCAATCTCGGCGGCACCGGAGATTCTGACGGCGTTGCGGGCGGCACTGGCCAACCGCATGCAGTCGGTGGTCAACATCGCCATGGGCGCGTCACTGTCGACGGTCATCCTGACAGTACCGGTGATGGAAGCGATGGCGCTCTACACCGGCCAGCCGTTCCAGATGGCGATGACCCCGGTGCAGACCGTGATGATCTTCCTCACCCTGATCGTCAGCGCGATCAACCTCAACGATGGCGAAACCAATGCCATCGAAGGCATGACCCACTTTGTGCTGTTTGCGACATTCATCATGTTGTCGCTGCTTGGTCTCTAGGATCACGACAAACCCCTGTGGGAGCGAGCTCCCACAGGGGTTTGTGTTGTATCAGACGCCGGCGATCAACTGCCGAGCCGCCTGGCTGTGATCCGCAATCAATCCTTTCAAGTCCAGCCCTTCAACCTGCCCATCAATCACCCGCCACTTGCCGCCGACCATCACTCGATCCGCCCGGTCAGCGCCGCACAGCAGCAACGCTGACACCGGATCATGACTGCCGGAGAACCGCAGTTCATCGAGCTTGAACAGCGCCAGATCCGCCTGCTTGCCCACCGCCAGCTCGCCGATGTCGGTACGCCCGAGCAAACTCGCCGAACCCTTGGTCGCCCACCCCAGAACCAATTCCGGGGTGATCTTCTCGGCGCCATAACGCAGCCGCTGAATGTACAGCGCCTGACGGGTTTCCAGCATCATGTTCGACGCATCGTTGGACGCCGAACCGTCCACACCCAAGCCCAACAACGCGCCCGCAGCGGTCAGATCCAGGGTCGGGCAAATGCCGGAAGCCAGGCGCATGTTCGAACTCGGGCAATGGCAAATACCGGTGCCGGCGGCGCCGAGTCGAGCGATTTCGTCCGGGTTGAAGTGGATTCCGTGAGCCAGCCAGGTGCGCGGGCCGAGCCAGCCGACGCTGTCCAGGTAATCCACGGTGCGCAACCCGAAGCGTTGCAGACAAAAGTCTTCTTCGTCGAGGGTTTCGGCCAGATGGGTGTGCAGGCGCACGTCGAGTTTGTTCGCCAAATCGGCGCTGGCGGACATGATTTCCGGGGTCACCGAGAACGGTGAGCAGGGTGCCAGGGCGATCTGGATTTGCGCACCGTCGCCACGCTCGTGGTACTCGGCGATCAAGCGTTGGCTGTCGGCGAGGATGACTTCGCCTTCCTGCACGGTCTGCTGCGGCGGCAGGCCGCCGTCCTTTTCGCCGAGGCTCATGGAACCGCGCGTCAACATGGCGCGCATGCCCAGTTCGCGGACGCTCTCGACCTGCACGTCGATCGCGTTTTCCAGGCCTTCGGGAAACAGGTAATGATGATCGGCCGCGGTGGTGCAGCCAGACAGCAGCAATTCGGCCAACGCGACTTTGCTGGCGAGGGCGAGTTTTTCAGGGGTGAGGCGGGCCCAGACCGGGTAGAGGGTTTTCAGCCACGGGAACAATGGCTGATTGACCACCGGCGCCCAGGCGCGGGTCAGGGTTTGATAGAAGTGGTGATGGGTGTTGATCAGTCCCGGCAGGATCACATGCTCGCGGGCATCGAAGACCTGTCCACAGGGCGCTGAAGGTTGCTGGCCGACGGCGAGCACTTCGACGATCAAACCGTCTTGCAGCACCAGGCCGCCTCGGGCATCGAGGCCATTGGCAGTGAAGATCGCGAGGGGATTTTTTAACCAGGTACGGGTCGCAGGCATGTTGGCCGGCTCCTCTGAAAGTGGGGTTCAGGTTAGCCAGCTCAGTGATTACCCTGTCTGCTGATCCAGGGTCGTCGCGGGGACGAGGTGCGGAGTTTCGAACAAATCGGCGTTGCGGGCAAGCCCGGTCCGACAGGACGATGCATAACCCTGTGTGGAATGAGTCCCTTTGGTGGTTACCAGGGGATGGTTTCACCTTTGTAGTTCACGAAGTGATGCCCGCCCTTGCCGGTATAGGCATTCACTTGATCTACCAACCCACGGGTACTGGTCTCCACATCGAGGTCCGCGCCTTCACCGCCCATGTCGGTCTTCACCCAACCGGGATGCAGCGACAGTACGGTGAGCTTCTGCTCGCCCAACTGAGTGACGAAGCTGTTGGTCATGGAGTTCAGCGCCGCTTTACTGGCCTTGTACAACGCCAGCTCCGGCGCATCCGGCATGGTCACGCTACCGAGCACCGAACTCATGAACGCCAGCACGCCGCTGTCCGGACGGATCTGCCCGACGAAGCGCTGGGCCAGGTTGATCGGTGCCACCGCATTAGTGAAGAACAGTTGGCCGACTTCGGCCAGGGTCGCGCCGTCCGGTGTTTGAACTTCCGGCCCCTTGACTCCGGCATTCACGAACAGCAGGTCAAGCACTTCGCCCTTGAGCTGTTGGCTCAGGGCGATGACGGCTTGCTGATCGTCCATGTCGAGTTTTTCGATCCGCACCTTGCCCAAGGCTTGCAAGGCTTCGGCGTTCTGTGGGTTGCGCACGGTGGCGGTGACCTGCCAACCGTCGGCCAGCAGGGTTTTCACCAGACCGAGGCCCAAGCCCCGGGAGGCGCCGATGATGAGTGCGGTTTTTGCCGTAGACATAAATGGCTTCCTTGATAAATGAGGATCACGGATTTAATGGACAACGTTGACCGAGCCGTTGCTGCAACGTCTGACGCAGCGCGCCGAGGGTAAATCCAAGCCACTGAGCCGTCTTGATGCACAGCACCAGTTGCACCATGTCCGCCGGATAGTCGCGATAACGGTATTTCACCGATGCGCATCATGACGTCTCAAAGGGGCTTGACCCTGGAGCATACTCCAGGCTTTAGCCTGGTTGCTCCCTGAATTTATGGAGCAAGACGGATGTGGACTTCAACGCAATATCGCCAGTTGGCGAAGGGCCGCGCCTGGCATGACTTGAGCGTCATGGTGGCGTTTGTCACGCCGTAGATGACCTTCATCAGCGTACTTTTGCCGGCGCCGTTTTCGCCGGGCGCAATGCTCAGGTCGATGGCATCGTTGGCCAGACAACCGGGGTTGGGCATGCCAGGTGAGGACGTTGAAGACGGCGACTCGCCCTATGTCGATCCCGAACCAGGCACCACGTGAGGGCAAAGCCGTTGATCAGGCGCCGGTTTTGCTCAGGGTGCTTGGTCAAAAAACGAGCAACCTGCAGCAAGCCATGCCGGACATGGGGCGGCGACAGCCATGAACGGGTTATCCACAGATTGCTCCACAGTATTTGTGCGCAAGCCCGAAGCTCGGGCATAAGCACTGCGTGGCTTTCTTCTAAAGGTGATAAACCGCCCTAACTGGTTGTTTTTACGCGGATTTGGTTTTTCTGATGGCGGATTGGTTGAAAAGTGAGCAGCGCCCGCAAAGCCGCATGACAGAAGGGTTACAGGCGGGTGTGCTCAGGTTATCCACAGCCGGGTGCACAGTAGATGTGGGCAAATGCACCGGTTCGACGAAAGGGCTGTGAACGTTGTTGGTGCGATCAGTGCTGCAACAAAATGCGCCCGCGGCTCAAATCCGCCAATTGCATTTGCAGGGTCTCGATCTGACTTTCGCCGATCGCCAATTGCAGCTCTACGCCGTTGCCCGTGAACGTTTCTTCCACAACCAATCCACCCAGTTCCGTCACTCGAAGCTTCACCAGCGGCAACTCACCAAAAGCACAGGCGCAACTCACCGGCACCCGATTGATCAACTCAACCTTCGCTGCGGCTTGCAGGCACTTGTTGGCGCCGCCGCCATACGCCCGGGCAAGGCCACCGGTGCCGAGTTGAATGCCGCCATACCAACGAATCACCAGCACCGCGACCTGATCGCAATCCTGCGCGTCGATGGCCGCCAGAATCGGTCGGCCAGCGGTGCCGCCGGGCTCGCCATCGTCAGTGCTGCGGTAGTGGTCGCCAAGCTTCCAGGCCCAGCAATTGTGCGAGGCATTCAAATCGCTGTGCTGTTCGATGAACGCCTGGGCTTGCGCAGGGCTGCTGATTGGCGCAGCGAAGGTGATGAAGCGGCTTTTGCGAATCTCTTCGCGGTACTCGCAAAAACCGCTGAGGGTAAAAGGCATAAGTGTCTTAGGTCGTTGGCGTCAGGCCGCAGCCCTTGAGAATGATGCGGATCAGGTTGTTGCCGGCGTCTTCCATGTCCTGTTTGGTGAGCTTGGTGCGCCCGCTGACACGGCAGATCTGCGTGGCAAAGTCAGCGTAATGCTGGGTGCTGCCCCACAACAGGAATATCAGGTTTACCGGGTCGACCGGGTCCATTTTTCCGGCATCGATCCACGCCTGGAACACGCCCGCGCGGCCTTGGAACCAGGCGCGATAGTCCTGGTTGAAATACTCGGTCAGGCACTCGCCACCGCTGATCACTTCCATCGCGAAGATCCGCGAGGCTTGCGGCTGACGGCGGGAGAATTCCATCTTGGCGCGGATGTAACGCGTCAGCGCTTCCGCTGGATCATCCTCGGTGGTGAGGGTGTTGAAGGTGCTATCCCACAACTGGAGGATGTTGCTCAACACTGCCACGTACAAACCGAGTTTGTTGGTGAAGTAGTAATGCAGGTTCGCCTTGGGCAACCCGGCATTCAGGGCGATGGTGTTCATGCTGGTGCCTTTGAACCCGTGACGGGCGAACTCGTCTTCGGCGGCTTTGATGATGGTCTCTTCGTTCTTCTGACGAATGCGGCTGGCAGGTTTTGCGCCGTGAGCGGGGACTTCAAAGGTCATAGGCACTTCCGAACAAGTGAATGGGTGCAACCAATGCGTTGATAGCGCACCCACAGGCATCAGACAAGTCCTGACGCAATAAAACCTAGCGTGTCGCAGCCAGACTCTCCAAAAAGCTTTCCAGCACCAAATGCGGGCGACGGCCCTTGCGCGTGACCGAGGCGAGGCTCAGGTCATAAAAACGCACCTTTGGTTTCAGCGCACGCAATCGGCCTTGCTGCACCCAGAGGCTGGCGTAGTGGTCCGGCAGATAACCGATGAAGCGTCCGGTGAGGATCAGGAACGCCATGCCTTCACGGTCCGAGGCGCTGGCGGTGCAACTGAGCGCCTGGTAGTGGGCCTGGATTTCCGCGGGCAAACGGAAGGTCGGCGCGATGGCGTCCTGGCTATTGAGGCGCTCGTCATCCAGTTGTTTATCGTCGACATAAAACAACGGATGACCGACCGCGCAATAGAGGAGCGAGCGTTCGCTATAGAGCGGCTGATATTCCAGCCCCGACAGCGCGCTCGCTTGCGGCACCACACCGACATGCAATCGACCGTCGAGCACGCCTTGTTCGACTTCATGGGGCGCGATCATGCGGATCTGAATCTGCACGTCCGGCCCGCGTTCCTTCAATTGCGCCAAGGCGTGGGTGATGCGCATGTGGGGCAGGGTGACCAGGTTATCGGTCAGGCCGATGGTCAACTCGCCGCGCAAATGTTGATGTAGACCGTTGACCTCGGTGCGGAAACTTTCCAGCGCGCTCAATAGCTGCAACGCCGATTGATAGACCTCGCGACCTTCTTCTGTCAGGGAAAATCCGGCGCGACCCCGTTGGCATAAACGCAGACCGAGGCGCTGTTCCAGATCGCTCATCTGCTGGCTGATGGCCGAGCGACCGATCCCCAGCGCCGATTCCGCTGCTGAGAAGCCGCCGCACTCCACCACACTGCGAAAGATCCGAAGCAGACGGATATCAAAGTCACTGACTTGCGCCAGCGGATCGGGGCGACGACTGCTCATAGTTTAGTATTGACCTGACTGAAGGTTAGAAAAGTTGGATTTCACAGACTTTATCCCCGTGGCAATTTAGCTGCAAGAACGCTTTTGATCTCTATGCCGCTTATTGCCCTGCGAGGTTTTGCCCATGAACTTGCCTGAAAACAACCCGACTTCCCTGGCCAGCCAGCTCAAGCTCGATGCTCACTGGATGCCCTACACCGCCAACCGTAATTTCCAGCGCGATCCGCGACTGATCGTGGCGGCTGAAGGCAGTTGGCTGATCGATGACAAGGGCCGCAAGGTTTACGATTCGCTGTCCGGTCTTTGGACCTGTGGCGCCGGGCATACCCGTAAGGAAATCCAGGAAGCGGTCGCCAAGCAATTGGGCACCCTCGATTACTCGCCAGGCTTCCAGTACGGCCATCCGCTGTCGTTCCAGCTGGCGGAGAAAATCACCGACCTGACCCCGGGCAATCTGAATCATGTGTTCTTCACTGACTCGGGTTCCGAGTGCGCTGACACGGCGGTGAAGATGGTTCGCGCTTACTGGCGCCTGAAAGGCCAAGCCACCAAGACCAAAATGATCGGCCGTGCACGTGGTTATCACGGCGTAAACATCGCCGGCACCAGCCTCGGTGGCGTGAACGGCAACCGCAAAATGTTCGGTCAGGCGATGATGGACGTCGATCACCTGCCGCACACCTTGCTGGCGAGCAATGCCTATTCCCGTGGCATGCCGACAGAAGGCGGTATCGCCCTGGCCGATGAGCTGCTCAAGCTGATCGAGTTGCACGACGCTTCGAACATCGCTGCGGTATTTGTTGAACCAATGGCCGGTTCCGCTGGTGTGCTGGTTCCACCCCAGGGTTACCTCAAGCGTCTGCGCGAGATCTGCGATCAGCACAACATCCTGTTGGTGTTCGACGAAGTAATCACCGGTTTCGGCCGTACCGGTTCGATGTTCGGCGCCGACAGCTTCGGCGTGACCCCGGACCTGATGTGCATCGCCAAGCAGATCACTAACGGCGCGATCCCGATGGGCGCGGTGATTGCCAGTTCCGAGATCTACCACACCTTCATGAACCAGGCGACGCCGGAGTACGCGGTGGAATTCCCGCACGGCTACACCTATTCCGCGCATCCGGTGGCTTGCGCTGCTGGCCTGGCAGCACTCGACCTGCTGCAAAAGGAAAACCTGGTGCAGAGCGTGGCCGAAGTTGCGCCGCATTTTGAAAATGCGCTGCACGGTCTGAAAGGCTCGAAAAACGTCATCGATATTCGTAACTACGGCCTGGCCGGTGCGATCCAGATCGCGCCTCGTGACGGCGACGCGATCGTGCGTCCGTTCGAAGCCGGCATGGCCCTGTGGAAAGCCGGTTTCTATGTGCGCTTCGGCGGCGACACCTTGCAGTTCGGCCCAACCTTCAACAGCAAGCCGCAAGACCTTGATCGTCTGTTCGACGCGGTCGGCGAAGTGCTGAACAAGATCGACTGATTTTTCCTTCTATATAAAGGGTGCCCCTTGACGGGTGCCAGTGGACAACTTTTCAGGAGCCCCGCATGAGCCTTATTCCGCATTTGATCAATGGCGAACTGGTGACCGAAGACGGTCGCACAGCTGACGTGTTCAACCCGTCCACCGGCCAGGCAATCCACAAGCTGCCGTTGGCCAGCCGCGAAACCGTTCAAAAAGCCATCGACTCGGCTAAAGCTGCGTTCCCGGCCTGGCGTAACACTCCGCCGGCCAAGCGTGCGCAGGTGATGTTCCGCTTCAAACAATTGCTGGAGCAGAACGAAGCGCGTATCGCTCAGTTGATCAGCGAAGAGCACGGCAAAACGCTGGAAGATGCTGCCGGCGAATTGAAGCGCGGTATCGAGAACGTCGAGTTCGCTTGTGCGGCGCCGGAAATTCTCAAAGGAGAATACAGCCGTAACGTCGGCCCGAACATTGATGCCTGGTCGGACTTCCAGCCGTTGGGCGTGGTGGCCGGTATTACTCCGTTCAACTTCCCGGCCATGGTGCCGCTGTGGATGTATCCGCTGGCGATCGTCTGCGGCAACTGCTTCATCCTCAAGCCGTCCGAGCGTGATCCAAGCTCCACGCTGTTAATTGCTCAATTGCTGTTGGAAGCGGGTCTGCCAAAAGGCGTGCTGAGCGTAGTGCACGGCGACAAGGCTGCGGTGGACGCGCTGATCGAAGCGCCGGAAGTCAAAGCGTTGAGCTTCGTTGGTTCGACGCCGATTGCCGAATACATTTACGCCGAAGGCACCAAGCGCGGCAAACGCGTTCAGGCGCTGGGTGGCGCGAAGAACCATGCGGTGCTGATGCCGGATGCCGATCTGGATAACGCAGTCAGCGCATTGATGGGCGCGGCTTATGGTTCTTGCGGTGAACGTTGCATGGCGATCTCGGTGGCTGTGTGCGTCGGTGACCAGGTGGCGGATGCGCTGGTGGCGAAGTTGGTACCGCAAATCAAGGCGCTGAAAATCGGTGCCGGTACTTCATGCGGTCTGGACATGGGGCCGCTGGTTTCCGGTCAGGCTCGCGACAAAGTCAGCGGCTATATAGAAGACGGTGTTTCTTCTGGTGCGACCTTGGTGGTGGATGGTCGTGGTCTGAGTGTGGCCGGTCATGAGGAAGGGTTCTTCCTGGGTGGCTGCCTGTTCGACAACGTCACTCCAGAGATGCGTATCTATAAGGAAGAGATCTTCGGTCCAGTGCTGTGCGTCGTTCGGGTTAATAGCCTGGAAGAGGCGATGCAGCTGATCAACGATCACGAGTATGGCAACGGCACCTGCATATTTACTCGTGACGGGGAAGCTGCACGGTTGTTCTGCGACGAGATCGAAGTCGGTATGGTCGGCGTCAACGTACCGCTGCCAGTACCGGTGGCTTATCACAGCTTTGGCGGCTGGAAGCGCTCGTTGTTCGGCGACTTGCATGCATATGGTCCGGACGGCGTGCGTTTCTACACCCGTCGTAAGGCGATTACCCAGCGCTGGCCACGACGGGCGAGCCATGAAGCTTCGCAGTTCGCATTCCCTAGCTTGTAAGTAGAAGAGAGGAAGGCCGGCCCTTTGGGGCCGGCCTTTGCGTTTCAGAGGCTTTTTTCACCTATATGACAGAATTGTGAAAATAGCGGTTGACGGCAGATTCTGGACGTCTATAATTCGCCCCACTTCCGGCGCAGTCGAAACGGAAAACTCCTTGGTAAACAAAGAGTTATGCGGTTTTCGGCA
>NZ_JBTEYL010000038.1:0-31486 GCF_054330215.1 Pseudomonas sp. Ma2-10 | reverse complement strand
CGCCCGAATATGGCACTCGGAGGCATCACCCCTAAACAGAAGTTGGCCCTGGTGGCCTGATATCTATTTCTGGCGAGTATTAAAAATGGGGGGATTACCATCATTTTCAAACGCTCAATCTCTGCCCGCTGGGCAGAGACCAGAGCCTTCAAGGCTTGAAGATCGGCAGGCAGGGAGTCGGTCGAGAGAGTCATGACCGAATGTTACTTTGGATTTTTCCAGCGTGGCAAGTCAGACCGCAGGGACGGGTGCTGTACGAATTGGCCTGCGCCAATCAATGCCGTCCAACAGCATCGACAACTGCGCAGCCGTCAGCGACACGCTGCCGCTGGTTGCTTGCGGTCAGACGAAACGCCCTTGCTCCAGCCGTTTGCAAAACAGGCACAACCCGTCACCGTCCCACCACAGCAATTTGATCCGGTCACCGCGCCGTCCGCGAAAAGCAAAAATCTGCCCCGAGAAAGGATCTGCTTCAAACTGAGTCTGCACCCGTGCGGCTAAACTGTCGAAGCCACGGCGCATGTCCGTGACGCCGGCAGCGATCCAGATGCGGGTTCCAGCGGGAGGAGCAATCATCGCAGTAACTGCTGCAAGATGATTTGCAGGATCTGTGTATTTTGTCATACCCACCCTCCTTATGTTGATGTCCAACATTTGGGGGTCAGATCAAATGATGGACACTATTTTTGCTAATTTTGGACGCCCTCAGGAGTGGGTACTGGCCGGACGGTTACGCATCTTCTCGGGACTGCATGTAGTCATCTGACGTAGTTTCTCTTCGTTACCACCCTCGTAAAGTGGCTAGTAGCCACTGTACAACGGCAGCATCACCTCGTACTGTGAGTCCACCCCTTATATAACCTCTTCTTACTCCACTCTGTTCCGTTTCCGAGCTGATCAACCTAAACAGGGGGAGGTACTTAACCAGATCTCGAGGTAACAGGTACCATGCAAGAGACATACTCAGAAAACCCACACAAAAGTGAGGCTCGTCCCGAGTTTTGGCAGCTTTCCATGCGCTGCTGCCAAGTGGCTGGGTGCGTCGATATCGCCTTTTTCTTTATTTTTCTCATTATGGGCTCTCCCATTCTGGCCTGGATAAATGTCGTTAGCGTAGCAATGTATATCTACGCCTATCGCGCGTTTGACCAGCGACGCAACCGGCTTGCGATCCTGCTGATACGCACAGAAGTGCTAGTGCATGCGGGACTCGGAACAGTACTGGTGGGCTGGGGAAGTGGTTTCCACTATTTTTTGCTAATGTTCATTCCAGCCCTCTTCGTCAGTATGCGTGCCCACAGCGCCTGGATACTCGCCGGTTGTTTATGGGCCTACTATGTGGGGTTGGATGTGCTGATGTGGTACATCCAGCCTCTGCAGCCCATCTCCTCCAATGCCCTGTTAGCTGTGCATGTTTTCAACCTTACCGTGGTGTTCTGCATGTTCAGCTACCTTGCGTTGTTCTATGTGATCACGGTAACCCGTGCACACAAGAGTTTGGCGCGGATGGCAACGACAGACTCGCTGACGGGCCTGTTCAATCGTCGGCACATGATTGCGCTGACTGAGAAGGTACTGGCACGGCACCATAGACGCCCCAGTAACCTAACGCTGATGCTGATGGATATAGATCACTTCAAGCAGATCAATGATAAATACGGTCACGACACGGGTGATCGGGTACTCGAGGGCTTGAGCCATTTACTCAAACGCTCAATGCGCGAACAGGATTTTATTGGCCGGTGGGGCGGCGAAGAGTTTCTTGCTGTACTGCCGGACACGGATCTTGACCAGGCCGCTGAAACCGCAGAGCGTATACGCAAAGCGATCGATGCATTGGAAACTGAAAGCGAAGACCATAAGGTCAGAGTGTCTCTATCCATCGGTATCACCCAGTATCGCGATGAAGAGGTACTCAGCAATGCCATTGCACGAGCCGACTACGCGCTCTATAAAGGCAAGTCAGCTGGACGCAACAGGGTAGAAGTAGAGCGGGCTTAGTAGCCTGCTTCTGGCCGATTGCTGCTCCTGGCCACAGCCAGCCAGTGCTGTATGAACGCACGTGCGACTGCCCCACCGCCTAAGCCGTTTGTAAACACCCAATGATGCATCAATTTAAAGGGAAGTTGGTGCCCGGTTTTGTAGGGGCAAGTCCAGAAAATCAGTTTATAGTGGCGCTTCAGTATCAATCAAAATCTCGACAAGTACGTTAAAGGATAGGATTCATGCTTCTTAGTAGCTATAGCAGCGTACTCGTCACTTTTTCACTGATTGTCGCCATTCTTGCTTCTTACACAGCCCTCAATATGGCGAGTCGAGTATCCGACTCAAACAGAAGAGCATCCGCTTTATGGCTTATCGGTGGCTCGTTCGCCATGGGGTTTGGCATCTGGTCGATGCACTTTATTGGCATGCTTGCCTTTAATCTTCCTATTTCTCTAGGCTACGACTTACCGCTCACCCTCCTGTCACTGCTGATGGCCGTCGCGTCATCTACCTTCGCGCTTTGGATGGTTTGCCAGAAATACCTGCCTTGGACCCGTCTGTGCCTGGGCGCGGTCTTGATGGGTTGCGGTATTGCGGCTATGCATTACGTTGGCATGGCGGCCATGTTGATGACGCCGAGTGTGGTTTATATTCCCTGGATAGTTGCTCTGTCCATTATCGTCGCAATTCTTGCCTCAGGATCGGCTTTGTGGCTTGCCTTCCGTTTGCGCAGGGATTCAAAAAGAGCTACCTACACCCGTATCGGGGCCTCTCTGGTCATGGGGTGCGCCATCGTTGGTATGCATTACACAGGGATGGCAGCCGCGCAGTTTCCTGCAGGCAGCTTCTGCGGGGCGTCTAACAATGGCATCGATACCAAGTGGCTGGCCGTGTTGGTGATCGTTGTAAGTCTAGCCGTTTTCGCCATTGCCTTGATCGTTTCCATGCTTGATGTACGTACAAGGGTACTGGCGACTTCACTTGATCAGGCTAACAGCGAACTTATTCAGCTGGCATTACGCGATAACCTGACCAAGCTACCCAACCGCGTCCTTTTGAACGATCGGCTTGAGCAAGCCATTCAGAAATCCGCTCGGGAAAAACGCCATTTTGCAGTTCTGTTCATGGATTTGGACGGTTTTAAAGCCATCAATGATGTCTATGGTCATCACGCTGGCGATCGTCTGCTGATCGAAGTTTCGCAGCGAATATTACGAACCAAACGCAGCGAGGACACCGTAGCCCGCTTGGGCGGTGACGAGTTCGTTTTGTTGATTGACCCAGGGGAGCCCGAAGATGCGGCAGTGCTGGCACAACGGCTGATCGAGAGTATTGGCAAGAGTTACAATATCGACCGCAATAGCCTCCACGTCTCAGCGAGTATTGGCATCGCCTTGTTTCCCAATGACGGACTTACCGCACACGAGCTTATGGTCAACGCAGATGCGGCTATGTACCACGCCAAGGATCAAGGGCGGAATGGTTATGCCTTCTTTGAAAGCACCATGAATACGAATGCCCATCAGCAAATGCAGCTTCAACAAGATCTACACAATGCATTGGATCAAGGCGAGTTCCTCCTGCATTACCAGCCTAAACTGATCGCTCCCAACGGCCCAATGACCGGGGTCGAGGCGCTGTTACGCTGGCAAAATCCGTTACTTGGCCTGGTGCCACCGGATCGATTTCTGCCACTTGCTGAAAGAACCGGGTTGATTATTCCCATCGGTAATTGGGTCATTAACGAAGCCTGCCGGCAACTGCGCGAATGGCATGACGGGGGTCATTCGGACTGGAATATTGCGGTCAATTTGTCTACCGTTCAACTGGAACACCCCAGCCTGGTGAATGTGGTGAGCGAAGCTTTGGAGCGACACGCCCTAGATGCCCGACACCTGACTCTTGAGATCACAGAATCAACCGCCATGCGTGATGCAGAGGCCAGTTTAGTGATACTGCAGCGACTGTCAGAACTGGGTTTGAATATTTCCATTGATGATTTCGGGACAGGCTATTCCAGCCTGCTCTACCTCAAGCGGTTACCCGCCAATGAACTGAAAATCGATCGCGGCTTCGTCACGGAACTCGCTCAAGGCAACGACGATGCAGCGATCGTCTCAGCGATAATCGCGCTAGGCCAAACGCTGGGGCTGAAAATTGTCGCCGAAGGGGTGGAAACGACAGAGCAGCAAGAGCTACTGACCGGGCTGGGCTGTCATACACTGCAAGGCTTTTTACTTGGAAAGCCCATGCCAGCAGAACTTTTGATCAAAAGCCTGACTGTAACAGGGCCTACCGATTCAACCACCACCCTAGAATTAGCGTAAAGCAATCAGTAACTGGAAACCGAACGATCTAACGCGCATTCGATTGGTATCACTGACGTAATTGGGTAGTCCAGTAATGCAAGTCGATCATGGTCTGGCGCTTCTACTGAGTAATCTGAGGGAACATTGCCTTGCGGGCGTCATCATCCATTTCGGTCTTGTAACTGTGCTGAGTCTTCAGCGCTTCAGCACGCTGTGCAGCCGGTCGTGTGTTGATCTCGTCGAGTAGACGTTTGACGTTCGGAAGTTTTTCCCAAGCTTCATTACCCAGAATGAAAGGTACCGCGCGCGCCCAACCCCATACGGCCATGTCCACCAGCGTGTACTCACTTCCGAGCATGTAAGGCTGGTTGGCCAGGTGATCGTTGATGATTGTCCAGTGACGCCAGGCTTCAAAGGTGTAGCGGGTAACGGGATATTCTTTTGGCTCGGGTGCGAAGTGCTTGAAATGCACCGCCTGACCAGAATACGGGCCAATACCGGTCGCGACGAACATGAGCCAGGAATACATCTCACCGCGAGCCTTGAGAGTGTCCGCAGGCAGGAATTTCCCGGTCTTTTCGGCCAGGTAGAGCAGTATGGCGTTGCTGTCGAACACAACGTTGTCGTCATCAACCAGTGCCGGTGTCTTGGCGTTGGGGTTAATCTTGATAAATTCCGGATCGTGCTGTTCACCCTTGCGCGTATCAACAGGGATGAGTTCGTATGCAAGACCTGTTTCCTCTAGGAAAAGCGCGACTTTGGCCGGGTTGGGTGACGGGTGATAGTAGAACTTGATCATGTTGACTCCGTGTAGTGGCTTTCAGTGAACGTTGCAAGAAATCAAGGGCGGTAGCCCAAGGCTATTAAGTGCAATACCAATAGCGTCTGTCACACACGCAGGGGCGAGGTTAACCCTTGCCAACACTCGAACACCAAGCAATACGCTGACGAGATGACTGGCACCCTGCTTTGCATCTATCCCAACAGCACCGTCTTGTTGCAGGCTGAGGGCATGCAACCGGTCTTCAAAAAATCTGCGAATTGCCTCAAGCTCATCTGCCACGGCCTGACGCAAATCTGCGTCCTCTCCATTCGCCAGAAGGGCGGAGTTCACCAGTAGACACCCACGATTCAATGGATCGTTCAGCGCGCGATCCACCACTTCAGCAAAAAACTCAGTAATGGCCATTCCTGCGTGCGGAGCCCCCTGAAGGCGCCGAATCCGCGCGCGCACGCTGCTCTCCAGATAGTGTTCAAGGGAGCGGCGATAAAGACTGCGCTTATCGCCAAAAGCGTTGTAAAGGCTTGGCTGATTGAGGCCAGTGCATCTGACGAGATCTCGGGTTGAAGTGCCCTCGTATCCCTGCGTCCAGAATGCCTCGACGGCAGCGGTTAGAACCATTGACTCATCGAATGTACGAGGGCGGGCCATTGACTGAATATGCTCTGTGGATTTATAGCCGACCATAACATACGTTTTGTATCAGTCGACACAAAATAAATTCCGAATCCTTTTTGCTCCTCAAATTTGCGCAACAGCTGCCCCTGCGCGTTTGCAAGCAGATCATCAGCCCCTCAGTCGTAACGGGTACCCCGGTAATCCCCCCTGAAAAAAGTACTCGTCGATACTGAAATACACTAGAAAACACACAATGGAGCATTGCTTGGCCTCTATTGGGGCGGGTTCAACTATCATCAGGGCGCAAGGCGCCGGTGACAGAGCAGTCGCGAATAAAACCGCAGCGTCTGATGAAATTGCAACGACAGAGCAGCACCCATTGCTCCACCCACGTTAGGTACGAGACTTCATGCAGATAGAGTTACTAGAAATTCGCGACCATCTTCACCGGTTTGCTCCTTTTGATACGCTATCGCAAGTAACCCTGGAAGCGATTGCGCAGCGCGTTGAGGTCAGTTACTTCAAAGCGGGAAGCAAGATTCTTGAAGCCGGTGAAATTATTCGCGACTTGCACTACGTGCGCAGCGGTGCGGTAGAAATCTACCGGCGCAACGGCGAGCTTTACAATCGTCTTGAGGAGGGCGATATATTTGGCCAGGCGGGCCTATTGCGCAGTAACAAGGTGCGTTTCCCAGCCCGCGCACTCGAAGACAGTCTGATTTACTTTATCCCTGCGGATGTGTTCGCCGAACTTTGCGATCAAAACGACAGCTTCGCCGACTTCGTCGAAGCAGAAGGCCACTCCAGACTCAAGTCGGCTGTCGAGGCTCAAGGGCGAGCAAGCGATTTGATACAACTCAAGTCACGCGCTTTAATTTCCCGCAATTTGGTCTGGGTTGGCCCAAGCACTTCCATCCATGAAACCGCGCAAGTGATGACTCAGGAAAGCGTCTCCTGCGTGGTTGTCCTCGAACCTGGTCAACTGGGCACTGAGAGGATGCTGGGGATCGTCACCGATAGGGATCTTCGCACAAGAGTAGTGGCCACCAATGGTAGTGCCAGCGCCATGACGGTTGCTGAAGTGATGTCAGGTGATCCGGTAGTCATCCAGGCGGATGACTCGGTATTTGAAGCCATGCTCTGCATGTTAAGGCGCAACATCCATCATCTGCCGGTAGTTCATAAAGGCCGCACCCTAGGCTTGATCAATCTGTCTGACATTATTCGGCACGAGTCGCAAAGCAGCTTGTATCTGGTCAACAGTATCTCCAACCAGACCTCTGTAACAGGTTTGCGATCTCTCCTGCGGGACTTGCGCGGCACCTATATCCGTATGGTGCGTGACGGAGCCACGGCCCAGATGATCGGTAGCGCTATTTCCGGTATCGGACGAGCCTTCACCCAACGCTTGCTCGAATTGGCAGAGAGAGAGCTAGGCCCGCCCCCCGTTCCATACTGCTTCATGGTGCTTGGGTCAATGGCACGTGATGAACAATTGCTCCTGACTGATCAGGACAACGCGCTGGTACTGGACGACCGCTTCGATCCCGAACAACACGACGAGTACTTCAGAAAACTTGCGGGATACGTCAGTGACGGGCTTGCTGCCTGCGGCTATAGCTATTGCAAGGGCGGCATCATGGCAACCAATGATCAATGGCGTCAGCCTTTGCGCGTCTGGCAATCGTATTTCACCCAGTGGATCGAAAAACCCAACGCTGCGACGCTACTTAAAAGCTGTATCTTCTTCGATCTCGACGGTGTCTACGGCGAGCTCGAATTGGTCGAGCAGCTAAAAAACTTGTGTGCGAAAAAGTCGAGTGTCACACCGACCTTTCTCAACGCGATGGCCCGTATTGCGCTGAATAGAACGCCACCCTTGGGCTTTTTCCGCACGTTCGTTATGGAAACGGATGGTCAACACAAGCATTTGATCAATCTCAAAGGTCGTGGCACCGCCCCATTAACCGATGTGATCCGCATTCATGCCTTGGCCTGCGGGAGTATGGCGCAGAACTCCTTTGATCGACTTGATGCCATCAGCGCCACAAAACTCATGCAACCGGAAGCCATCAAACATTTACGCTACACGTTGGAATTTCTGTCCATGGTGCGGATTCGGCACCAAGCCGATGCGATCGAGCAAGGGCAAAAACCAGATAACTATATTGAGCCCGAACGTATTTCAAATAGCGAACGTCACAACCTCAAGGAGGCGTTCCAAGTGCTGAGCAATGCGCAGAAGTTTTTGCGTTTCAGATATCCAGGCAGCATCAGGCCTTCGCGATGAAAAATGCGCATCCTCAGAAACGTGATGGAAGCATAGATTGGGTCGCACGGTTCCAGACACTTGCAGCGCAAGCTAAGCATCCGCTTCTAAAGCGGTTTTATCAGGCCGGCGTCGTCGACGCAGAGACACCCTTGGAGCAAGTTGAAATGCTCGCAATGGATGTTGAAACCACCGGACTAAATGCCAATGCTCACGGCATTGTCAGTATCGGTCTCCTGCCTTTCACACTGAAGCGAATACGTTGTGGCGAAGCCTTGTATTGGCTAATCAATCCACCGTCAGAGTTACGTGGCGAATCAGTCACCTTCCACCACATCACACACAGCGATATTTTAAATGCGCCGCAGTTGCCCGACGTATTGGAGACGCTTCTGGAAGCCATGGCTGGAAAAGTGATAGTCGTTCACTACCGAGCCATCGAACGGGGATTTCTAGATCAGTCGCTGCGCCGTCACACGGGAGAAGGATTACAGTTCCCAGTGATTGACACCATGCAACTGGAGGCGCGAATGCACCGAAAACAGCGCGGCTGGATTGACAGACTGTTTCGCCGCCCTCTTCTGTCGATCAGGCTGGCTGATAGCCGTACGCGGTACAACCTGCCTCAATATCACGCGCATCATGCCCTTACTGATGCACTCGCAACGGCGGAGTTGTTGCAGGCACAAATTGCCAATCACTACACCCCCTCTATTGCCATTGGTGAGCTATGGGACTGACACACAAAAAACGCCTGTAAAAAAAGGTGCATCCTCACAGATGCACCTTTTTTCTACCTACTACAACGAATCAGGATCGGGGTTCAGACATCAGGCCCTTGACCAGCGAAATACATCCGATCATTAGCACAATGGCGAAGGGCAGCCCCGTGGAGACCGCCATCGCCTGCAGTGCGACCAAACCTCCTCCCAACAGCAGGGCGATGGCGATTACGCCCTCGATGATGGCCCAGAAGACCCGCTGCGGGACGGGTGCATCGACCTTTCCTCCCGCCGTTATCGTGTCGATCACTAACGAACCGGAGTCCGATGATGTGATGAAAAAGACAATAACCAGGACAATCCCGAGGAATGAAGTTATTTCCTTGAGTGGCAGCGCCCCCAACATGGCGAACAATTTGAGCTCCAGTACAGCGTCCTTGACACCAGACAACCCCTGAATGGTTGCCTGATCGATGGCCGTCCCACCAAAGGTGGTCATCCACAATACCGACACCAGCGAAGGCACCAACAGTACCGAGATCAGGAATTCTCGAACTGTACGGCCACGACTGACACGCGCAATAAACATCCCTACAAACGGCGACCAGCTAATCCACCACGCCCAGTAGAATGCTGTCCAGCCTTGGGTGAACTCAGCATCCGAGCGACCAAACGGGTTGGAAAGTGCGGGCAGGTATTCGACATAGGTCACCAGGTTCTTGAAGAAACCAGTGAAAATAGCCACTGTTGGTCCCACAATAATAATGAATAGCAGCAACAGCAAAGCCAATCCCATATTGATCTGGGACAGCATCTTCACCCCCTTGTCCAAGCCCGAAAGCACTGACCAAAGGGCAATCATCGTGATGCCTATAATCAGCACCACTTTGCTTACATTGGTGGACTTGATGCCGAATAGGTATTCAATCCCCGCTGCTGCTTGTTCCGCACCGATACCCAACGAAGTCGCCAACCCGAACAACGTGGCAAATACGGCCAGGATATCGATGATGTGCCCTGGCCATCCCCATACGCGCTCGCCCAGCAATGGGTAAAAAATGGACCGTATCGAAAGCGGTAAGCCCTTGTTGTACGAAAACAATGCCAAGGACAACGCAACAATTGCGTAAATTGCCCAAGGGTGAAGTCCCCAGTGGAAGATAGTCGCGGCCATGGCCAAGTCGGCAGAGGCCTTCATATCACCCGCAGCACCTCCAAGTGGTGCCCAGTCAACGCGCGCTCCGGATGCATCGAGGCTAACGCCTCCCATCGCTGCGGAATAATGAGACATCGGTTCCGCAACACCATAGAACATCAGCCCGATGCCCATCCCTGCGGCGAACAGCATAGAAAACCAACCGACGTATGAGTGATCCGGTTTGGCATCTCTACCGCCCAATCGAACTTTTCCGAGAGGCGAAATAATCAGCGCCAGACACAGAACTACAAAAATGTTCGCTACGCTCATGAAAAACCAGGCCAAGTGGCCGGTCAACCAATTACGGATAGAACTGAAAAGAGGTTCAACTTCATTCTGTAGAGCCAGCGTCATAATGACAAAAAGCAATACTGTGGCTGCAGAAATGACGAATACTTTGCCATGAATATCTAAGGAGAACGAAAAGTCGCCTCTGATATTGTCCTGACCGATGACGTAATCGGTGTCAATCAGATTGGCCTCTCCGCTCGGGGCTGGTATCCCTTCTCCGCTGGGTGACTTAGGTTTTTTTTGTGAATCGTCTAGAGGGTCTCTCTGCACGATCATCTCCTTGTATTGACACGCTTCAGCGTGCGTTGGTCTGATAGCCCCGCTGTTCCTATGGTAAAAACGAGATATTTGCTCACATATTCTAGCAAACTTTTGACAATTATCTGGTAGTTGCGAGCCTCCAATGCGACGCGGATAGTTCCAGTAATTATCCAGTAGGTAGTTTGTGCTCGCTTTCAGCTACACGCCTCAATTGAGAGATAGGGGAAAGTGACAGGTGTCTGCGGTTGCCGAGTTGTCACCGAATAGCGTCTCAAAGCCGAAATCATTCAGGAAGCCAGGACGCGACAACCACCTTGAAACACGCCGCACATCAGGTCGCCGATGCATACGCCGTCCGACGCTATTGCTGTGTCGTCAGCAGCCGTTCCACTGCAAAGCCTTTGTCTTTCAATCTTTCCAGTAGTGACGCGTAAGTCTTCGGCTCTACCCGAGTTGTTCGCGACAAAATCCACAAGTATTTGCGAGTTGGCTCGCTGACGGCGGCCCATTGGTATTGTTCGTCAAGATCAATAATCCAGTAGTCCCCCCACACCGCTGGGAGGAACGACATCCACGCGGGTGCGAATCGCACCTTGAGTCTGGGAGAGTCCAGAGCACCAACTTGCCGACCAGTGGCGAGAGCAAGATGCAATTGGCCATCGCGCAATCGACACCGGTTGACCGCTTGCACCGTACCGTCGACCTGTAGATGGAAATCGGTGCGGGTGAAACCGGCGCACCTTTTCTGAAACCGGTTGGGAGTGCGGGCGATCTCGTACCAGGTACCCATGAACCGAGGCAGATCGATGCTGGCGACAGGTTGCAACGGCAGGCTCGAACTGTCTGCCTGAACGCCGATAGTGGTAAAACTCAACCCGGCCCAAAGCAGGCTAGTAAAAAGGTAGCTAACTATTCTGCGCATAGCACTATCGCTCAAGATTGGCAGTCGACGATGCATACCCCAATGCCATCGGAGAAATCGGGCGTACGTAGATTGGCCTCTCAGCTCAACGATAGACTATCGCCAGCTCAATCAGAGAAAAACCGGCATCGGGTTCGTCGCAGCGCTGGCAATCATTGAGTTAACGCTCAGCTAGCAAACGCTCACAGTGAGGTTGCCAGCCTCCGATCTTGAAAGCTGCGCCCGTTTCGTCCGCGGGCTTTGCCAATGATGAGCATCGACAAACGGGCGTGGGCGATCATCCGTTCAGGCCAGTTGATAATCCGAGTTTCTTCAACAGAGTCAGCCGATCGTCGCGCACTGGTTATGTCTAGCGACCCGCAAATTTCTGGATCAGATGGGTTGGGCCGGACACGATTAGCAAATCACCAGGCCGGATCAGGGTGCTAGGGGTGGCATGCTGGAAGTCTTGATTGGTGCGCTTCAACCCAACGACTGTCACGCCAAATTTTTTACGTATATTACTGTCGGCCAGGGTGCTGTTCTGGCTAGGCAAGGGAGCGTGGATCTTGGCAATAGCAAAGCCGTCGTCGAACTCGATGAAATCGATCATCCGCCCGGTAATGAGCTGAGCAACCCGCTCGCCCATATCCTTCTCGGGATAAATGACGTGATGGGCACCAATCCGCTGAGCTATCTGTCCATGCTCGGTAGTCTGGGCCTTGACCCAGATATCTTGGACACCCAGTTCGGTCAATGCCACGATGGTCATCAGGCTAGCGGCCAGATCGGAGCCGATACCCACAATGGCATGGGCGAAGTCGGCAACGCCTAACTGGCGCAAGACCGCCAGGTTAGTGGAATTGGCCTGAACCGTATGAGTCAAGATATCGGCCCAGTTATGGACCGGTTCTGCGTCCTGATCGATGCCCATTACATCGTGACCGAGCCGCATCAGCGATTGAGCCACGGAGCCGCCGAAGCGACCGAGGCCGATCACCACAATACTATCGCCCCTGGAAAAGGCGAAATTCTCAGTAAACAACTTAGCCAACAATTGGATGCTCCTCTGGGTAGCGGTAGGGCATGCGATGCGCGCCCAAGGCCAATGACGCGGCGAGCGTGATAGTGCCAACTCGCCCTATATACATCATCAACGTCAGCATTAGTTGGCCCGACTCGGGAAGTTCAGCGGTAATCCCGGTGGACAGGCCGACAGTACCAAACGCCGAGATGACTTCGAAAATGATCTGGTCGGTGGGGAAATCTGTTACACGCAAGAGAAAGAGCGTCCCCAACACAATCATAGCGCTGCCCAGCACGAGCACCGTGATGGCTTGACGCTGGGCCGGGGCTCCCACTCGCCGACCAAATGCCTGGCTGTCACTGCAACCACGAATTTCGGCGACGATCAGCAAGGCCAGAATGGCGACAGTACCTACTTTGACGCCACCTGCTGTTCCCGCGCTGCCACCCCCGACGAACATCAGGAAGTAGTGCACTGCCCAGCTTTCATGGGTCAATGCGCCAATATCGATGGAGTTGAACCCTGCGGTACGCGCTGAAACGGAAGCGAATGCCGCCGAAAGTATTTTGTCAGCCACGGGCATGGGGCCGAGAGTGGCCGGGTTAGTCCACTCGAACAACATCAATATAAAAAAACCGCATAGCAGAAGGATTGCCGTACCAACCAGGGTGAGTTTGGTATGCAGCGACCAGTGACGGGGATCCTTAAACCTGCTGCGCAAGTCATAAAGCACGGGGAAGCCTATGCCACCGATAATGATCGCTGCCATAAGCGGCACCAAAATCGAAGTATCCGAGGCGTAACGCATCAGACTGTCGGAATGTATGGAGAAACCCGCGTTATTGAACGCCGATACCGCATGGAACAAACCGCTCCACGCCGCGTCCCCCCATGACAGATCATAGGCCAGGTGTAATCTGAGTGTGAGACACATGGTCAGGGTGAGTTCCAAGGCGAGCGTCACCATCAGCACCAACTTGGCCACGCTTGCGATGTCGCCCAACCCCAAAGAGCGTGACTCGAACTGTGCGACCATTTTGGTACGCAGCCGAAAACCACGATTGACCATCAAACCGAGCAGCGTCGCCACCGTCATAAGGCCAAAGCCGCCGAGCTGGAACAGTAGCAGAATTACCGACTGGCCGAAGATCGACCAGTACGTACCGGTATCCACGACTACCAGCCCAGTGACGCAGACGGCCGATACCGCAGTGAATAAGGCAGTTACCCAAGAGGCACTGATACCCTCGGCGTGAGATATCGGTAGCATTAGAATCGCGGTGCCGGCCAGTATCGCTGCTAGGAAAACCAGGGCGACAGACCTGGCGGGATGAAGCAGTAATTTCATTGGGCATCAAGGCTCGTATTGTAAGACGGAAATTTACAGCACTCGAGAAACATGCCAGTAGGTTTTCGAGCCCTAGCAACGGGATGTCTTCCATGCTGCCGTAACCGAATAGATAAGGGAGCCAAGATTGCTTTTCCTATCTCGCCATAATTTTGAAGCATGACACAGGCCGATGAGACCATCACCGCAAAACCTTTTGCGAGCTTGTCGAAGCGCTCAAGGATCTCGCGCTGTCGGTATTTGGGTCTATCAGCCAGCCTGGGTGTTGGCGCTGGTTGAAAACTGACCCATACAGGATCTGGTTAAACCGGACGAAGTGGTTATTTTCGTGAACTATAAATAGCGGCTAATCGAGAAGCAGGGACCCCTATGCAATAAGCTGTCGCGAGCAACCGATTACGAAATGAACGACGCCACCAGCCATCGCGCTGCCAACGCCTGGCATCAACCCCCACACCACGACTCAGCTCTACGAATCGACCTTGGTCGCGGACGCGCTTCACAAGTTTGACTTCTTCAAATAACGGTGACGCATCATGCTGGCCGGACGACAGATAGATATCGCGCTGAAAAAATAATCCCTGGTCGCCGTAAGGAATCCCAAAACGGGTACGCACATTGATCAGTTTTTCTAAAAACCTGCTTTGCCAGCAACTGGCATTGAAAAATCTGAATGCGAAATAGCCTCCCGATGCACCAGAGTTGATTGCATCACGGATAGCAGGCAGGCAATTACACGTCAGATGGGCGTCAGCATGCAAAAACCAGAGAATCGAATGAACTGCGTGGCTTGCCCCCAAGCGAAGCTGCTCACCTCGGCAGGGTGATGCAGGTACCCAAAGCGAACCATGGCGCTGACAAATGTCTAGACAGCTCGCGCTTTGGGCCGCATCAACCACGATCAGCTGTAGTGAATCACGCTCATTTTTTGCCATTAGATTTAAATGACTGAGCAGCTTTTCAAGCGCAGCTTCGTCATTCCAGCAAGGCACGATAACGCTGACAGAGCCTTTATTTTGCATCTGATGCTTCCAGTAGATCTGACACCGCGTTTTTCAGTTTTAATCTCGCAGGACGTGCATCGTCAGCCAATGCCTCTAGCAAGGGTTTTAGGTCGTCGTGGAGGTCGACGTCGAATAACTCACCCGCCAGTGAAACCGAGTGGCCCGAACTCCGACAACATTCGACAAGCGCTTGACCGAGATGCTGAGTGCTCCAAGGCAATGCGCTCAAGGGCGGCCAAGGCTTACGGGAAGCCATAAGAACAACGCCCCCATCTTGCGCCATCATGAGCACTGTATCTGAGTGCTGAAGTTGCTCGTTCACACGTTGATAGTCGTCAGGGCCTAACAATGGACAGTCGCTTCCTATGTAAACCAGGTACTGGTGACCCAAGTTACGGAGTTGCATATCCAATGCATTCAAGCGCTCACCGAGGTTTCCCTCATTCTGTGGAATGCAGACTGCGTTCTCGCACAGAGCCTGCCCCCATTGCTGGTGTTGTGCTTGATCAGGAGCCAAAGCTCTAGGGCCCGAGAAGACTAAAAGATCTTCTATTGCGCAATCGAGAAGCAACTGAGCGATAACCAGGGCGCGTTCCTTACCAACGCCCTCTGCCAGCCGCTGTTTTGAGTGGCCCAACGCAGGTCGCTTACAAAGCAGTACCAGGCATGGATCATGATTGTTCAGCGAGTTCATCTGCTTGATCCCAATATTCGTCCGGTATCACGCATCGCCTGAGCTGATGGTGTTGGTAGATATCTCTGACCAGCACGGGTGATGCTCACGATCTGCTACCAGCGCAGCCAGCGTCGACCGAGTAATGCGCCTAATACGGTCGGCACCAGCATGCCCAACAAGTACCACACGCCCCAAAATGGTATCTGCATCTCGGGGCAGCGAAAGGAGTAAGCAATCGTTGCCATTGAGCCTGCTAGCAATCCACCGCAAGCACCTGACAGCGTCAGGTTGGTGGGTGCGAGACCGTTTAGCGCCCAAAACACAGCGACAAACCCCGGAATTGACAGCATGGTGATATTGAGCACGCATACTTTCCAGGTCTCCCCGAGGATGATCGCCACGCGGTCGTCAGGCGGGGCCGCCAAGAGGACATAGATAGAGGCGACCCACACCGAAGCGACTGCGGCAACGATCAGAACTTTACCGGGGCCCGAGGCTATTCCGGGTCTAGCCAACCTCATTACCATGCTCAGCGCACCGATCATCAAGCAGAGCGGAAAGGCGATCTTCGCCCAAAAAATCGGTGTGGCCATGGCTTGGCCCAAGTCTGGCCGAACGCCCATTATTGCTATTACCAGCAAAGTTGCGCCGAAGAGGCCGGCCAGCACCGCGCCGCTGAATCGCTTAGCGAGCGTCCTGCGGTCAATCGGGGTCACGCCCAACGCAAGCAGGGAAATAAAATCATCAGTATTCATCGTGTACCTCTAACTCTTAATGCCAGTGCTTTAAGCCCACGGTGTATGCCTATTTTCACCGCAGACTCAGACAAGCCCGTCATTTGAGCGGTTTCAGTAACAGACAGCCCTTCTATTTTTACGTGCACGATAGGTAGACGCTGACGCTCAGGTAGCTGCTCAAGCAACCGGCCTAAGTCGCGACTGGCCTGCGCAGGTTCAAGATGTGGCTCGGCAAATAGCTCTGCCGCATCGTCGAGGGAATCGTTAAACACGTCGTGACGTGACCTTCCTCGGAGAAAATCGATGAGCTTGTAACGCGCAATGGCAAAAACCCACGCCGTCAGCGGTTGGTCTATCCGATAGGTCTGGCGCGCATTATGAACGGCCAGCAAAACCTCTTGCAGCAAATCCTCGACTTCACCAGGTCGCTGCTGAAGTCTCGAGCGTAAAAAACCACGAAGGTGACCACTTAACTCCGATAAAAACGTTCGATAAGAGCGCTCATCTCCGTCCAGACCTGCGACAAATAGAGCCTGAAGGTGGAGCTCTCGACTGCGCAATACGTCGTTATGTGTAGTTCGTTCCATCGTTCGCTCTGGTTACACGAAAGGTAAAAAAATCTCGCTCCTGCATGAAGCCAGCCTCAGTGACGGGCAACGGATTTTACATGCGGTTATCGGCATAAGGTAACTAGCGAATCAGTTTTACAGGTTTGAGAAATATTTTACGGTCGCTGTAACCGAATGGGAAAAACCATCGAACTACCTTTTGGATCGCAAGCACAGCGCTCAAACGCTGATGCGACGACCAACCTCTTTCCTTTGGAGATACAACCATGAACAATCTCAAACTTGCCGCCTTCGCTGTTGCCTTCTCTACATTCGCAGCAGGTGCTATGGCTGCAGAGACTCCTGCTGCCGCAGGCGCTATGGAGAAATGTTACGGCGTCGCGATGGCCGGCCATAACGATTGCAAGGCGGGCGCAGGTACTACGTGTGCTGGCACCGCAAAAGTAGACTACCAGGCTAATGCCTGGAAAAACGTCCCTGCAGGTACTTGTACCTCCATCAAGACGCCAAAAGGCATGGGCTCGCTCGAATCTAAGTAATCGTGATAGCACGGGGGCACGCCAACCATGAAAACTGAACGCCAGATGGGGGCCGGACTCGGCCTGAAATCGAATCATTACCCAGATGCACTCGACTGCAGGGCAGAGGGTCTCTGGTTCGAAGTCCATCCGGAAAACTACATGGTAGGTGGTGGCCCTCGTCTCGCATGGCTGGAGGCAATCGGGAGTCAACACCCGCTGTCGCTGCACGGCGTTTCACTTTCGCTTGCTGCCGACTGTCCGCCGGACGAAAACCATTTGAAGCGCCTTAAAGCGCTGGCAGATCACGTTCAACCTGCATTGATTTCCGAACACCTGGCCTGGTCAGCATGGCGTGGTCAGTATCATCCTGACCTTCTGCCATTCCCTCGCACGGTCGAGGCATTGCAACGCATCGTAAGCAATATCCAACGGACACAAGACGCCTTGGGGCGTCATATCGCAATTGAAAACCCCACTCATTACCTAAACCTGGATGGTCATGAATTCAGCGAACTCGATTTTTTGACCGAGCTGAGCGTGAGAACTGGCTGCGGGTTGCTGCTGGATGTCAATAACGTGCATATCAGCGCGCATAACCTGGGCTTTGATGCCGCGACGTATCTGGATGCCTTCCCGGCCAAGGCGATTGTGGAAATCCATTTGGCGGGCCACGCAGTGGATCCAGGGGATACACGCCTGCTGATAGACACGCACGATGCTCCAATCGCAGATGACGTCTGGTCGCTGTATCAACGCGTTATCGAACGGATCGGCATGCGCCCGACGTTGATCGAGCGCGACGACCATATCCCAGGATTCGACGTCTTGCTGGCTGAAAGAGACAGGGCACAGACTCTGTTGAACATCGGTAAGCAGCGACCATCGGCAGTGACGATATGAACACATCACTGGAAAGCTTTCAGGATGCATTCGTCGATGCGCTATATGGGCGTGACTCGACTGAAATGACTGCTCTGATCGAACAGCCTGGTTTTTTGGTGTACCGCAATACTGTATTGAAAGGAGCCACGGACGCATTACTCGCGAACTTTCCCACCATAGAGCGTTTGGTCGGGACAGACTGGCTCAAGGCTGCCGCAGCGATCTATGCCCGGCAGTCTCCCCCGACGGATTCCCGGTTGCTGCACTACGGCACTGACTTTCCGGATTTTCTCGACGCCTTTGAGCATGCGCGAGAAATGTCTTATCTGGGTGACGTCGCGCGCCTGGATCTACTCTGGACAGAAGTCCATTGCGCTAAAGATGAACCCGACATTAATCCGAGCGCGTTAGCGAGCCTGTCTCAAAAGGAGTTGTCCCGTAGCCAGCTCATATTGAGAGCAGCGTCCCGTTGGGCCTGGTTCCCAGACCACCCGGCCTACACCATCTGGCGCTTCAATCGCGAACAGCGCGATATGCCTGACGAACTCGACTGGCGCGGCGAAGGAGCGCTTCTGACGCGCAAGCAGGGCCGGGTTTGTTGGGCGGCAGCCAGTGCTGCCGATTGCACGTTTCTGGACGCCTGCGCGGCGCACTTGCCGCTAGAACTAGCCGCAGGAAAAGCGCTTGAGGTTCAGCCTGATTTAGATGTAGCTGACCTCATTGCCCGCTTGTTGAGTGCCGACGCGTTCGTCGCTGTAAACACCCATAGCGCTTCCTGAAGACTTAACACCGACTTAACCAACGGAGCACATCATGGACGCAACACGAAATACTTCGTCCACAGCCGATAAATCTTTGCGCGGCATGTGGAACCGCATTGCAGATCGACTTGGCCTGATGATTGGTGACTCGCTATTGGTGCTAATAGCTCGTCTATCCATCGCCGCCATGTTCTTTATGTCAGGACGCACCAAAGTCAGTGGATTTTTGACGATCACACCCAGTACCTATGAGTTGTTCCGCACCGAATACGCACTGCCACTGATCTCTCCCCAACTGGCCGCGCATCTCGCGACCTACAGTGAGCATTTGTTTCCACTGCTTCTTGTCCTGGGCCTGTTTTCACGACTATCTGCTTTTGCATTACTGGGTATGACTTTTGTAATTCAGGTGTTTGTCTATCCCGATGCCTGGCCAACACACCTTTCCTGGGCAGGCTTGCTATTACTCATCGTCGCCCGCGGTGGTGGTGCGATGTCGCTGGATCGACCACTGGGCATCAAATGATGCTTGCACCTTGTCCACGCACTGGCTGTCGGGGCGCGTGATGAATCAAAACCAATATTTTTTCTGACAGATAACAGGCTTCTAGCGTCGACGTTCAATACTGAAATACATAAATTTTCCTGGCTTACGGACTGAAAAACCCAATAGTCAGCAAGTGGGTAGAGTACCTATCGCCATGCACGCAATGTTACCGCTTCTGAATACCTTGAGCTTTCCGCCCCTCCGCCGAGGGCATCTGGAAGCCTTGCAGATCAACCTCACCTACCTTTGCAACCAGCGTTGCCTGCATTGCCATGTCAATGCAGGCCCGACTCGCACGGAATCCATGACGGATGAAAGTCTGGCGCTGTTGCATCAAGTTATTGACGCCCATCCAGTGAAGACCCTCGACCTGACAGGGGGCGCTCCTGAAATGCATCCCCGCTTCAAAGAAATCGTTGTCCATGCTCGGCGAGAAGGGTTGCGTGTCATTGACCGCTGTAACTTAACGATTCTCAGTGAGCCCGGGTATGAAGGCTTAGCGGAGTTCCTGGCAGAGCAAGGAGTTGAGGTGACTGCATCTCTGCCTTGCTACTCCCGTGAGAATGTCGACAAGCAACGAGGTGATGGGGTATTCGACGCCAGTATTGAAGGTCTCAAGAAGCTCAACAATCTCGGGTACGGTATTTCCGAAACCGGCTTAATCCTGAATCTTGTTTACAACCCTCAAGGCGCAAATTTGCCCCCGCCGCAGGCTCAGCTCGAGATTGATTACAAAGCTCACCTGGCTGAAGATTTTGGCATTCAGTTCAACCATCTCCTGACTATTACCAACCAACCCATTGCCCGATTTGGAAGCACACTCGTTAGCAAGGGGCAGTTCAATAATTACATGCAACTGCTCAGAGACAGCTATCGACCCGAGAATCTGGATGCCGTCATGTGCCGGAATTTGGTCAGCGTCGACTGGCAAGGTTACCTCTACGACTGCGACTTCAATCAAATGCTAGACCTGCCGATGCTCATGCCTAATCTGATTGGCCGTGACCGGCCTCATCTACGTGATTTGCTCGAATCTTCGAGCCTGGAAAATAACCTAATAAGCACCCGAGATCACTGCTTTGCGTGCACAGCTGGTCAGGGTTCGAGTTGTGATGGCGCATTGAAGGGTTAAGGAGAGGTCAATGGAGCCGAATAGCCTGTTGGGTGTGTTTTTCTGGGGGTTTTTACTGTTTTACGGCCTCATCATGTACGCATTGTCACCTCGTGCTGTAACCCTGGGGGGCTTCTTCCATGGCGAAGACTCCCAAGGTCGTAGCGCGGCTCCCTGGTTAGTGACATCGAGTATTTTTATCAGCTGGATTTTCGCCAAGTCGGTGACGAACGCTGCCAACTTGGGCGCAAGCTATGGATTGATTGGTGGCCTGGCTTATGCCACGTATTGGCTTTCGATCCCGCTGGCAGGTTTAGTCATATTCAGGCTGCGCCGACGTTTTGGAGCGACGGGACTGGTCAGTTTTCTGACCACCCATTACGGTCGATCTGCGGCACTGGCTTTCAGCGCGGCGATTCTGATCAGGCTCTTTAACGAGGTCTGGAGCAACACCGCAGTGGTTGGTGGCTATTACGGTGCGTCCGGCAGCACTGAGTTTATCGTATCCGCCTCGTTGTTCACCGTGGTGACGCTGGCTTACAGCCTGCGTGGTGGACTTCGCAGTTCAATCATGACCGACGCAGCCCAAGCAGGAGTTTTCTTGATTGCCCTTGTCTGGGTGCTTGGCTTGGTTTTACCGCAGCACAGCACCAAAGAGTTGATGAGTACCAGTCATTGGGCGATGAGCTCTGGTGTTGATTTATTACTGGTCGCAGGGCTCCAAATATTCAGTTATCCGTTTCATGATCCCGTCCTGACGGATCGTGGCTTCATCAGCGAAGAACGAACGATGCGTAGGTCTTTCTTCGTTGCCGGCCTGCTGGGTTTTGTTGCCATTCTTGCGTTCAGTTTGATTGGCGTACACACCACCCTAACCGGAATAGGTGTTTCCGATAACGTCCCAGCGGCACTGGCGAAATCCATGGGGGTAGTCGCTCTGATGGTGATGACCGTCGTAATGGTCTCCGCAGCAGGTTCCACTCTCGACTCCACTTTTTCGAGCCTGGCCAAGTTAGTGGGTCGAGAGCTGCCGCTGTTAGCCGGTCGTGACCTAGGCAAGAAGGCAATCGGCGTGGGAATGATTGCGATGGTGATGTTCGCCGTCTTGGGCAACATTCCTATGCTCACCGGAACCGACATTCTTAAAGCAACAACCCTGAGTGGCACGATGGTTATCGGTCTCGCGCCAGTGTTCGTTTTACATGGAGTGGTGACTCCGACTCGCTTGGGATTCCATCTGAGTTTCTGGTGCGGTATTGCTCTAGGCATCGCACTTACGTTGGGCTGGATACCTCAAAGCTGGGCTATCGGTGACGGGAAATATGCCCTGCTGTTGGGTACCAACCTTTACGGATTAGCGCTATGCATATTGAGCTATTTGATCCCAGGTTACCTAGCTAAGAGGTCGCGATATGAGTCGGTCCAGTAAACTCATGCGACCCGGCCGCGACTGCCCTCTGGACTACAGGTTGCCGACCACGGCATTCAACGGCCCAGCACAGTTTGGCTGCAAAACGCTTTACGTCGTGGGTGGCCTTTACGGAAACACTCATGCGTTAGAAGCACTGGAAATGTTACTAGCCGATGAGCCAGAGGCTCGTGCTGTATTCAACGGAGACTTGCACTGGTTTGATCGTGATCCAGACATTTTTTACAGGCTCGAGAATCGCGTTACCCCTCATGTTCTTCTTCGCGGTAACGTCGAAACTGAGTTAGTTCGCGCAGAAGACAGCGGTTCAGGATGCGGGTGTGCCTATCCGCAGGAGGTATCAGAACTCACGGTCGAGCGGTCTAACGCTATCCATGAATTACTGTGTGAGGCCTTCGCTACTCTTCCTTCATTGAGGGCTTCACTTGCATTGCGTCCTGCCCATGCGCTGGTCGAAGTCGCCGGGCGTACAGTCGCCATCAGCCATGGCGATGAGCGCTCGATTGCCGGCTGGCAGTGCTCACGCGAGGCATTAAGATTAGTTGATCGCCAAAAGGAATTGGCGGATTGGATGGCGGAACGAAAAATCGATGTCTTCGCCACCAGTCACACCGGCTCTCCCGCTGCCTTAAACTGGAGTTCTGGGGCGGTAATCAATAACGGTTCTGCCGGCATTCCTAACTTCAGCGGAGAACGCAAAGGACTTGTTACACGGATAGCTTCCACACCACATCCCCAGGCGCTTTATCGCGCCCAACTGCTCGGGCTCTATGTCGAAGCGATCTCGCTTGAATACGACCATGAGGCCTTTCTCCAAGACTTCGACCGGCAGTGGTCCTCACAGAGCCCGGCAGCGCTTTCTTATCGTGATCGTTTGCTCAACGGAACTGACGATCTTCCACTATCAGCATTGCTGGGCGGCTTTCAGGAATGTTCAGTTCCTGCGCTAAAGGATCCACTCCCATGAACGTTCGTAAACTCATACTTTTGGTAGTGATAGCTGCTCTGATCACTTCATTTTTTATTTTCGATCTAGGCCAGTATCTCGATCTGACACACCTCAAAACCCAGCAGGAAGCGTTCAGTGATCAAGTGGCTGCCAACCCTTGGCTTATTGGGGGGGCGTATTTCTTTATATACGTTTTGGTGACAGCTCTTTCGCTACCCGGTGCGGCTCTGATGACGCTGCTTGGTGGCGCATTATTTGGCTTATTCGGCGGTACGCTTCTGGCGTCTTTTGCATCTACGCTTGGGGCCACACTGGCCATGCTGATCAGTCGTTTTGTTCTGCGAGATTGGGTACAAGCCAAGTTCAGTAAGCGCCTGGTGGGAATAAACCAAGGGGTTGACCGTGAAGGCACATCTTTCTTGTTTGCCTTGCGATTGGTGCCCATCTTCCCCTTCGTACTGATCAACCTGGCTATGGGGTTGACCAAGTTGCCTGTACGCACATTCTGGTGGGTCAGTCAGTTGGGCATGCTACCCGGCACGCTGGTTTACGTGAATGCCGGTCGCGAACTGGGTCAACTCAACTCATTGGCTGGCATCCTCTCGCCAAGTCTGATCGGTTCGTTCCTACTGCTTGGATTGCTCCCGCTTTTATCTCGCAAGGTTCTGGATTGGTTCAAGGCTCGGAAGGTGTATTCAGGTTGGAAGAAACCCAAACGGTTTGATCGTAACGTGGTGGTTATTGGTGCGGGTTCCGGTGGCTTGGTCTCTGCTTACATAGCGGCAGCAGTGAAAGCAAATGTCACGTTGATCGAAAAGCACAAGATGGGGGGCGACTGCCTGAACACGGGGTGCGTTCCTTCTAAAGCACTCATCCGATCTGCCAAATTTGCCCACGAACTTAAAAAAGCCGAAAGCCTGGGCTTTAAGTCCGTGACCGGCGAGGTTGATTTCGCGGCAGTCATGCAACGTATTCAGCGCGTGGTGTCGGAAATCGAGCCACATGACTCCATCGACCGTTACACCGAGCTTGGCGTAGAAGTCATTGAGGGAGAAGCGAGGATCACCTCTCCCTGGACAGTCGAGGTCAATGGTAAAGCCCTAAGCACTCGATCCATCATTGTCGCCACTGGAGCCCGTCCATTAATACCCAAGATTGAAGGTATTGAGCTCATCGCTCCTCTTACCTCGGACAACATATGGGCATTGCGCGAACAACCAAAGCGATTACTTGTCCTGGGAGGTGGGCCCATCGGTTGTGAGTTGGCACAAGCATTCCAGCGTCTTGGAAGTGCTGTGACCCAAGTCGAGATGGTTGAGCGACTATTGATCCGTGAAGATGTCGATGCGAGTGACATCGTTATGACAAGCCTCAGGGCAGATGGTGTCGATATTAGGGTGCAGCATAAGGCTATACGTTTTGAGGTGCTTGAAGGCCAGCAGCAGCTGATTTGCCTAAATCTCACGGACAACAGCGAAGTGACAATACTTTTCGATCAAGTGCTTTTGGCCTTAGGCCGGGTCGCTAATGTAAAAGATTTCGGCGCTGAAGAGCTTGCTCTGGAGGTGCGCGGCAATGGCACTCTGAGTACCGACGAATACTTGGCAACGCGCTTCCCCAATATATTTGCTGTAGGGGATGTCACGGGGCCTTATCAGTTCACCCACACGTCAGCGCACCAAGCCTGGTATGCCGCAGTGAATGGACTGTTTAGGGGCTTTAAGCAATTTAAAGTTGACTACCGGGTGATTCCTTGGGCAACGTTCACTGACCCAGAAGTGGCACGTGTTGGTTTGAATGAGCAAGAAGCTAATTCCCAAGACATTGCCTACGAAGTCACCCGCTTTGGCATTGATGATCTAGATAGGGCTATCGCTGATGACGCAGCCTACGGTTACGTCAAAGTGCTGACTGAACCTGGCAAGGATCGGATCCTTGGCGTAACAATCGTAGGGCAGCATGCAGGTGATCTAATCACCGAATACGTGGCGGCCATGAAACACGGCTACGGCATGAACAAAATACTCGGCACGATCCATATCTATCCTACTTTGGCTGAAGCGAACAAATACGCTGCCGGAGAATGGAAGCGTGCTCATGCCCCCATCGGAGCACTGCGCTGGCTTTCAAAATTTCATCGATGGCGCCTCGGCGGCATCCAGCGTATTGAGTCTGGCTTCAATACGGACGAGAAACCGTCTTGATCGCGGAATTTGACCTCCTGCTTGCAGGAGCTGGCCATGCCCATTTGGGGGTGCTTCGCCAGTGGCTTTCTGCTCCTCGGCCTCACGGACGTATCGCTCTCATAAGCGATGGAGCATCGGCTTGGTACTCGGGAATGCTTCCGGGCTTGCTGGCGGGAAGGTATCGGCCAGATCAATGTCAAATACCTCTACCTGCACTCTGTGCTAGCGCAGGGATTGAACTGATACAAGGGGAAATAGCGGGCATTGATCCAGCCTCAAACTTTTTGAAGCTTGCTGATGGACGAGCTTATTCAGCCAAATGGTTATCTCTAAACGTTGGATCAACGCTAGCACCACTCCGCAGAGAAGCTTGCGATTTGGAGATAGTTTCCGTGAAGCCCTTCGTGGGACTCGTCCGTGCTTGGAACCTTTGGCAGCAAACTCCTGAACCTTTAGCAATTCTGGGTGGCGGTGCCGCAGGGGTTGAGCTCGCTCTTGCGCTTGCATCTCACGTTTCAGAATTAACACTAATCAGTTCCGGAAAGATCCTGGCCGGGCATCCGCCAGGGCTGAGGGCTCAGGCAATCCGGTGCCTCGTGAGTGCTAATGTTGAGCTAATCGAGGGTTCAGCAGTCGATACAGTCCATGGCGATACATTGCTATGTGGATCGCAGATCGTTTGGCGCGGCAAGCGAATTATTTTGGCCTCCGGAGCAGCACCACTGCCGTGGTTGAAAGAGGCAGTGCTTGCTTATGATAAACGCGGGTTTGTCGCGATTAGCCCAACGCTTCAAAGCGTATCCCATCAACGCATTTTTGCCGTCGGTGATTGTGCCAGCCTGCCTGATTGCCCGCGCAACGGTGTTTATGCGGTACGCCAGGGGCCGTTACTCGCGAAGAATTTAGCGGCGGCTTTAGAAAACCAACAGCTCAGCAATTTTGTGCCTCAACGCCACGCATTGGCACTGTTGGCAGATGGTAAGGGCGGGGCATTAATGAGTTGGGCGGGGATAACAGCGCAGGGGCGTTTATTTGGATGGTGGAAAGATCGACTTGATCAAAGCTTCATAAACAAGCTAACGACCATAGGATGACCGTCATTGCGCTAATAAAACAATTTATTCCACATACAAACATCGAGGTACTGTAATGAAAAATTTGACACTGCTATTACTAAGAGTTTCACTTGGCTGGCTACTGGTCATATGGGGAGCAGATAAGATTGTTAACGTAGGGCACAGCGTGGCGGTGGCCAACAAGTATTACTTTGGTTTAGGAACTGAAAGCATCCTGCAATTGGGTGGAGTAGTTCAAATACTCATTGGATTGCTGATCGTTGTTGGCTTTGCTCGTCGTTGGGTTTACCCCATACAGGTGCTATTCAACGGCGCATCGCTTCTAGTCGTTATAAAATCAGTCGTAGACCCATGGGGTTGGGTTTTCGAAGGATCCAATGCGTTGTTCTACCCATCACTGATCATCTTCGCAGGAAGTTTATTGCTGATTGCATTTCGTGACGCTGACCATTTCACCTTAGATAAAAAAATCAAACCACTTCAACCATAGCTTAATACGAGCACTTCCTACTTACGCTAGTTTTAAACGCTCAGCGGCACAGAGCGCGAGCAAAACGTCCCGCAGCTTAGATACTTCTAAAAGACTGAGTTGCAGTATGCCGACCCTCTATTTAAGAGTATTGCCTCAAGGTCAAAATCAAAAAAAAGCTCCTGTATGATTGACGGGGCAACCCATCATCCTGAATCCTTTGAAAAAGGGAAGTGGTGCCCATTCAGTGGGCACCACTGGAGCCTTAGCAGCAGACACCCTCGCTCACAAACATTTTTTCTGCTCTGTATCCTTCAAAGCGCAATTTTCCGATAAATCGCCAATAAAAATCTGAAGCCATACTTACCCCCACAGGTCACGCATATTGAGGCCTATAGCGGTAGCATCACGGCACTCCGCGTAAAAAAAAACCCAAAACACAGAAACAAAGAGACAGATGCTCTAATATGACCCCTGCCCTCTCAGCGTGGATTTGGCTCAATGGCCTCCAAAATTATTACCTCCCCTTTTTTTCGTGTGAATTTACGTCGCCTAATACTGTTGCTTGCTCTTCTCAGCGCGCTGACGTTCCAATTCAATACGTTTTATGCGAGCTACGGTGTCCAGCATCAACTGCTAATTGACAACACTCTTGAGAGCAATCGCGTTTACTCTAGAAAACTAGCCGACAGCATTGATGATTTTTTAAGATCGGCGCAACAACAGTTAGCCTACAGCGCTAAAGAGCTTACAAAAAACTTCAAAAATACAACTGTCTTGATGGTCGAAGCCAATCGGCTGCGCTTGCAGACGAATAGTTTCAACTCCGTCGTATTTGTCGATATGAATGGGAAGGTATTAGCCACCTCCCCTGACACCCTTAACATTCTTGGAAAAACAATTGAGTCCCCAGGAGCTAAAGAGGCCATACATGAAAAGCGACCACTGATTAGTTCACCCTATATTTCGGTAGCCGGCAACCTGCTGATTTTTATTTCGAGCCCTGTTATCGACGACAGAGGCCAATACCTAGGCTATATTGGCGGCAGCATCTATTTAAAGCAAAAAAATATTCTCAACAACTTACTTGGCGAGCACTACTATCGCGACGGCTCTTACCTGTATGTAGTCGACCATAACAGACAGCTATTACATCACCCACGTCCTGATCGGGTAGGCACGAAAGTTATTAAAAACCTAGCCGTCGATGCAATAACTCGTGGCGAAACGGGAAATATGCGCCTTCAAAATAGTAAGGGAATCGATATGCTGGCTGGTTACGCCATAGTATCGAGCACCGGTTGGGGGGTCGTCACACAGAGGCCAACACAAGCCACCCTGGCGCCACTGAATGGATTAATGATCAAGGTTCTACTTAACACGCTACCTCTAACATTTTTAATCCTATTATTAATATGGTGGTTCACTAAGAAAATCACTCGACCCTTACGGGAACTTGCTGATAGCGCCCAGCACATGGATCGACCCGCTGCCGCCGAGCGCATCCAAAAAATTCGTTCCTGGTACTTTGAATCCAATGAAATAAAGCGAGCGCTGCTATCCAGCTTCAAACGAGTACATTACAAAATTAATAAACTGCTTTTGGATGTCAACAGTGACCCGTTAACCGGCCTTCACAATCGACGCGGACTGGATATGGCCCTGGACATTATGCAATCAGAAAACGAAAATTTCGCCATCGTGTCTCTGGACATCGATCATTTCAAATCCGTCAATGACACTTACGGACACGATGCAGGAGACAAAGTTCTGTCTATTCTTGCAAAAACAATGAAAACGCTTTCACGCGATGATGATGTAGTCTGCCGAGTTGGCGGGGAGGAATTCCTAATATTGTTACCAAGCTTGAGTTCCAAATCAGCTGAAGAATTTTCTAAACGCCTTCGCAAAGAAGTCGAGCAAATGAAATTTGAGACAGTAGGTCACATTACTATCTCTCTAGGTGTGGCATGTTGGAACCGTGACACTGGAGACGTCAAAGGGGTACTTAAAATTGCGGATGAGATGCTTTACAAGGCAAAACATAACGGAAGAAACCGAGTGGAAACCGCAAAAAACCTGAATTAACAATGCTAGCTATACTGGGCTTACTCGTGTCGCGCGTCGCAAATAAGGTTCTCATGTAGCCTGCGTTTTCACCGGTCGCGATAGGAATGGCAGTCACCTGGTATCCGCTCCACGAACCCCACATTCCAAGCGGATAGTTGACTACATGATGCTGTACTCCCGATTTTCATCAGGAGCCCATCACCGTGATGCGTCCCAGCGTCAGCGTTGAAATTTACCCAAAGCCGGTAGTTTTTCGAAAGTCCATCTACGGCCTGGCCGCGTTGGTCGAACTAGACACCAAGGTCGCAGTATTTGATCCCGTTACTGGATCACTGGATGCTCGACAACCAGCAATTCGATGCTCTGTTTTTTCGCCCGGGTGAGCGCCGCGCGCACTTCTGTCTGTTTGGCGTCGGCCTCGGCTTTAGAACTGAATGGCCCGAGCAGAATCCGGGTCTTTCCATTTTCCTTGACGATATTGGAAACAAAACTGTGCTCAATCAGCCAGCCGCTCAAATCGCTGACCGCCTGAGGTGTTTCGCCTCGAACTTCGAGATCCCATTGTGGCGCGGATACCACCAAAGGTGCAGCCGCAGCTGCCGATTGCGGCTTTTGTGCCTCAACACTCTTGCCCTCACCGCATCCCGCCAGCGCCAGTACCGCGATTACCAAGACCATTTTGCGCACAACACGTCCCTCAGAATGCTTAAAGCGGCGATTTTAGCATCCATGAATACTTCCCGAATGCCGCAAAATGGCCTGAAAACAACGAGAATGATGGTTGCGGCCTCTGTATAGTTACGCCCTGGGAATTAATGCAGCATCTGCGCGTCAGAAAGAGGCACCCAAACCGTGAGACTTCGCACTAATCTATACATACCACCGACCTCTGCACTGTCCGAATCAGGTGCCCTACAAAGCAATCAAGGAGAAGACCATGCTGATACTCACCCGCAAAGTCGGTGAAAGCATAAATATTGGTGATGACATTACGATCACCATTCTGGGCGTTAGCGGCCAGCAAGTCAGAATTGGCATCAATGCCCCGAAAGACGTTGCGGTTCATCGCGAAGAAATCTATCAGCGCATTCAGGCTGGCCTCACCGCTCCAGACAAACCGCAGACACCCTGAAGCCTGTTGCAGTCAGTAGCCAGCCCGTTCGTTACAACGCAATGGCTGGCTAAAGATTCATGCTCGGCATTTTGCTGAGCACTCGCCTCCTCCCCCATGACGTGAAGCCAATGCTACCGGCTTCGGCTATGCCGTGGCTGTCAGATTATTCGCTTTAACCCCGACGAATCACGCCGTTATTAGCCAAAGGTCACACCGCGCGCCATGCCGGTGGCCGCGATCACCATCAACATCAACAACAGCGCTTCGATATGGCTGATGCGTGCAAACAGCCTGGCTCGACCCTGGTCAATCGAAGCACCCCTGCCCAAGGCGATCCGCCACTTGATCAAGGTGATCATAGGTGCCACTTCAAGCAGCAGAATGATCACGAACAGCGTCATCTTCAGATGGAACAACGGCTGATGAAGGTAATAGTCGGTGCCTTTTTCGTACCCACCGAAGGCCCGCATCAAACCTGTGATCAGTAAAATACCCGCACAGATGCCCCATACGTTATCGGCAACCAGCACGCTGCGAACCTGCCCCTTACCGACGACCAGACGGCTTAACCCCGTCCCTCGGGTGAACACCGCCCAGAGGCCCAAGGCAACAGCCAAGAGGTGGGTCGCCGCAAGAAACCAGTGAGACAACATAGGGATACTCCTGACAGGGATAAGGAAATGGGCTTGTCAGTAGTAGTCCAGAACCTGGAAATCTGCCTGCCAGGCACGTCGCTCATGCAGTTACATAGCGGGTGGTATGGCGTCACGAGTGAGGATGAGGTGAAGTATCGTTGAGTTGTTCTTTTCGGCGCGGGGGCTGAAAGATGATTTTGCTCATTGGTCGATTTGAGTAACAGGCCGTGACATGACTGGCGAACAGCCAGCTATCTCCCTATCATGCCGCCCACTGACCCTTGCGCAAGGAGTCAGAGGACAATCATTAAAAAGGGAATAGACGTGAAAGAGTTCGTAATTGGTGTAAACAACGTAGTTCTGTACGTCGCACTGGCCGTTATCTGGATCGCCGCAGTGGTCATGATCTTCGTTCAGGGCTTCTGGTCCGGGGCAGGCGTTTTCGTTACCGGCACTCTGACGTGGTGCATCATCTCCGGCTTCTGGTTTGTACAGTCGGCGACTTATGAAGAACTGAAGAAGTTGAACGCCAGATAAGATTTGTTCTAGTTGGTGGGACCTACCACGCAGGTCCGACGTTGTTGAGATGAACCTCGCCAGTCGTGATTCATGCTCGTTCATGCAACATTTGTAACGAGGGGGCAACCCCCTCGTTACAGTGCCTGGCGACGGCCCAGGCTTGTGGTTATCCAGTACGGGATTGACCGCTAACTCACCCATCATGATCACCTGTTGCAGCAGCATCGTCTTTCGCTGCGGGCCTTTCATTTGGGCGGCGATATCACTGGCCATAACGCTGGTCGACGCCAACGATTCACAGTCAAGGACGAGCAACGCTTGGTCATCCACCGCGAAATCGATGATGGAAATGGTGTTGGGTTTTCGGGGCGGTATCGACGGCAGAATGGCCGCTCACCAAGGCCGAGATTCAGTCACTTGATGCGTATTTCGGCCCATCGTGACCGCCCGTTTCGGTACATCGTGACCGACCATTTCGCTAACGCGTGACCGCTCATTTCGCTAACAACGTGACCGATTT
>NZ_JBTEYL010000037.1:0-34528 GCF_054330215.1 Pseudomonas sp. Ma2-10 | reverse complement strand
TGAAGTCCACGGGCTTGGGATAGAGGTAGACTTTCTCGACTTTGGCGTCGGGTCGCATCATGGTGCTGGCTCCTGAAGGAAATCGGGAGCAAAGCATCAGGCTTCAGCTATTCGCTTGGAATGTGGGGTTCATGGAGCGGATACGGCCCAGCCACCACGGTCGTTGCGACCGCCCACGGAGAGGCCCATGCGCCAAGCCCTCATCACCATCGAGGTCCACCCAGCTTCGTCTCACCTCATTGGCTCATCGAAGGTATCCAGACACCCATCGGCACCCTGCCCAGCGTCGCCACGGTCTCGAGAAACAACTCGGCTGGCACCCCGCCCCCAACGATGACACCCTGATGTTGCGGGTTTACCTGCAATCGCTTGAGCAACCATTCACTCAGGAAGATCAACATGAACGTATGGATCGCAGCCGTTCTGGCCGCCATGGTTTCTGTGTCTGTACACGCCGCCACCGAGATTGCTCCTCGTGTCGAGCAGGTCACCTTCAAAAAGGGCGCTGAGACCGTCAGGTTCGCCCGCTCCATCAAAGGCCCGCTCACCGTTCAGTACCTTCTAAACGCCAAGGCCGGCCAAATGATGACCGTGGACTTCAAGTCTTCCAGCGCCTCTGCCTACTTCAACATCACCGCGAAAAGTGCGGACTACGCGTTGTTTAACGGATCGATCATGGGCAATCACTTTCTGGGACCATTGCCCGCCGATGGCGAATATACGGTTCAGGTATACCTGATGCGCAACGCCGCTCGACGCGATGAAGTGGCCAACTACAGCCTTTCATTAAACCTGAGCTCGGATGATGCGACAGATAGCAACCAGCCGTTCGACCAGACACTTGAATTACAGGGCATTGGCTTTCACGTGACGAGCGTGTCAGTCGATGGAAATCGTGCTCTGCGCATTGCACCCCAAGGTCTGGAAATCGATAACTCAGAGATCGTACGCCCGATTACCGGCACCATCGTCCGAGCAGAAGTCGCCGACCTTGATCGCAATGGCTCTCCAGAGCTTTACGTCTTCATCAGGTCACCGGAACGCGGGATGCCGGGCGAGCTCATTGCTTACGCTGCCAACCACAAGAAGTCGCTGAGCGAGATTTATCTAGCACCTGTCAGCGAGAACCCGAAAACAGCGGTGGGCTACCAGGGCGAGGATGAGTTTGCGGTGGTGGAAAATGCGTTGGTGCAACGGTTCCCGGTTTATGACAGCTCGGATGCCGATGCGGACAGGACGGGGAAAATTCGGCAGGTTCAGTACACCTTGATGCCTGGTGAGGCTGGGTGGGTTTTGAGGGCATTTGAGGTAACTGAATATTGAAGGATGCTCGTTGGCGAAGTGGCTCCCGTTCGTTCCCACGGTCAAAGCCCAAACACTTCGGATGAAGACCCGATGCCCTTCTACACTCAGTTCGCATATGCCTCAAACACAGACCAAACGCGCCCACATAACCACCCTCAAAGACCGCTTGAAGCGAGGCAAGGATGCTAGCAAGAACGGCTCCCGCAGTTCGCACCTTCGCCGCCTACGGACGCGTTTGTGGCCGCGCGTTAGCCCGCGCCCATGCCAAATCATCCGGGAATGCCGCACATATCAGCGGCTACATCGGCAAGAGCGATGCGCTGGCCGACGCGCTGTTCAAATATGCGCAAAGCTACACCGGGCAGAATGAGCGCGACTTCGAACAATTCCAGCAGGCCTGCCGCAAGGGCCGTTTGCGGGCGCGCTCGGAAGCGGACTTTGCGGCGGATCATTTGCCGTAGGCGTGTCTCAAGCGCGTGAAGCGGCGGGCACTCATCGACATGAATTTTTCTTCACCCCTTGATCTTCCACCAACGGGTACATTGCGCTCGCTCATTCAAGAAACTACGGTTTGCCCGCCCTCCCGCGGGCTTTTTTTTGCCTGTTGTTTTGTTGTATTTCCCCGCTGGCCACGCAATGCTTGCGCGACGATCCCCGTGAACCGGAGCGCCCTATGCCACTATTGTCCCTGCCTTGTAAACGCTTGACGCTGGCGGTGCTCGACCCTGAACAGGCGACGCTGGAAAGCGACTTCTACCGGCGCAATCTGAAACATCTCGCCCGGTGGTCGCCGATTCGCCCCGTCGATTACCACAGCCCTGAACGCATCCGCCCGCGCCTTGAGGTGCAAGCCAGCGCTTTCCAGGCCGGTCTGGCGGTGCATTTCGCGTTGCTGGATCCGGGCAGCGGCCAGATGATCGGCGCCTGCAACTTCAGCGGCATCACGCGCGGGGCGTTTCAGGCGTGCTATCTCGGTTACCACATCGACGAATCTCATCAGGGCCTGGGCTTGATGCAGGAAGCCCTGGAAGCGGGGATCGGCTACATGTTCGATGAGCAGCAGCTGCACCGGATCATGGCCAATTACATCCCTGGCAATGAACGCAGTGCGCGGCTGCTGGAGCGCCTTGGATTTGAACGTGAGGGCTATGCCAAGGCCTACCTGAGTATCGCCGGGCGCTGGCAGGATCATGTGTTGACGGCGTTGATCAATGATCGCTTTGAAGCACCGGAACAACGCTGGTCCAGACGTCTCGCGTAATACTTCGTTTGCTCGGCCCCTTGAAAGGGCTGAAGGTTACGCGGGTCGGCCGTCTGCCTTTCTATTTGGTAAATCAATGAGCGGTTCAGCGATGGCGCCCGCAGCCTGTTGGAGCACCGGTTGCTCCAGCCGCGCTCGCCCATAGAACGCCAGCGCTGTCAGCAAACACGCCAGCCATACGAAAATCCCGGCCCAGAGGGTGTGGGACATGTAGTGCCAGCCCTGCAGAACTCGCGTCGTGCCGTAGACGAAACCGAGCAGCAGCGAGCCGTACATCACCGCTTTGGAATAGCGCCAGCGGTAACGACGCGCCACGAAGTACAACGCCAGCATGGTGAAACCGCCCGAAGCATGTCCGCCTGGCCAGCAGCGCCCATCACCCGCGACTTTCAGCAGGTCGAAATTCTGATACCACTCTTTATGCTCGATTTTCCCCGCGTACTGGGTCGTTTCGATCGGGCAGTACACGCTGGTGTGGCCCTTGAGGTAGTGGATCACGCCGGTGCTGATGGAGAACGCGAACACCACGTAGAGAAAGTCCCGACGGTGCTTGCTCGCGAACCTAAGCACTGGCGCGACTTTGATTTTTTCCAGGAATGCGATGATTTTCGGATGCTTTTCGGCCTTCAGGCGCGGCCAGAGAAACGACAGCAAGGCGCCGACGATTGCTAACTCTCCGGTCCAGTTCGGGATGATCCGTGCCCATTTATGGGTGATCTTTTCGAACAGGTGGACATGGTCCAGCGGAAACGTCTGCGTGACCGGATCATAAAAAAGATCACTGAAAGCAATGTCGATTTTGGTCAGGTCGAACAGCAGGAAAACCACGGCCGCACAGGCCAGCGGAATGCCAAAATTCACCCAATAAAAGCGATAACGGGAAGACGTCAGCATCGTGTGTCCTGATCCAGAAAGTGAATTCATTCGGCGGTCACCAAGCGCCAGTCCGAGGCTTCGATGAAACCGAGCATGCGGGGTGCTTGAGGCGTTTCGGCCGAGATAAACAAAGAGGCGCCATACCCCAGCGTAGAGGCCGGCAACTTGAGGTCTTTCTCCAGTTGCGACATGCATTCGCTGTGGGTCACCAAAATCAGGTTTCGCCCGGCAACCTTGTGCGCCAAAGTGTCACGCAGCATGGTGCCCTTGCAATTGATCAGCCATTCTTCACCGACCCCGACCTTGTTGAACATATAGCCAGCGGTCTGCGCTGTGCGGGTGAGGGGGCTGTTGTAGATATCAGCCTTGTTCAGCCCCAGTTGTTCGAACTGCGCACCCACATCCACCGCGACGCTGCGAGAGCGATCGGTAATGCCATCCTTGCTGTTCAGACAGGCGGCGTTGGAGTGATCGCAGCGCTCGACGTGACGCACCAGCACGATCACGTTGCCTTTGGCCCAATCGGCCGCCAACGCCCGGGCACCGGCCACGTTGCCGTGGGCCAGGTCCGGTACCGCGCTCGGCTGCAACAGCCACATCGTGAGCGGGATCACCAACAACGCCGAGGCGAGCACGACAGCCGCATTGCGATAGCGGGCAAAACGCCCCAGATCAATCGAGCGTTTTATCCCGAACAGACTCAGTCTCAATTCCACATCAAACCGCCTCGCCGGCACGCATCACTGTCATTCGTTGACGCGAGGTTAGAGAGGCTGGCGTCGGCAGCCGGTGAAACTCATGTGAAAAAAAGCTTAAGAATGCCCAAAGGTCTTGTTACACGCCGGGCCTACAAAAACCATTCAGCTCTCGCAATGACGGCCGATACAGTCCTGCTACACATCTTGCTGGCTACCAAAAACAACAATCTTCCAGCCAACCGACGATCTAGAAGCACAACGTTACTGGAGGATTTTTGATGAATGACTGGTTCGGCAATATCAGCGTAAACATGAAGCTGGGCTTGGGGTTCGGCCTGGTCCTGGCCCTGACCTGCGTCCTCGCCCTGACCGGCTGGATGAGCCTGGGTGGATTGATTGACCGCAGCAACTGGATGAGCGACATCACTCAACTCAATGCCGGCCTGACCAAGCTGCGTGTGGTTCGCTTGCAATACATGCTGACCAACGGCGACGAAACCGCCGCACAGAACGTCCAGACCACGCTTGAAGCGTTTTCCGCTCAGCAACAAGCGCTGCTGGTGAAATTCAAGAGTTCGGAAAGCCTCAAACTGCTCAAAGAACAGGGCGCCGTCATCGACGCTTACAAGACATCCCTGAATAAAATGCGCAGCGCCTACCGCACCGGTAATAGCGCGCGCGACGCCATGGGCGCCAATGCCGACGCCGCGAACACGCTGATCAACGCCATCAACACCCGCGTGCAGCAGATGCCTCTGAGCGACCAGCGCTTCGAACAATTCCAGGCCATTACGGAGGCCAGGGAAGCCTTCTTGTTAGCCCGCTACGAAGTCCGCGGCTACACCGCGACCACCAACGCCGAGACTGAGCAAAAAGCCGTCAGCCAGCTGGACGGGGCGATCGCCAGCCTTAAACCCTTAAATGTGTATTTCGCCGACACTCAGCAAGACGCGCTGCGTCAACTGGAAACCGCACTGACCCACTACCGCAGCGCCTTGCAGGCTTATAAAGCGGCGAACAGCGAGGCGGTGCAGGCGCGCAAGGAAATGACCGAACAGGGCGCCGCCATCGTGACGTCGAGCGACCAGCTGTATCAGATCCAGCTCGACCGCCGTGACGTCGAAAGCGCCCAGGCTCGCACGCTGCAGTTGATCAGCACCTTGCTGGCGTTGCTAGTGGGCATCGTTGCGGCCGTGATCATCACCCGCCAGATTACCGGACCGCTGCGCGACACTTTGGCCGTGGTTGAACGCATCGCCAGCGGCGACCTGTCCCAGGACGTCAAAGTGACTCGCCGCGACGAACTGGGCGTGTTGCAACAAGGCATCGCTCGCATGGGTGTGACCCTGCGCGATTTGATCAGCGGCATCCGCGACGGCGTCACCCAGATCGCCAGCGCTGCCGAAGAGCTATCCGCCGTGACCGAGCAAACCAGCGCCGGGGTTAACAGCCAGAAGATCGAAACCGATCAAGTGGCCACGGCCATGCACGAGATGACTGCCACCGTGCAAGAAGTCGCGCGCAACGCCGAAGAAGCCTCCCAAGCGGCGGCCGCTGCTGACGGCGAAGCCCGCGAAGGCGACAAGGTGGTGAACGAAGCCATCGCCCAGATCGAACGTCTGGCCACCGAAGTGGCGCGTTCCACCGAAGCCATGAGCGTGCTGCAACGGGAAAGTGACAAAATCGGCAGCGTCATGGACGTGATCAAAGCCGTGGCCGAACAGACCAACCTGCTGGCACTCAACGCCGCCATCGAAGCGGCCCGTGCCGGTGAAGCCGGTCGAGGCTTTGCCGTGGTTGCCGACGAAGTCCGTGGCCTGGCTCAGCGCACACAGAAGTCCACCGAAGAGATCGAAGGCCTGGTGGCCGGTCTGCAGAACGGCACTCAACACGTGTCGGCGGTGATGAACAACAGCCGGACGCTGACCGACAGCAGCGTCGCGCTGACTCGCAAGGCTGGCGTGTCACTGGAAAATATCACCCGCACAGTGTCCAACATCCAGTCGATGAACCAGCAGATCGCCGCCGCCGCCGAGCAGCAAAGCGCCGTGGCCGAAGAGATCAGCCGCAGCATCATCAACGTGCGCGACGTGTCCGAACAGACCGCCGCCGCCAGCGATGAAACGGCTGCAGCCAGTGTTGAACTGGCGCGGCTGGGCAATCAGTTGCAGATGATGGTCAGCCACTTTCGGGTGTAATCACACCTGATCGGTCCCACGCGCCCGCGTGGGGACGATCATCAGGGCTGCCGAACGGCCTTACACGCAAATCGCATTGGTAAACACCAACCGATTCCCGAACGGGTCGGTCACGGTCAGGTCCTGGCTGCCCCACGGCATGGCCTGGATCTGTGGGTGTGCGAATTTATATTCCTTGGCCCGCAATTGTTGCTGAAATGCCTCCAGTTCATCGGTCTCGATCCGCAACGCCGAACCCGGTGTGCTGTCGCCGTGATGTTCGGACAGATGCAGCACGCACTCACCACGGGAGACTTGCAGGTACAACGGAAAGTTGGGTTCGAAACGATGCTGCCAGTCGATCTTGAATCCCAGGAAGTCGACGTAGAACTCCACGGCCTTGATTTCATCAAAAATCCGCAGGATCGGGGTGGTTTTGCCGAAGCTCATGGCGTTGCTCCCAGACTGATAAGGCCCAGAGTGTAGCTGGGCGAGATGTCAGCGCTTCGGCTTGGGGATGGCTTTCTTTAGTCTCAATGTGCCATCGCTGTGACGCAGCACTCGGAATGTTTACTGGAATCCGTCACGCAAGTCCCCTTGCCGCGCCAGAAACCGCCCCTCCCTTCTGCCGTTCGCCTGCCCGTCGCGGTAACTCAAGACACCGTTGACCCAAACCCCATCGATACCTTCCGCTGCTCGTTGCGGATCATTGAAATCTGCCACATCGCGAATCGTCACAGGATCAAACAACACCAGATCCGCCCAATGTCCTTCACGGATTTCGCCACGTTCCTTCAAGCCAAATCGCGCCGCCGACAACCCGGTCATCTTGTGCACGGCGGTGTGCAGCGGAAACAGCCCTACATCGCGACTGAAATGTCCGAGCACGCGAGGGAATGCGCCCCACAAACGCGGATGCGGGAACGGGTCTTCCGGCAATCCGTCAGAGCCGACCATCGACAGCGGATGCGCGAGGATTCTTCGTACATCCGCCTCGTCCATTCCGTAGTACACGGCGCCGGCCGGTTGCAGGCGTCGAGCGACGTCAAGCAGCGGCACGCCCCACTCGGCGGCGATGTCCATCAGGTCACGGCCGCCCACTTCAGGGTGCGGCGTTGACCAGGTAATGGTGATGCGATGAGCGTCGGTGACTTGTTTGAGGTCCAGCGTCGAAGAACTCGCGGCATAGGGATAACAGTCGCAGCCCACCGGGTGGGTTTTCGCCGCGTGTTCGAGGGACGCGAGTAGTTGCGGACTGCGACCCCAATTACCGGCGCCGGCACATTTGAGGTGGGAAATGATCACCGGTATTTTCGCATGACGACCGATCTGGAACGCCTCATCCATGGCCTCCAGCACAGGCTCGAATTCACTGCGTAAATGCGTCGTGTAAACCGCGCCGAACGCGGTCAGCTCTTCGGTCAGTTGCATCACTTCATCGGTGGACGCCGAGAAGGCGCTGGCGTAGGCAAGCCCCGTGGACAGGCCCAACGCACCAGCCTCAAGACTGTCGTGCAGTTGCTCGCGCATCGCAGTGATTTCATTGGGCGTAGCGGCTCGAAACAGGTCGTCGAGGTGGTTGCTGCGCAGTGCCGTGTGACCAACCAGTGCGGCCACGTTCAGCGTGGTGTGCGCCGCTTCGACGGCTGCGCGGTAGTCGCTGAACCTCGGATAAACGAACGCTGCTGCGGTGCCGAGCAGGTTCATCGGGTCGGGAGGATCGCCGCGCAAACTCACCGGTGAAGCGCTGATCCCGCAGTTGCCGACAATCACGGTGGTCACGCCCTGGCTGAGCTTGGGCAGCATCTGCGGCTGGCGGATCACCACGGTATCGTCGTGGGTGTGCACGTCGATGAAACCTGGCGCCAACACGCGGCCGGCGGCGTCAATTTCTTCGGTGGCGCAGGCATCGTGCAAGTCGCCGATACGCTCGATGCGGCCGTTCAGAATTGCCACATCGGCAGGATAACCGGGGGCGTTGCTGCCATCGATGATCAGGGCGTTGCGAATCAGCGTGTCGTACATCATGTCAGTCTCCCAGCGGCAAGTGATCATCGCCGCCGCGATAATCGTCGAGGGCGAGTTTGATCCGCCGCAAACGCTCTTGATTGTCTTCAGGATTGGCCAGCGCCAACTCGGTGGCAAGCACGTCGATGGCGAGCAACATGCCGTAGCGTGCCGCCGTAGGTTTGTAGATGAACGAGGTCTCGACGCCTTGCAGCGGCAACAGCACATCAGCCAATTGCGCCAGCGGCGAGTCGGCGCGGGTGATGGCGAGGATTCGTGCGCCGTAACTGCGCGCCAGCTCAACGGCCTCGAGCAATTCGGGGGTGATGCCGGTCAGCGAACAGGCAATGACGGCACGTTCGGCATCGAGGCTGGCGGCCGTCAGGCGCATCATCACCGGGTCGTGGCACACCGCAATCGGGTAGCCGAACCGCACCAGCCGCACTTGCAGTTCATCACTGCACAACGTCGAGCAACCGCCCATGCCAAAGGCGTGAATCATCCGCGCCTTGCCCAGCAGCTTCACCGCATCGGCGAAACGCGACTCATCGAACGCCGACAGATGCTGGCGCAGGGTCGACTCGATATCGCCAACGATCTGCCCATAAAACGCCGATTGCTCGGGCGCACTCGCAGGGTCCAAAAAGCGACTGCCGACACCGCTGGCTTGAGCCAGTTGCAGGCGCAGATCGCGCAAGTCGCGGCAGCCGACCGTACGAGCAAAACGCGAGAGCGTGGCGGTGCTGACTTCCGCCCTATGCGCCAGTTCATCGAGACTGGCGGCGGAGGCAAATCCTACGTCGTCGAGCATCAGCCGAGCGATGCGGCCTTCACCCGCGCTGAAGGAATCCTGACGGACGCGGATCTGGTAGAGGATGTCCATGGCAGGCGGCTCCGGCTAAAGCAGATAAGAAAGACCCACGGTCAGGCCGAAGGCGACCACCGAGATAATGGTTTCGAGCACTGTCCAGGTCTTGAAAGTTTGGGCGACGGTCATGTTGAAGTATTCCTTGATCAACCAGAAGCCACCGTCATTGACGTGGGAAAAGATAACCGACCCCGCGCCTGTCGCCAGCACCAACAGCTCTGGATGGGGATAACCCAGACCAATGGCCACAGGCGCGACAATCCCCGACGCGGTGCTCATGGCGACCGTGGCAGAACCGGTGGCGATGCGCATCAACGCCGCAAACAGCCAGCCCATCAACAGCGGCGACAGGTGGAATACCTGGGCCAGGCTGACGATCTGGTCGGTGACGCCAGCGTCCACCAGAATCCGGTTCAAGCCACCGCCCGCGCCCACCAGCAACGTGATGCTGGCAGTCGGTGCCAGGCATTCGTTGGTGAATTTGAGGATTGATTCGCGGTTGAAGCCTTGGGCCAGGCCAAGCGTCCAGAAGCTCAGCAAGGTCGCCAGCAGCAAGGCGATCACCGAATTGCCGATGAACAACAGAAACTGATTGAAACCGCTGCCCGGCGTGGAAATCAGATTGGCCCAGCCGCCGATCAGCATCAACACCACCGGCAGCAGAATAGTCGCCATGGTGATGCCGAAACCCGGCAGGCGGTCGCGCGGTTCACGCTCAAGGAACTGACGCTCCAGCGGGTTATCTTCCGGCAGTTGAATGCGCGGCACGATGAACTTGGCGTACAAGGGACCGGCGATGATCGCGGTCGGAATCCCGATCAGGATCGCGTAAAACAAGGTCTGCCCCACCGAGGCCTGATAGGCCTGCACCGCCAGCATCGCCGCCGGGTGTGGCGGCACCAATGCATGGACCACCGAGAGCCCGGCCACCATCGGTAAACCGACCATCAGAATCGACACGCCCACGCGCCGCGCCACGGTAAATGCGATCGGCACCAGCAGTACAAAACCGACTTCGAAGAACAGCGGCAGTCCGACAAGGAACGCGATACAAACCATCGCCCAATGGGCATTTTTCTCACCGAAGCGGTCGATCAACGTTCGCGCCATCTGCTCGGCACCGCCGGACTCGGCCATCATTTTGCCGAGCATCGTGCCCAGTGCGACCACCAACGCGATATGGCCCAGCGTCTTGCCGACGCCCGCCTCGTACGCCCCCACCACGCCCGACGGCGGCATCCCCGCCAGCAGCCCCAGGCCGATGGACACCAAGGTGATGACAATGAACGGATTGAGTCGGTAACGGGCGATCAGAACGATCAGCGCGATGATGGCGATGGCAGCGTAAACCAGCAGCCAATAGCCGAAAGAAGGTGTCATGCGGTACTCCTCGAAAGGGTCACGTCGAATGGGTTGTGAAACTCATAAAACATTTCGAGGTGTGATTTTCAAACGAGGCGAAAGTAATTTTCGTGGAGGGGTAAGAGATGTCGTGCAGAGGTATGGGAGGTCGTAGGTCATGAAAATCAGGCAGGTGGATTTTCATCACACCTGCAGGGACAGGCGTTAGTCGTGATTTACGCGAGCGCGCTTGAGCAATTTCTTGCAGCGTTCGGACAAGTGCAGCACGCGCAGGTGCTTGCCGGCCTTGGTGTAGCGTTCTCGCAGCGTTTTTAGCGCGGCTATCGCCGAGTAGTCGACGAAGCTCAGGTGGCGACAATCAATCGTGACGACGGGTGGGTCGTTGGCGGGGTCGAACTGATTGAGAAAAGGCGTAGTCGAGGCGAAGAACAACGTGCCGTGTAGGTGGTAGTGCTTGCTGCCGTCCACTTCAAGATGACTGTCGGCATAGAGTTCGCGGGCCTGCTGCCAGGCAAAGTTGAGCGCCGCAATGATGATCCCGCAGAGCACCGCGGTGGCCAGATCGGTGAACACCGTAATGACCGTTACCGCGATGATCACCAAAAAATCGTTCAGCGGCACTTTGTTCAACACCCGAAGCGAGGCCCAGGCGAATGTCTGCTGCGACACCACGAACATCACCCCGACCAATGCGGCCAGCGGGATGCGCTCGATCAGCGGCGAAAGGAAGAGGATGAACAGCAAAATCATCACCCCGGCCACCACACCAGACAGCCGACCGCGACCGCCGGAACTGAGGTTGATCACCGTCTGCCCGATCATGGCGCAGCCACCCATCCCGCCAAACACACCAGAGACCATATTGGCCGCGCCCAGCGCCACACACTCACGATCCGGGTAACCACGGCTCTCGGTGATCTCGTCAGTGAGGTTCAGGGTCAGCAGGGTTTCCAGCAAGCCAACCAACGCCATCAATATCGCGTAGGGCGCGATAATGCGCAGGGTTTCCAGGCTCCAGGGAATGTCTGGCAGGGCAAACGTCGGCAAACCGCCGGCGATGTGCGCCATGTCGCCCAAGGTGCGGGTCGGCAGACCGAGCAGATAAACCGCCAGCCCAACACCCAGAATCGCCACCAGCGCCGGTGGCACGGCGCGCGTCAGACGCGGCAGCAAGTAAACGATGGCCATCGTCACGGCAACCAGGCCTGCCATCAGGTACAGCGGCGTGCCGCTGAGCCAGTCGTCACCGCTCTTGAAGTGTTCCATCTGCGCCAAGGCAATGATGATCGCCAGGCCGTTGACGAAGCCGAGCATCACCGGGTGCGGCACCATGCGCACCAGCTTGCCCAGTTTCAGCAACCCGAACGCGAGCATGATTAACCCACCCAACAGCACGGTGGCCAGCAAGTACTGCACACCGTGCTGCACCACCAGCGCGACGATCACCACGGCCATCGACCCCGCAGCGCCGGACACCATGCCCGGCCGCCCACCGAAAAGCGCGGTCAACGTGCAAATGATGAAAGCGCCGTAAAGCCCCATCAATGGATTGAGGTGAGCAACCAGCGCGAAGGCGATGCATTCGGGTAGCAGGGCGAAAGACGTGGTGAGTCCGGCCAGGGTATCGGCGCGCAGATGTTTGGGTTTCATGGCTAACCTAGAATACAGGCGAAAAAAGAGGGAGCGGATGTTACGGAATTGAGAGCGGCCCGGCCAGCGATTGGACAATCGCTGTGGTCATGTCGATGAACGACACTTTAGCGCTTTCAACAAAGTAGAACGCACCGGTGTGATACCCAGAGCACTCAAGTCATTGGCCTGTGACCCGTCTGGACCCGACCGGTGGCACAGACAGCGTTGCCCAATTCACTCTTGCGCAGGGTCACGAATCAACCCTTGAAGTCCGCAGTCGCATAAGCCGCCAATTTGCCCTGGATGAAGTCCAGAAAGCACTGAATCCGTAGGGCGAGTTGCGAGTTTCGGTAGTACACCGCGTTGATCGGCTGGCGATAACCGCTGTTAAAATCCGCCAGCAGTACCTGCAAACGTCCGGCGCGGATGTCATCAATCATCATAAAGTGCGACAGACAGGCAATGCCCTGACCTTCCAGCGCCAGATGCCTGAGCGTCTCGCCGCTGGACGCGCTGATCGACGCGTGAATCGGCCAGCGATCACCGTGAACGTAACGCAGCGGCCATTGGTTGAGGCCTTCATTCTGGGTAAAGCCCAGCAGCGTGTGCCCGGACAAGTCCGCCACTTCCACCGGTACACCGTGTTTTTCAAGATAGGCAGGGCTGGCGACGATGTGCAGCGGGCTGCACCCCAACGAACGGGCATGCAACGTCGAGTCGGCCAGCATGCCGATGCGAATGGCGATGTCGGTGCTTTGCTCGAGCAAATCGATGATCAGGTCATTGCTGTTGAGTTCCAGCTGGATGTCCGGATAAAGCCGGCGGAACTCATCGATGTACGGCACGATCGCGTGCAGCATGAACGGCGATGCGGCGTTGATCCGCAGACGCCCGGACGGGGTTTGCTGGCGAGAGGTCAGGCGCTCTTCAAGCTCATCCATTTGATCGAGAATCAGCTTGGCGTGCTCGAAGAAATACTTGCCCTCTTCGGTCAGGTCCATGCGTCGCGTCGTGCGGTTGATCAGCGTGGTATCGAGTTTCGCCTCCAACCGCGACAACGTGCGGCTGACCGCTGAGGGCGTTTGCCCGACCTGTTCGGCCGCAGCGGAAATCGATCCGCACTCAATCACGCAGACGAAAATCTGCAACTCATCGGACCTGGCTTTCACGGATGCCCCTCATTCAAAACTGGCTTGATAGTAGCTGGATGCGGGGCAAAAGGAACCTCAAGCCGGCAGGCCGAACACCTCGCTCAAATGCTGCTCATAGCGCGCGACATCGGCTTCGACATTCGGACGTTTCATCACATCAACGCACAGGAACGTCGGCAGGCCGGTCATGCCGAGGAAGGTGTTGGCCTTGTGGAACGGAAAGTACACCGCGTCAACGCCCTTGGCTTCGAAGAAGTCGGTCGGATCGTCGAAGGCTTGCTGCGGCGCGTTCCAGGTCAGCGACAACATGTATTGCTTGCCCTGCAACAAGCCACCGCTGCCGTACTTTTGCGACAAGTCGGAGCGCGTGCGGCCGTCGCTGCCGTACAGGCTGCCATGGCCTTCGGTGAAGACTTCGTCGATGTACTTCTTGACGGTCCAGGGCGCGCCCATCCACCAGCCAGGCATCTGATAAATGATCACGTCGGCCCATAGGAATTTGGCAACTTCTTCGGCGACGTGGTAACCCTCGTCGATAAAGGTGGCTTTCACGTCGACGCCGCCGCGATCCAGCACGCTCAGCGCGGCTTCATGCAGGGTGGTGTTGTAGCGGCCATCGGAGTGGGCAAATTTTTTGCCGCCATTGAGCAGCAGAACTTTTTTCATGGGAGGTCTCGGAAGGTTGGAATTCGATGGCGGCAGAATACCGATCTGCCTCGCGCGGAATAAGCGCTGAATTCACAAAACTCATTTGACCAATACGCACGAATCCACAGGCGATTGTTGCCATATTTTCAGCGATTATATGGGAACGAGCCGCGCCGAACCCGGTTGCCTCGAGCGTTACGCACAGTCGGCAGTGCGCGCGCAGCAACACTCGCAATTGGTCGAGTTCGAGGCCCGCCTCGAACAGCGCCGGAGCGATTGCCCGCTGAACAGTCTTTGAGGGCAATGCGCGTTTCTGGACAGCTCAATGTCGAGCACAGACAACTGACCAGTGGATGGGCGCTATAGGGTGCGACTTCAGTTCTCTAGTCCACTGCCCCGGAGTCCACATGACCGCACCTATTACCGTTCTTCGCGATACCCACCCACTGCCGGTGCTCGATGCCTGCAAATGGGAAAAACTCGAAGGCGACCCGCACACCGTCAACCTCAACGCTTACACCAGCGAAGACGGCAGCAAAATCATGGGCACGTGGATCTGCACGCCGGGCAAATGGTATGTGGAATACGTGAAGTGGGAATACTGCGATTTCCGCGAGGGGTACTGCATCATCACCCCAGAGGGAAAGGAGCCGATCCATCTGCGCGCCGGTGATATTTTTGTCATTGAGCCGGGCATGAAAGGCACGTGGGAAGTGGTTGAAACCGTGCGCAAGTATTTCGTGTTTGCCTGATGCAAAAAAACCGGGAACCCGCCCGACGCGGGTTCCCGGAAAACCCCTTATTGGGGTTTGCGATAGCTATTGATGATCGCCGAGAAGTCCTTGCCACCTTCCCCACGCTGGCTCATCGCCTGATACAACTGCTGGGCCACCGCGCCGAGCACCACCGGTTGGTGCGCCTGACGTGCAGCCTCAGTGGCCAGCCCCAGATCCTTGAGCATCAGTTCGGCACCGAAACCGCCGGTATAGCCGCGCGACGCCGGCGCTGTTTCGACGATGCCCGGCCACGGGTTGTACATCTCCGAACTCCAGCAACGACCGGTGGAACTGTTGATGATTCCGGCCAACACCGTCGTGTCGATCCCGAGCGCATCACCCAGCGCCATGGCTTCACTGACACCGACCATGGAGATCGCCAGCAGCAGGTTGTTGCAGATCTTGGCGATTTGCCCGGTGCCGACTTCGCCGCAATGGACGATGTTGCGGCCCATCTGCGCCAGCACCGGTTGCAGGGTGGCGAACAGTTCAGGCGTGGCGCCGACCATAAAGGTCAGGGTCCCGGCTGTCGCACCGCCAGTACCACCGGAGACCGGCGCATCCGCCATGGCCACGCCGTGCTTGGCCGCCTCCGCGGCAACATCACGCGCCGTCTGCGGATCGATAGTGCTGCAATCGACTGCCGGCACGCCCTTGCCGATACCCGCCAGTACGCCGTCTTCACCCAGCCACACGCTGCGCACATGCACCGCGGCTGGCAGCATGGTGATCACCAGTTCTGCGCCTTGAGCCGCCTCACGTGCAGAAGCGCTGATGCTGCCGCCCAATTGCTCCAGCTCTGCCAGAACGGTTTTGTTCAGGTCGACCAGCCGCAGTGCATGGCCAGCCTTGATCAGGTTGCGCGCCATTGGCGCGCCCATGTTGCCGAGACCGATAAAAGCGATTTTCATGTCCGGTTCCTTAACGCAAGTTGATGGTGGTGTTCACACCGTCGTTGACGCTGTCGTCATCGAACCAGCGACTGGTGACAGTCTTGGTCTGAGTGTAGAACTGCACCACTTGCTTGCCATACGGACCGAGGTCGCCGAGCTTGGACCCGCGCGAACCGGTAAAGCTGAAGAACGGGACTGGCACCGGAATCGGGATGTTGATGCCGACCTGGCCAACGTCGATTTCCGTCTGGAATTTACGCGCCGCCGCCCCGCTCTGAGTGAACAGGCCAGTACCGTTACCGAACGGGTTGGCGTTGACCAGTGCGATGGCCTCATCGAGGGTATCGACTTCCAGCACCACCAGCACCGGACCGAAGATTTCCTGGGTGTATATCTGCATCTCGGGGGTTACGCCGGAAAACAGGGTCGGACCGACAAAGTTGCCCTTCTCGAAACCTGGAACCGTGATATCGCGACCGTCCAGTTCAAGCTTGGCGCCTTCTTTGATGCCGCTCTCGATCAGATCCAGAATCCGCGCCTTGGCACGCTTGGAAATCACCGGACCAACGTCAGTGCCCGGCTCGCTGCCGGCATTCACTTTGAGTTTCTGCGCCAGTGCCTTCAAGTCAGGCAACCATTGTTTGGCTGCGCCCACCAACACCACGACGGATGTGGCCATGCAGCGTTGCCCGGCCGCACCGAAACCGGCACCCACCAGCGCATTGAGCGCTTGTTGGCGGTTGGCATCAGGCAGGACAACGGCGTGGTTCTTCGCGCCCATCATCGACTGCACGCGCTTGCCGTGTTTACCGGCCAGGTCGTAGACGTGAGTGCCAACGGCGGTCGAACCGACGAAGGAAACCGCCTTGATGTCCTTGTGGGTGCAGAGTGCATCCACCACGTCTTTACCGCCATGAACGACATTGAGCACGCCCGCCGGAACACCGGCCTCGATCGCCAGTTCCACCAGCAGCATGGTCGACATCGGGTCCTGTTCGGACGGTTTGAGCACGAAGGTGTTGCCGCAGGCGATGGCCATCGGGAACATCCACAGCGGGATCATCGCCGGGAAGTTGAACGGAGTGATGCCGGCGCAAACGCCGATAGGTTGACGCAGGGTGTAGGTATCGACGCCGCCAGCAACGTTCTCGGCGAACTCGCCCATTTGCAGGCTGCCGATGGAGCAGGCGTGCTCGACCACTTCCAGTCCGCGAAAGATATCGCCTTCAGCGTCGGCGATGGTTTTGCCTTGCTCGTTGCTGAGTACCACGGCAATGCGCTTGGAGTGTTCGCGAATCAACGCCTGGAGCTTGAGCATGATGCGCATCCGCGCGCCGATCGGCGTCAGCTTCCAGGTCTGGAAGGCCCGATGAGCGGCGCAGATCGCGGCGTCCACTTCCTGTGCGGTTGCGAACGGCACTTTCGCCAGCACTTGCTGGGTCGCCGGGTTGACGATGTCGTGCCACTCGGTGGTTTGGGACTCGACCCACTCGCCGTCGATCAACAGCTTTACCGTTTGGACAGTGGTTTCGTTTGGCGTGAGCGATGCGTTCATGTTGGGTCTCCAGGACGTTGTTCTTATTTAGAGAGCTATCTAGGGAGCCAAGGCGAGAATCTCGCCTTGAGATGAGACGTGTGTCGCGAATTGGTTGTCGGACTGTTTTTGGAGTATAGATGTGCAAACTTCTAATAAGAACGCACATAAAAGCCGGTCCATCATGCAAAAAAACATCACGTCTTTAGGCTCGTTGAACTGGGATGACCTCAAGTTTTTCCTTGAAGTCGCCCGCACCCGCAAGGCCAGCACCGCCGCCAAGCGCCTGGCGGTCGACTACACCACTGTGTCGAGGCGTATTAGCTCGCTGGAAGCGGCGTTGGGCACTTTGCTGTTCGAGAAATCCCGGACCAGCGGTTTTGTCCTGACCGCCGAAGGCCAGCGGTTGCTGGGTTACGCCGAGTCGATTGAAAGCACATTGCACATGGCCTGCGAGCAGGTTTCGGGGTCCGGGGTCGCGTTATCCGGGCATGTGCGCATGGGCTGTACCGAGGGCTTCGGCAGCTTTTTCATCACCCCGCAGCTAAGCCATTTCGTCGACGCCTACCCGGCAATCTCGGTGGACATCCTGCCGCTGCCGCACTTCATCAGCCTGTCCAAACGCGAGGCGGACATTGTCATCGCGTTGGAGCGTCCGGAGCATGGCCCGTACGTCTGCTGCAAACTCTGCGACTACAAATTACAGCTCTACGCGACTCAGGATTATCTCGACAAACACCCACCGATCCGCCGCCCGGCAGACTTGGGTAAACATTCATTCATTAGTTACGTCGACGATCTGGCGTTCAGTTCGGAGCTGTTGTACCTGGCAAATGTGTTGCCCGGCGCCAGTGCCAACCTGCGCAGCACCAGCGTGATCGCCCAATTCGTGGCCGCGCAGCAAGGACGGTCATTGGCGATTCTGCCGTGCTTCCTGGCAGCCCAGGATCCGCGATTGCTGCCGGTGTTGCCGGAAGAGATCAACATCACTCGACAGTTCTGGATGTACTGCCGCGAGGACCTGCGCAAGCTCAAGCGGATCACCCTGTTGTGGGATTACATCAGGGAGGTTACTGAGCTGAATGGCCCGTTGTTGCTGGGCGAGACACATGTCCTATTGTTCGCAGACTGAGAATCTACAAGGAGTAAGGGAAGCCCATCCTAACGACCTCATCAGGCTCTTGGCAACGACTTGTGACACGGGTTGTGACACCACTTGTGACAGTCGAAAGGGTTCTTACAGTGGCGCACGTGGGCGCGATAAGGACCCCATGAGCAGGCGTTGGGGCTCAGGCGCGAGGGCCTACGGGGGAATCTGAGCGGTAATGAATCAATGAGGTGATGCCTCAGAAATTTCTGTCGGATTTTCGCTGAGGGGGGCCTAAGTGATAACAATCTGAATCGGTTGAATACGTAGCAGTACAGGCTTCACTGCTTGCGTTCATTCGCACCAAACGCTGCGCGCAGGAGAAACGGACGGCAAGAGACGCAAGGTGAAATATCTTGCGGAATCTGATCAGGTCTACCACACCTCGGGGTCACATACGGCTGAAACCCTTGTATCATCTTCGGTACGTACAATGGGCACCGGGCCTGATTAAAGTAACTCTCAAACGGAATAGCGCATTATGAGTAAAAGGAAGTTTGCATGGTGGGATTGCCTGTACACTCAGAAAAGCGTCCAGCTCAAGCCCGGAAACTGGGACTTCACAAACAATAAAGGCCCGACCAAATTTAAACTCGATGACATAACACTCAGCGCATTCCAAAAACAAATAGGCAAAACAGAAAACATCTCATTCTGGGACATCACTTTTGACACTTGTGATTTCTCTGGAAATTTTGAACACGGCCAAATAAAATTTAAAAATTGCAACTTTGTTAACTGCGATCTCGGAAGTAATTCCACATGGACCAAAACAAAATTTAATCACTGCGACTTTACAAATTGCTCTTTTACACTTGCAGAGTTCAACGACTGCTTTTTTTACGAATGCAAATGGAAAAACACAACATTTAACGGAAGCACAAAGCTAATTAATACGTTGGTCTCGGATGCTTGCGGCTTGGTAGACTCTGGGTATACAAATTTAGACACTGCTGTTCTTGAGGCAAAAAGTGTAACTCCCAAGCATCAAATATGGCGACTTGATCAGTCCAAAGCAAAGCTATCCAGAATGTTGATGCAAGGTGGAGAGCACCATGGAGATGACCTTGCCTATTATACCGGAGTAAAGTCATATTTAACTCAAGCAGTTAAGGCCACCCGAAGCAAAGCACGCTTCAATTCAGTAAATGGCCCGAAAAAGAAATTCAATATGATTTTAGGATGGATTTTATCTTTTGAACTGTTGATTCTTAACTTGTCTGGGTGGCTTAACAGCTGGGGACAAAGTATCGCAAAGCCAGCAATTTTTGGTTTTATTATGACCTTAGCTTTCGGGGCTGGTTATGCCTGGGAACAAGACAGCATGTCTTTAGGGTTAATTAAAGCTTTTGACATCACCTTCCTGATAGGTTACACCAAACACTCGACATTGGAAGCGTGTATGCCGAAGCAACTACTGTATGCGGGCAATGCCTTCATGGGCTTATGGTGGTACGCAATCATGGTCCCATGTTTAGTCAATCGCATAAGCAGGGTAATGTAATGGCTATTATGTCTATGGCGTTATATGGTAGTCGAGCACGAAACGATCATACATCGGAATCCGATACTGACTTATTTGCAATAACCAGTGACGAAAGATACCAGATGGTATTCCATGGCACAACGAATATTGCATGCTACCCACGCAACTTGGCTATGAGTAGAGCCGAAGGCGGGGATCTATTTTTCCTTCATATAGTACGCGAAGCAGTCGTAATGTATGACCCTGATTCAAGCTTTGAGAAGATGCAATCGGCTTTTAAATTGCGGGACAATTACAGTGACGACATCTTCAAAGCTGTAGAATTAGGAATTGCTCTACTTTTCAATATCGATAATTTTAAAAACTACTTCTTCATCAACAAAAGACTGGTTTGGTGCCTCCGAACAATTTTGATAGCCTTAAGCGCCGAACGTGGAAGCCCTGTATTTTCCGCAAAAGAACTTGCTTCCACATTTGAAGATAAAGAAATCGAGCTGCTGTTGTCCGCAAAAAAAGAACCTGGATTCATGCCTGAGATCTACAGAACGTTCAAGCAGAAATTTTCTCTATACGGAGGAGATGGACATGAGGCAATCCCAATCGACCTGTACGCTCAGCTAAAATATTTCTCTTCACAAGGAAATTCCATGGCAGAAAAAACGATCTTTAGCATCATCAAAGACATGGATGAAAATGATTACACATAAGACCAACGAGAAACCATCCCACCCTCTCATATCGCTCGACATGTGAGAGGCTCAGGTAGAATTGGGTATTAATGGTTGCAGGATCAACCCCTTAACTTATAAGGAGCTGATAGATGCTCTTTAAAGCTCCGGCTTAAGGAGTTGCTTTAGGAACATTCCTCGAATGGCTCAATACTCCAAGGCACGTTTCTACCACTCAGTTCGCCCAGATGACCTCATACGTCTCTTTGGGAGTTCCTGTAGGCCAGTCGATTAAGACGCTGCCGCTCCTTCTCGGAAGGGCTCAGAGGGCGTCGTGGGGTCTTCTTGCTGGCCTTCGCGAGGGCATGAAGGGCCGCTTGACGGTTGTCTTTCTCGCGTTCTATCAGATGAACTACGGCAGCCTGTACGGACACACCCTCAAAGCCTAAGCCCTCAAGTTCAAGCCAGCGTTTAACGATTAAGTGACGCAGTTTGACACTGTAGCCAGTGATAAGCGTAAAGGTCAGCTCTTTGTCGAGGATGACCATAGGCTGAGCTTTGTTCTGACTATTCTGGTAGCTGGTCTCGACGAAGGAGGACGCGTCAGTCTTGACGACTCCTATTAAGCCCAACTCTTCGAGCATCTTCCGAGCGTCCTTCAGAATACGGTCATGCCGCTTGCCGGTGATCTCAGCGATCTCCAAGGACGACATACCGGGCAAACCGTTGAGGGTCGTTGGGGTTATCGCCCCAGCCTTGGTGATTTTCTCGAAGGTAGTTAGGGTGATGTTGTTCATCTCGTATTTCCTTTTAGTTTGCCGCCTTGTTCGCATCCACAGCCCGAACCGAAGACCCGCGATAAGGGCTTTCAGGCAGCAGCAAGGAAGCAAACTAAACGAACTTCGGTGATCGACCATGCGATTGGTCGGTGAGGTGAGACGGAGTGTCTCGGCGTAGGTGAGGGTTTTTAATTCTGGTTCAACATTGGTCTAAAAGTGGAGCGACCTCTGTGAGGACATCAGAACTTTACGACCCTGAAAGTAATGGAGTCTTGGTCGAAAGACCAGTTCCCTACTTAAAGGACTCATAAAGGAAAAACGAAGGGAGTAGGTGAAAAGAACAATTACAAAGTCTACTTGTGGGTCCATCAGCAGGTGTCCTTTAAGGTATTCTTATACATGCGGCCGTAATTCAATTGGCACCAAAAGTCCGAAGGTCATTATGCAACTTGGCTAATACGCTGGCACTCGGCTGCGTCAGTTCGTCGATGTCTTCCCAGTCGTGATTCCCTGCTTCATACGTATCGGCCATTTCGTGGATAAGTGATTGGGGTCTTGCCTTCATCATGTACGGGATAATCAGCTCAACAGCCTTGACGTATCTCCTTGCGTGCCGTTCCGCTATTTGAAGAACATCCTCAACCGATTCCGCTGTGACTTTTTCGAGCCCCACAAGAAGGGTTGCAATGTTCCGAACAGACAAGGGCATAGACTTTCCACTCGATCCACTGGGGCGGTCATGCCAGTCAAGTCGTGCGACACCTTCAACTATGTCCAAGGCAAACACTGGATAACGACCGTAACGAGTGGTGGAACCAATATAGGAAAAGAAGGGGTTAGCTATGGACTTCGGTGGTCTGCCTCGATTGCTGGAGGCGGTGCTGCGGAGTCGATCTGAAACGACGGTCATGGTGGCTCCTTCACAATGCCGGAAACACGGGATGTGTTCTCTCGGGATAGTGAGGGTTTTTGCAGGCCACGGTTTATAAGGGCTGTAGAGGAGCCCATTTGACGTATCTCACGTCATCCAAACCACGCTCCTCCTTGGAATCTGCAAGGTCAAGCCCCTGCGGGTTCAGAGAATTCGACACAGGAACGCCTTCAGCTCATCAAATACCCTTAGACGACTGGATGGTCTGACGTGGAGGAACCGTAGGAGCCAGTCTCGCGGATAGACGGTAGGACGTCTTCGGTCACCCAGCGCCTGAAAGGTTCTGACTGTAGTGCGCCGCCTCGGAGGAGCATTTGATAGGCTTAAGACTCACTGAGCATTGCCAGTGTTGAACGCATCTGGCGACCCAGCGAGTCAGGAGCCGGACTGATGGTAGTATTTGGCAGTAGTCCCCGAGAGTCAGGCGCAAACCCTTTTGGCCGTCCTTGGACTGTCTGTAGCACATCACGGCCCCTGAAGGGTCCTTCAAGCCAGCCGCTGAGGCTAAATCCATGCGAATGAAGATCAATGTGGGTGTTCGGGATGACCCACGAGGACATTAAGTTAGATGCCCACGGGGTCCCGTTAACTATCGGCGTTCTGGTTGACCAAGAATCTGCACGACATAACAGCAGCCGGTGAGTGTCAGACCTATCAGGCCAGGCAACGCCGCCATCGCACAGTAACCAATCGCCCTATTCAAGTTTTGCTTGAGGTAGTAGGAAGGGATTGCCCATCCATCAAAACTTTGCCAAACAGATAGACCCACATAAACCAAAAGGCTGCCTACAAGGCCGACCAATAAAAGTGCTGTTGAAACTGCCAGAGCTTTCCGAAGCGTAATCATCCGATTGATACCTCCATGTATGGGCTTCCACCAAGCAAACCACGAAGCATCTCAGCGATCACCTCAACGGGAACGCCAGAGCCGTATGTATCAAACGTAATGGTTCCTGAAGCGTGTCCCATGACAGCCTGAGCGTAAGTTGTAGGAACCCCCTTGGCCTGCATGAGGGAAGCCAACGAGTGACGTAATGAGTGGAACGTCAGCCCCTTCGTAAACGTGTCTCCCAGAGCTGCCGGAATGGCCTGTTGGTTTGCCCACTCACCGGCTGTCTTGTAGCCAATCTGGGCCAACGCTTCTGACCCTGAGAGCTTGCACGCCTCGACATATCGCAAGAAGGCCGCAAGATCGAACCCGTAGGCACCATCAGTCAACGGCACCAGTCGCTCGCTACGCTTGTTCTTAATGGACTTGCCTTCACCAACCTCGTTGATGTGGATGACCGTGACACCTGATTCAAGCGTCTGGATATCACTCGTGGTTAACTGAGAGATCTCGTTGAGACGTCCACCAGTGACACCCCCGAGACTGAGGAGCCATCGCTTCCACAGGGTCTCTGGAAGGTTGCTTGCGTAATCCATCACCTTGGTCACCTGAGCCTGAGAGAACGCCTTACGCGTCGACTCAAGCCCCCTCGTGAGCTTCAGCTTCTTGTCATAGGTCTTAGTCAGATGACCATTCTCAACAGCCCAAGTAAGAACAGCCGAGAGCTTCACAATCAATTTGTTGACCGTCGAAGGCATGCGACCCTCAGAGAGACGATCACGCAGAGCCACAAGGTCCTCACGCGAGTGGCTCCGAAGATCCAACCCACCCAGAGACGCGGAGAGTGTCCGGTGGCAAATCTTGGTTTCCTTGAGGGTCGATGCCTTCTGATCCTGAGCGCGGTCCGCCAAGTAGAGTGCTGAGAGAGCCTCAAAGGTGAGTGCAGGAGCCTTTACAGATAAGGGCATGGACACGCCGTTCACGTGCTTCAACGTTGGCTCAGGGTTACCCTCAAGGTCCCTTATGATCTTCACCAGTGGCACTGAGTCGCCCTGCAGTCGAACCTGAGCAGCAGCCATCATGTCTTTAGCTTTGATCACATGTTCATGCTGATCGACGTTGAGGGACATCGTTGCGGCAATCTCCGTCAGGTTCGTCTTAACGTCTTCGTACAGGTCACCCCAGTCACGCAGGGAGTGGACATCATGAACACACGACAGCAGATCCTCAGCCATCCACAGCAGATGCTCGCGAAGCTCTTTCCAAGTGGCCTCAGGGTGATCCAAATGGAATGACCTAATGGTCTCGGCAAGTCGTCGTGAAGCGTCCATAGCGGCCTTTCTGTCAGTGGTCTTGAGTGAAACGGAGGTGGCCTGCGTGGTGCTGCCTGTCTCTCTGAGACGCAGATAGTAAATCCCGTTACGCCTGTAGTGATAGGGCTTAGCGAGTCTTGTGGTCGGCCTAAGGGAGACAGCAGAGTTTGTGACAGCACTTGTAACAGGATAGAGCTTGGAAGTGGTCATCATGGCGTTGGGGTCCCGGAATCATTGGGTGGAACCCTTACGTCCTGTAGTTCTGGATGTACTGCCGCGAGGATCTGCGCAAGCTCAAGCGGATTACCTTGTTGTGGGATTACATCCGCGCGGTTACTGAGCAGAACCAAGGTCTGTTGATGGGGGAAAGTCGGGAGATGCTGTTCGTCGATTAGTTGGCGTTCACCTCATCCAACTCCAGCATCAACCCGCTCAAGCGTTTGACCTTGCGCCGCACCGCCTCTTCAAATACGCCGGAACGAGGTTCGATCAGGGTGAACCAGTTTTTGGCCCGGGTAATCCCGGTGTAGATCAACTCCTTGGTGAGTACAGGGTTCAAGGCATCCGGCAGAATCAACGCCGTATGAGCAAATTCCGAGCCCTGGGATTTGTGCACCGTCATGGCGTACACGGTTTCGACATCATTGAGCCGGCTCGGCAGAACAAAACGTACGCCGCCCTGACCATCATTTCGCGGGAACGCCACACGCAGCACCTGCTTCCCAGCCTCTGGCCCCTCGCGTTCCGGCAGCTTGAGGGCAATGCCGATGTCGCCATTCATCAAACCCAGACCATAGTCGTTGCGAGTCATCAGCACTGGCCGACCTTCGTACCACTGCTGGTCGCTGTCGATCAGTCGAGCCTTGAGCAGCTCGGCGGTCACGCGTTGATTCAAACCTTCCACGCCCCAAGGTCCTTTACGTACAGCGCATAACAATTGGAAGGCGTCGAAAGCTTGCAATACCTGGCGAGCCCAATCGGTCCAGCAGGGGTCATCAAGCGTGCTGTCGAGCGATGGCCGCAGGCTGCGCAAGAGACTCAGGTAATGGCGATAACCCTGTGGCCCCTCGCTATGCCCCTCAAGCAGCAAGCGTTCCAACGCCCGGTCCTGTTCCCCCTTGAGGGGCAGGGAGAAGACGTCGTTATGGCTTCGAGCTGCCAACAACTGGCGGGCTTCCTCGGGTTGCTGCTGGTTGACCCAACGAGCCAGCTGGCCGATGCCGCTGCCCTCGCCGAACCGACGTGAATGACGCAGCATCACAACTTGCTGGGCCAGTGGGTGAGTGCCCTGGGTGTCTTCCTGCAAACCGCAAGCATCCAGGTTTTCACCACTGACCGCTTGCAGCCACAGGCGAGTCTGTGGACTGTACCAACCGGCCTCGGCGTCGCGGCACAGGTCGCCCAGCACGGCGCCGGCCTCCACCGATGCCAGTTGATCCTTGTCACCGAGCAGCACCAGACGGGCATGGGCCGGTAACGCATCGAGCAGGTTGGCCATCATCTCCAGATCGATCATCGAGGCTTCGTCCACCACCAGCACATCCAGCGGTAAGCGATTACCGGCGTGATGACGGAAATGTCGAGTACCGGGTCGACTGCCGAGCAGACGGTGCACAGTGGTGACATCCGACGGGATCTTCACTCGTACGGCTTCATCGACTTCCAGGGTTCTGACCTGTTGACTAATGGACTCCGTCAGTCGGGCGGCCGCCTTGCCGGTGGGTGCTGCAAGACGGATTCGCAACGGCTTGCCGGCCTCCACTGCCGGTGCTTGGAGCAACGCCAGCAAACGCACGACTGTCGTCGTCTTGCCGGTCCCCGGACCACCGGTAACGATGCTGAATGCGCTACGGGTGGCAAGGGCGCAGGCGAGTTTCTGCCAGTCAATCACTTCGCCAGGCTTGGCTGGCCCGAACAAGCGGGTGAGGCGCTGGGACAAATCATCCGGCGTGGATTCGTGTTCCACCAGACGTTGGCGCAGCGAGGTGTCGATACGCCGCTCGTAAGCCCAGTAACGACGCAAGTACAGGCGTTTGCCCGACAACACCAATGGCCGATGCTGAGCCGCCTCGCGACCGTCGACCGCCAAAGCGACCAGACTGCTGGAGGCCAGGACCTTGCACCAATGGGCACCGTCCAGCGCCTCAAGCAATTGCGACGGCAACAACATCGCGCCACTTTGCAGATCACATTCTGGTGGCAGCGACAGGGCGAAGTCCGGCTCCTTGAGCGTCTCGAACACGTCCAGGCACACATGACCGTGGCCCAGTTGATGACTGGCCAACGCAGCGGCCAGCAGCACCAGCGGATCATCGCCGGGAGCGAGCTCATGAAGAAAAGCAACGAAGGCTTTGTCCAACGCTCGCAGCCAGCCGCGCTCAACCCAGCGCGTCAACAACAGCAACAAGTCTTCGGCGCGACTCAACGGCGCCAGATCCGCCAGGCTTTCGGCTGTCAATGAAGTGGGCAGCAAATCAGCGAAGGTGCGACTCATAACAAAACTCCCTGTTCCCAGGCGGTTTCGGCCTTGGGTTCTGGCTTGCCCTGGAACAGCCGGTCCAGACGTTCGATCAGCGCTCTTGGAGGACGGGCGAAATACACGCCCTGGCTGCAAGCGCGGGTACCGCGCAGGAACAGGTACAGCGCACCACCGACATGCCGGTCGTAATCGTAATCGGCAAGTCGCGCCTTGAGCTGGCGATGCAAGGCCAACAGATACAGCACGTATTGCAGGTCGTAACGGTTGTCGAGAATCGACTGCTCCATGGCCTGCTCGGTATAGGCCGCATCATCGACGCCCAGCCAGTTGGATTTGTAGTCGGCGACGTAGTAGCGGCCGTCGTGCTCGAATGTCAGGTCGATGAACCCTTTGAACATGCCATTGAGCAACACTGGCTCGGCAGCTACCCGGGCCACGCCGTTATGGGTGTATTGACGCACAAGCTCATCGAGTTTGAGCACATCGACCTTATGACTGGCGAACCAGAACTCCATCTCGATGCGGTATTGGGTGAGCTGCTTGAATACCACAGGGGCCTGTCCGCCGCCGATATGCAGCGGGGACGCAAGCAGATGCAGCAGCCAGTCGTTCAGGGCGGTTATCCAGCCCTCCCAGCCACGTCGATTGCAACGACGGGCAATCGCGTCTTCCACCGCTTGCGGCGTGGCGGCAAAACCTTCGCTACCGGCCCACTCGAGCAAACCATGGAGAAAGGTGCCGGGGTTCGGCCCACGAGGGAATCGATGGATATCCGCGCCGCCGGCCACCACGTCTCGTGGTGCTTGCGGATCGAGGCGCTCGTCGTCGAATAGCTTTTGCGCCTGTGGGCTTTCCGGCGCTTCATCAGTGCCCACGCTCATGCTGTCGCCAATGCGCAGGGCACTGTAGGAAGCAATCCACCAGTTTTCGCTGGCCTTGCGTTTGGGTATCAGCGGAGCCAGCAACGTTGCATCGTTGTGCGGCGGATGATAGTGCTCGACAGTCGCTTCAGGCATTTCACCGTAGTTCAACGCGGCACAATCCTGCTGCAGGTCTTCCAGCCAACGCTTCAAACCTGCCGACTCGGCCAATGGTACTCCGCCGCCCAGCAGATAACCCAATGCTGATAGGTGCAGCACCGAGCGGTTGTTATTGCCGCGTTTGAGATCAGTCACTCCGAGCCAGCAGGCGTGTTGCGCCCGGGTCAAGGCCACGTAAAGCAAGCGCAGATCCTCGGCAAGACGCTCATCATCCGCCTGAACTATCAACTCGGCCGTCGGCGTCAAGGTCACTTGAGCCTTGCCCGTGGCGTCGTGGTAATGCAACGGTAGACGGCTGCCATCCACCGGTTTCGCCGAGCAAATGAATGGCAGGAACACCAAGGGATACTCAAGCCCCTTGGACTTGTGAATGGTCACGACTTTGACCAGTTGTTCGTCACTCTCCAGTCGCAGGATTTGCTCTTCGCCGGCCTGACCGGACAGCGCCAGATGCTCGGACAAATGACGGATCAGCGCTTGCTCACCATCGAGTTCGGCGGCCGCCTGTTGCAGCAATTCGGACAGGTGCAGCAAATTGGTCAGCACCCGCTCGCCGTCACTGCGCATGATCAATGTCTGTGGCAGCTGGAAGTCATGCAGCAATCGCCGCAGCATGGGCAACACGCCCTGCTTGCGCCAGAGCTCGCGATAATGGCGGAACTGCATGACCCGCGCTTCCCACGCCAGTTCATCCTGATTCAGCCGTTCCAGTTCAGCCAACGACAGGTTCAACGTGATGCAGGCCAACGCGGCCCGCAGCGGGCGCTCGACATCCGGCTCGGCGCAGGCCTTGAGCCAGGTCAGCAGATCGTGGGCCTCCTGGGCGGCAAACACCGAGTCCTTGTCCGATAGATAGACGCTGCGCACGCCCCGCGCGGAGAGCTCGCCACGCACAGCCTGGGCTTCTTTACCGTCGCGGACCAGAATCGCGATATCCGCTGGCAGCAGCCCTCTGAAGTCCTTGTCGTCCTGTTTGAAACCCGCCCGGTTTTCTTGACCGCCATTGAGCAAAGCGGTGATTTCACTGGCGCAGGCAGCGGCGAGTTGTTGTCGGTACGCCGCGCCGGACAACGGTTGATCGGCAGGCAGGTGCCAGATGTTCAGGGCGGGCACGACCTGGCCATCAATGTGCAGAACTTCTTTGCGTCCTTGGGAGTCGACGGGCAGGAACGGTACCGGGTTTTCGCCATTCTTTTCACGAAACAGGAACGCGCCGCGCCCGGACTCTCGAGACTCTGCACGCTCAAACACATGGTTCACGGCATTGACCATGCCATGGCTGGATCGGAAATTGGTGCCCAGGGTATGCAGGCGGCCAGCAGTGGCCTGGCGGGCGCGCAGGTAGGTATAAATGTCGGCACCGCGGAATGCGTAGATCGCTTGCTTGGGGTCACCGATCAGGAACAGACCGCATTCGGGATTGTTGTCTTCGATGCGATAGATGCTCTCGAAGATCCGGTACTGCACTGGATCGGTGTCCTGGAACTCGTCGATCAACGCCACCGGAAACTGCTCACGAATCAGGGTCGCCAGCCGTTCACCGCCATCGGACTGCAACGCTGCATCGAGGCGCAGCAACATGTCATCGAAGCCCATCTCCGCGCGGCGACGCTTTTCTTCCTCGAAGCGTGTACCGACCCACTGGGCGGCGTGTTGCAGCACCGCGGCATCAGGCGTCGGCAATCCATCGAGACGGCTCTTGAGGCCGGGCATGGCATCCAGCCCAGGATGACTGGGTGCTTCGCCCTTCCAGGCTTGCGCCATACCCTCGGGCGTCAGCCGTGTGAAGCCGGTGCCGATATCCAGTTGCTCAAGGGATTCGTCTTCAGCCCAGGCCTTGATCTTTTCGAACCAGGGCTCGAAATAGCGCGCCTGCATTTTTCGACCATCGACACTTTTGCTCGCAACACCCTGGTGGCAGATGGAAAGCAATTCGTCTGCCCACTGGCGCCAGGGCATCTTGAGCTCGAGCAAGGCTGCCCGTCGCTCTTGCAGACACGCGGTGATCAGTTCGGCAGGGGCTTTACCTTCAACACCGTCTCGCTCACTGGCGAACAAACCACGTACTCGCGGCAGCAATGCTGCTGGACCGCCCCAATTTCCGCGCACCCAGTTCAGCGCATCGCCTTGCATCGGGTAGCAAAACAGACGCCAGTAATCGCGCAGGACTTCGCCCAGCAAATCGCTGTGATCGGTTTCCAGGGATTGTGTAAACAGGCTGCCACTGTCGAACGCGTGCTCGCGCAACATGCGCTGGCACCAACTGTGGATGGTTGAAACTGCCGCCTCGTCCATCCACTGCGCGGCGATGTCCAGGCGATTCGCGCACCCGGACCATTGCTCGGGTAAGTATTCGTTACGAAGTTCCGCGATAAGGCTATCGGGCGCCGGTGTTTCATCACGGAAAAACCGTGCAGCTTCAGCAAGACGCGTGCGGATACGTTCGCGCAATTCTTTGGTCGCCGCATCGGTGAACGTCACAACGAGGATTTGCGGCGGCAACAGTTCACGCCCGAAGCCGCTCGACTCTGCGCCGTGGCCAAGGACCAGGCGCAGATACAGTGCGGAAATGGTGAAGGTCTTGCCGGTCCCGGCGCTCGCTTCGATCAATTGGCTGCCGCGCAGGGGAAATGCCAAGGCCAGAGGTTTTGTGGTCATGCGCGTGCCTCCTCGCTGCTCAATGAACGCCAAGGGGCTTCAAGCAACGGCCGGTACAACGCGTTGCACCAATCCGGAAACGTTTCGTCTGCGGTAAGCGAATCGAAGTCGGCGAATTGCCGGGCGAGTGCCGGGCTTTCGCGACGCTCGCCGTCGGTGGTCAGGCCATCGCCTTCATAGGCCTTGCGGGCTGCGGTCTGAGCGTTGACCGGGTCAGTTTGCCCAAGCCATGCGAAGCCGGTCTTCGACGCAATCGGCAGGGGTTGACGCATGCCCGTTTGCCAAGCCATCAACAGGTCGCCCAGAACCCGCAACGCGGCATCCTCCTCCATCGGACCGAGCAGCAGACTGTCGTCACTGGCCACCAACGCGGTGGTCATCGCCATACCACTGGCGCAGGCAACCAGATGATTGACCCATGGCCGTGTCAGCCGATGCCATTTGCGCGACTTGATTGAACCGATACTGTTGGGGATGGTAGTGACCGATAGCAAACCACCATCCGCACGTTGATGCAGGCCGCTGAGCCAACCTTCCAGGCGCAGCCCCTGCAACTCCAGATTCACTGGCAGCGCGTTGGTGAGTGGCGTTGGCCATAACGCCAAAAGCTGCTGGTAACGCTGCAACAGATCCGGCAACGGTTCGATCAACTCTCGCTGAAGGCATTCGCCGAATCCGGCCATAGGCAGAAGCCCACTGTTTTGCAGGCGTTTTGCCTGCGCTTCCAGTATCTGATCGGTGTTATCCAGATGTCCCAGCGCCGCTTCGAGCAAGCTGTCGCTGAGGCTGTAACGTTGCAACGCGTCGAGTACAAATGGCTCTTCATCAGCCAAGGGCACTTCAGCCGCTTCGAAGTACACCTTCAGTCGTTGACTGAAGAAATGTCGCACAGGATTACGCAGGAAGTCCTGCAGTTGACCGAGACTCAGCGGCTCCTCCTGAATGTAGGGATCAAGGACCTCGATATCGGTCGACGGCTCACTGGTTTGATGCAGCACCTGCCATTCGTTCGCGTAGCTGAACAAATCATCGCCTTCATGGAAGTAACGGGCGCTGAACGGTTGCAGTGGATGTTCCTGAGTAATGGCCTCAAGAAGCTCTTCGTCGACATCATGCAGTTGCCAGCCGCTGGCCAGATGATCTCGCAATTGGCCAATCAGTACCGACGCAGGGCGCTCACTGTTATCGCGAATGCTGCGACCGACCCAGCTGATATAGAGTTGGTCACGTGCCGACAATAGCGCTTCCAACAGCAGATAGCGGTCATCTTCGCGTCGAGAGCGATCGCCAGGGCGGTAATCACTGCCCATGAGGTCGAAGTCCAGTGGCGGTTGGGCGCGCGGGTAGTCCCCGTCGTTCATGCCCAGCAGGCAGACCAGTTTGAACGGGATCGCTCGCATGGGCATCAAGGTGCAGAAGTTAACCGCACCGGCCAGAAAGCGCTGGGACAGACGGCCTTGGTCGAGGCCGGCGAGCCAGGCTTCACGGACCACGGTCAACGGCAGTTCATCATGCAAGCCAACTGACTCGCACGTCTCAAGCCAGGTTTCACGCAGCTCTTCGAGTTGGGCCAGCACGTAGTCGTCATGCTCGTTACTGGCCAGGAAAAACAACTGAACCAGTGCGTGCAATCGAAAGCCCCATTGTTTGGGAGCTGCGGGTAGAGAGAGCTCCTGGTGGGCAATCTCCAATGCGTCCAGCAGCGCGACCAAAGGCCCAATGAGCGCGGCATCCAGCCCCCCGATCTCGTCGTAGGGTTCGATACCCTCGTAGGCACTGGCACTGCCCACGGCATAACCGAGCAGCATCCGTCGCAGGCCAAAACGCCAACTGTTTTGTTCCAGCTCGCCCGGTAGACCGAGACCCGCGCGCTGCTGGGCATTCATGCCCCAGCGGATGCCAGCGCCTTCGATCCAACGGTGCAGGGTCGGCAGATCACGTTCCTCTACACCGAAGCGAGCACGTAGTGCAGGCACATCCAGCAGATCGAGGATCTCGCTCACGGGGAAACGGCTGTCGGGAAGTTTGAGCAGATGTTCGATAGCAATCAGTAACGGATCACGACCACGCTGGCCTTGATCTGCGAGCGTGAAGGGAATGAAACGTGGATCGTGGCGTTCAAGCTGAGCAAATACCGCTCGAATAGGCGGTGCGTAACTGTCGATGTCCGGGACCATCACGATCACATCGCGAGGCCTTAAGTCCGGATCAGCACTGAAGTGTGCGAGCAACTGGTCGTGCAGGATCTCCACTTCGCGCTGGGCGCTATGGGCAATGTGAAAACGGATCGACTCGTCCTTAGCCGGGTCGACAGCGGGCCAGCGCTCGCGAGTCTCGTTCAAGGGACGCAACTCAAGAATGTCGTCCTGCAATTGATTGAGCATGTTCTGTGGCTGGCTATCGCTGAACAGGTCAATACGGCCATCGCGGAATGCCGAGCGATAGCTGTTGGGATCGTCGTAGCTGTCGAGCAGATTGATATAGTCCCGCCCCTGCTTGCCCCACGCAGCCAGCAGTGGATGGGCATGCTGGTGAAGAGTTTGCGGGTCGAGCACAACCGGCATTCCGCTCTTGCGCGCCTGACGCTTGTATTGATGCCGCAACAGGTCTTTATCGGCGACGATGTCTGCCCAATGGTGACGACACGGGTTGTGTACGCAGAGCAGAACCTGGCTGAAGCGAGCCAGCCCCGCCAGTGCTTCCAGGGCTTGAGCAGGCAGTGAGGAAATCCCGAAAACGATTACCCGTGAAGGCAATCCGCTGGGGGCTGCGTCGAGGCTGTTGATACGCTCGATAAACCGTTGATGGACGCCGGCTCGGCTTTGCGCCATGCCTTGTTCCCCCACATCCAGCAACAGCGCTCGCCATAACTCTGCCTGCCAGCAGTTCGCCGGGGTCAGAGATTTGGTTTCGCCTCTGCCATTTCGTAATTGATGACGACCTTCGGCCCAGTCTTCAAGCCAGTCGGCCCGATACACCTGGTATTGGTCAAACAAATCCGCCAGCCGCTCGGCCAACTGATAGCGTTTGCGTAAATCGGTGTCATGAGTCAAGAAGCGCTGCAGCGGTTCGAAGTGCGGTTGATTGATCAACTGCGGAAGCAGACGCATCAGACGCCAGGTCAAGGGCGCTTTATCAAGCAGGGATTTGACCGGGATTTCGTCACGTCCAAGCACCATGCGATAAAGCTGCCACATGAAGCTACCTGGTAACTGCACGTCGATTGCTGCTGCGATTCCGCAGCCGCCCATGTCATCGTCTTCAGGGTCTTCTGCCAGTGCCAGCTTCAGCCATTGGGCGATGCCGTTGCTCTGAACAAGGGCAATTTCATTTTCCAAGGGAGCCAACGGGTAACGCCGCATCCAGCCGACCACCAGGCTGCGCAACTCGTCCAGGCGGTTGCCGTGAACCACCATAAAACCAGCACTTAGGGACGTCGCATCCGGCATAAAGGCTTCCTTGGGAAAATACAAAAGCTAGGGCCCAACCTTAGCATTGTCGGGAGACCGTGACAGCTGGGAGCCGTCCGCAAATGCTGTGCGAACTTTCCTTGGGGCCAAACAAAACCCCTACCTGCATACGCAGATAGGGGTTTCGGAATTTAATCTTGACGATGACCTACTCTCACATGGGGAAACCCCACACTACCATCGGCGATGCATCGTTTCACTGCTGAGTTCGGGATGGNGGAATTTAATCTTGACGATGACCTACTCTCACATGGGGAAACCCCACACTACCATCGGCGATGCATCGTTTCACTGCTGAGTTCGGGATGGGATCAGGTGGTTCCAATGCTCTATGGTCGTCAAGAAATTCGGGTACTGAGTCGCGGCCAGTCGGCCTCGCTTCAGCAAATTGGGTATGTGATAGCTTTCGGTGTTTTGTGAGATTCGAACTTTCGGTTCATCTCGTCTTCACACACCGCAATCTGATGCTCTTTCGAGTGGTCAAATTGCTTGGGTGTTATATGGTCAAGCCTCACGGGCAATTAGTATTGGTTAGCTCAA
>NZ_JBTEYL010000036.1:0-41270 GCF_054330215.1 Pseudomonas sp. Ma2-10 | reverse complement strand
GGACTTCCAGCCTCGGCTTGCTTGAGGACGGCCATGATTTGGCTATCCGAAAAACGCGATGTCTTCACTTAAAATTTCCTTGATCCGATTAGGAGAAAACTCTACTTCCGACGAGTACTTTTTTCAGGGGGGATTACCTGATGATCGCCAAGGTTTGCGGTGGGAAACTTCGTCACTTGGGGGAGGATGTGTCTGAGGTGCTGGAATACGTCCCAGCGCGTTTCAAAGTGATCCGCCATGTTCGCCTCAAGTGGGTTTGCCGCTGCTGCGAGCACATCGCTCAGGTACCGGCGCCGAATCGCCCGATAGCCCGAGGCCTTGCAGGCCCTGGGCTACTGGCCCACGTGCTGGTCTCCAAGTTTGTTGACCGTTTGCCACTGTATCGACAATCCGAGATCTACGCCCGTGAGGGCGTGGATCTGGAGCGCTCAACGCTGGCCGACTGGGTCGGCCAGAGCAGTCAATTGCTCAGGCCGCTGATCAGCGCCCTTGAACGTCATGTCATGAGCGGCCATAAAGTCCATGCCGACGACACGCCGATTGGTGTACTTGCGCCGGGCAACGGCAAAACCAAAACGGCTCGCCTATGGACATACGTGCGCGACGACCGACGTGCCGGTTACGCCACGCCGGCGGCGGTATGGTTTGCCTACTCGCCGGATCGAGATCGACAACAATGCCGCTGAACGAGCGGCTGCGATTTACAGCCGTGGGTACTGCCAAGCTAAACGGGTTGAACCCACAGGCATATCTGACCTACGTGTTTGAGCACATTGCCGAACACCCTATCAATCGGGTGAGCGAGTTGCCGCCCTGGAACATTTCTTTGAACCACACTGAGCACTGCGAGGCTGCCTGATCCATGGTTAAAACTGTCCGTTTACCCAAACCCGCCCCCGACCTGTTGCTGCTGCACATTGAGCTGAAGTGGATCACTCCGACGATCTGGCGTCGGTTCGCGGTGCCTGAAAACATCACCCTGGGCAAACTGCACCATGTCATCCAGGTCGTGATGGGCTGGAGCGATAGCCATCTGCATGAGTTTGAAATTGCCGGTGAGAATTACGGTATTCCCGATTCGGATGGCTGGGGGCCGACGGTGAACCCGGAAGCCCGTAAAACGCTGATCAAGGCGCTGAGCGGAAAGCGGACGTTCAATTATCTTTACGATTTTGGTGACAGTTGGCATCACCGTATCAAGGTCGAAAAAACGCTACCCGCGATTGCCTGCCCTCAGGTGCCGTACTGCATCGAGGGCGCCAATGCTTGCCCACCAGAAGACGTGGGTGGCGGGCCTGGTTACGAGGAGTTCCTGGAGGCGATGGCCAACCCCGATCATCCAGAGCATGACGCCATGGTTGAATGGCATGGCGATGTTTTTGATCCAGCGATATTTGAGTGCGAGCGCGTGAATCAGTGGTTTAAACGGATTAAGGTTTGAGTTGCAAGGCGGTGTAGTTCGGACGCTTACGAAGATGCAGAGGCTGAGTGCCAAAGTGGGCGGTGGAAACGAACAAAGGCCTCGGTGTTAAGCCCGAGGCCTTTGTGTTTTTAGCGAGCGCTTAACCGCAGGCTTTCATGTTGACGGGGCCGACAAACTCGTTGCCGCGTCCCATGACGCACGCCACGCTTTGGTTACGCTGTCGTTCCCAGGCCTTTACCGGATAGGTTGTGTTCCAGACTTCGTAGAGCTGCCGATCCTGTTTTGACAGGCGCAAACCATATTGCTTGCTCATGTAGAAATACGTTCGAGCGATCATGCCGCGTATGGACGGGCGGGGCATGACCTTCTTCGCCTTGAAGTCGACCTGGGTCAGGCACGAGCCGTATTGGCCCGACTGTACCGGTAACCAGCCGAAACTGAAGTTGCTGCGATCGCCATTCACCTCACCAATACTCGGCACCAGGTTGTGCAGGTCGGCTTCGGCCTTCTGGTAGGTCGGATCGTAACGCGTGCAGTTCTTGCGCCCACCTTTTTGCCAGCACTGACGCTGATGGCCGATCTGCCAGGCCGGAACAATGTGCTCCCACTCGATGCGGGAAGCGCGCTTGGCGTTTTTACGCGGTACATAACCGCAGGCTGCGAGATTGACTTTGTTGCCGGTGTATTTGCACCCGCAATAGAACTCTGTGGATTGCGGTGCGTAGAGCTTCCAGGCAACTTTTTTGGCTTCGTTAAAGGTACGTGGGGCGCCAGCCTGGGCGCCGAGGGTGATGAACAAAAACAGCAAAGCAAACCAGCGGACACTCATTGACTCAATCTTCCTTCGGCACAACCCAAAAAATCTGCACACCGCCATCGTCGCGATAGGCGAGGGTGACGTTGTCGTTCTCGTCGATTTCTTCGAGCAATTGTTCCCACTCATCCACGGGTTCGTCCGGTAGACGGAAGATCAAGGCTGCTTTGGCTTTTTGGGCGGAGGGGGAATTGATGATTTTTTGAACGCGCATACCCATGCGTTCATAGGAGTCAGGAGAGGCGGAGGTAGTGGCCACGGAATTATCCTTATTAAGCTGTACGTGCATACAGTATTTAACTGTAAGCATTTTCGCAACTACTTAAAATTCAAGAAAATCCTCTGACAGCAATTTTTTCCATTTGGTGTAGGACGACGGGAAGTTTTTTATCGAAATATCGGAAGGGGGTGTGAGCCACTCGCCTGGGTTGGCGAGTGGTGAAGGCAGTGCCCGACCGGAGCCGGTCGGGCGAGGGCGAATCAGTATTCCCAGAACATCCGTTGCAGTTCTTTGCTGTCGTTGGTTTTGGTCAGCGCGACCATGGCCAGGATGCGGGCCTTTTGCGGGTTCAGGTCATGCGCCACAACCCAGTCGTACTTGTCGTCTGGCTGTTCGGCGTTACGCAGTACGAAACCGCCGGCGTTGACGTGGGACGAACGAATGATTTGCACGCCGTCCTTGCGCAGGGCTTGCAGCGACGGGACTACGCGGGACGAGACTGAGCCATTGCCGGTACCGGCGTGAATAATGGCTTTGGCGCCAGACTGTGCCAGCGCTTTGTAAGCGGTATCGCTGACATTGCCGTAAGAATAGGCGATTTCGACGTCAGGCAGGCTCTTGATGGTTTTGATGTCGAACTCCGAGTCCATGGTGTGACGCTTGGCCGGCAGACGGAACCAGTAGGATTTACCTTCGACCACCATGCCGAGTGGACCCCAGGCGCTTTTAAACGCTTCGGTTTTGATGTTGATCATCTTGCTTACATCGCGCCCCGACTGGATTTCGTCGTTCATGGTCACCAGTACACCTTTGCCGCGTGCCTCTTTGCTGCTGGCCACGGCCACTGCGTTGTACAGATTCAGCATGCCATCGGCCGACATAGCGGTGCCTGGGCGCATGGAGCCGACAACGATGATTGGCTTGTCGGTTTTTTCCACCAGATTCAGAAAATAGGCGGTTTCTTCCAGGGTGTCGGTGCCGTGGGTGATGACGATGCCGTCGACGTCCTTGCTGTCAGCCAGTTCAGCCACGCGACGACCCAGTTGCAGCAGGTTGTCGTTGGTGATGCTTTCGGACGCGATCTGCATGACCTGTTCACCGCGAACGTTAGCCAGTTGGCTAAGTTCCGGAACCCCGGCGATCAATTGTTCGATGCCGACTTTTGCCGCTTGATAGGTCGCGCTATTGGCGGCGCTGGCGCCCGCGCCGGCAATGGTGCCGCCGGTGGCCAGGATCACCACGTTTGCCAGTTTCTGTTGGGTTTCGACTTCTTTTGCCTGGAGGGCAGTAGGCAGGAGTAGCAAGAGGGCCAAAGCGCCCGGAACGAAGGTTTTGAAAGCAGATGTCATTATTTTTTTCTCTAGTGGTGAGACGGCGCTGATGCAGGTTCATCTAGATGCGCCCGAAGCGGATCTGAACGCTTGGGGTGAATGAGATGAGCAGGATCTGTACCAGTCATACTTTGAGCGCGTAAAACTTTTAACGTGATGATTTATATCAGTATTTTGTTGCTATTGCAGAATGGTTACGCGGTCTGTTGTCCGGGTTTCCGAACGCGTTGAGCGTTTTTGTTCGGCTCTCCGAAAAGTACTACGACCTCTGTAGAGCAAGTCGCCTTGCAAGATTGCGAATCAGTGCTAAAGAAATCCGCGCTTCGGTCGATGTTCCTTTAAAGGATCCTTCTACTCAGGAGTTCACATGTCGTTATTCATTGGTATCCCAAACGCTGCAGGCGTCACCATTGGCGGCAAGTCCGCCGCTACGATTCAAGCGTTGAGCGATCAGACGGCCGATGCCGCGAATCAAGCGTTGGGTACGAAGGAAGGTGAGGGCAACCAAGTCAAGACTGGCCCTTTGGGGTTGGATAAAAGCGCGGGCGCGCAGACCGAAACCCCAGACGAGAGCAACCAGAGTGTGGCGGTGAAAGTCCTGCTCAAACGCATGCAAGAGCTACAACAACAACTGCGCGAGCAACAGCAACAATTAGCCGCAGCTCAGGCGGCGTCTTATCCGACACCGGAAGCCAAGGCCACTGTGGTCATGGCAATTCAAGGACAGATTGCCGCCACCAATGGTGCGTTGCTGGAAGTGTCCGCGGCCCTGGTCAAGGAATTGGCCAAGGGTTCCAGCACTGGAACGGTGGTTAACACGACGGCATGACATGAATGCCGGCATTTGCGGTTTCCCCCCGCAAAACGGTTTTTCTGGTCGTTGACAAATCTCGGCAGGGTTCGCATAGTCCGGTCTACGCAAACGTTTGCGCGGTGCTCCCGGTGGTTATCCTCCAGTGAGCACATTGAAGCCTACGCCAGCGCAAGCGTTGCTCACAATAATCATAAGATCGGAGTGAACCCATGAAGCTGCCATTCGCTGGACGTCTTCTCGCTGTCGCTATGCTGGCTGCCGCATCTGTCGCGTTACCTGTCTCTTCGGCCTTCGCCGAGACGCCTGAAAAACCCAAAGTCGCGCTGGTCATGAAATCCCTGGCCAATGAATTCTTCCTGACCATGGAAGACGGCGCCAAAGCCTATCAGAAAGACCACTCCGGCGATTTCGAGCTGATTTCCAACGGCATCAAAGACGAAACCGACACGGCTGGCCAGACGCGCATCGTCGAGCAAATGATTCTGGCCAAGGTCAATGCGCTGGTCATCGCGCCGGCTGACTCCAAGGCCATGGTGCCAGTGATCAAGAAAGCCATCGATGCCGGTATCACCGTGATCAACATCGACAATCAGCTGGACCCGGCTGTGGTCAAAAGCAAAAACATCACCGTACCGTTCGTAGGCCCGGATAACCGCAAAGGCGCGCGCCTGGTGGGAGAATACCTGGCCAAGCAACTCAAAGCCGGCGACGAAGTCGGCATCATCGAAGGCGTTTCAACCACCACCAACGCACAGCAAAGAACCGCAGGTTTCAAGGATGCAATGGAAGCGGCGCAGATCAAGGTCGTCTCTTTGCAGTCTGGTGACTGGGAAATCGACAAAGGCAACAAGGTTGCTGCCTCGATCCTCAGCGAATACCCGCAAGTCAAAGCACTGCTGGCTGGTAACGACAGCATGGCCGTCGGCGCAGTATCCGCCGTGCGTGCAGCGGGTAAGGCTGGCAAGGTACAGGTGGTCGGTTACGACAACATCAACGCCATCAAACCAATGCTCAAGGATGGCCGCGTTCTGGCCACCGCTGACCAGTTTGCAGCCAGGCAAGCGGTGTTTGGCATCGAGACCGCGCTGAAGATCATCAAAGGTGAGAAAGTCGACAGTGGCGCCAATGGCGTGATCGAAACTCCGGTAGAGCTGGTCACCAAGTAGTCCTTCTGGCGACACAACGGTGCTCGCCCGTCGGGGCGAGCGCATGGAGAGTTTTTATGTCAGTTTCCGCCCCGAACGCTGTCCTCTCGGTCAGTGGTATCGGTAAGACCTACGCCCAACCGGTCCTGGCCGGCATCGACCTGACGCTGATGCGCGGTGAAGTGCTGGCGCTGACCGGCGAAAACGGCGCGGGAAAAAGCACGCTGTCGAAGATCATCGGCGGGCTGGTCACACCGACCACCGGCCACATGCAGTACCAGGGGCAGGATTACCGCCCCGCAAGTCGCACTCAGGCCGAAGACCTCGGCATCCGCATGGTGATGCAAGAGCTCAATCTGTTGCCGACCCTGTCGGTGGCGGAAAACCTGTTTCTCGACAACCTGCCCAGCAAGGGCGGCTGGATCAGTTGCAAGCAATTGCGCAAGGCAGCGATCGAAGCCATGGCCCAGGTCGGCCTCGACGCGATTGACCCGGACACACTGGTGGGCGAATTGGGTATCGGTCACCAGCAAATGGTGGAGATCGCCCGCAATCTGATCGGCGATTGCCACGTGCTGATCCTCGACGAGCCGACTGCAATGTTGACGAGTCGTGAAGTCGAGATGCTGTTCGAGCAGATCACTCGTCTGCAAGCTCGCGGCGTGTCGATCATCTATATCTCGCACCGCCTCGAAGAATTGGCGCGGGTCGCCCAGCGTATTGCGGTACTGCGCGATGGCAACCTGGTTTGCGTCGAGCCGATGGCCAATTACAACAGCGAGCAATTGGTGACGCTGATGGTCGGTCGTGAACTCGGCGAACACATCGACATGGGCCCGCGCAAGATTGGCGCTCCAGCCTTGACGGTCAAAGGGCTGACCCATTCCGACAAGGTTCTGGATGTGTCCTTCGAAGTGCGCGCCGGCGAGATCTATGGGATTTCCGGATTGATCGGGGCGGGGCGTACTGAGCTACTGCGGCTGATTTTCGGTGCTGATACCGCAGACAGCGGCACGGTTGCGCTTGGTTCGCCTGCGCAGGTTGTCAGTATCCGGTCACCGGCTGACGCGGTCGGTCATGGCATTGCCCTGATTACCGAAGATCGCAAGGGCGAAGGCCTGCTGCTGACCCAATCGATCAGCGCGAATATTGCCTTGGGCAATATGCCGGTGATTTCCAGCGGCGGCTTCGTCAGCCATGGTGACGAGATGGCGCTGGCCCAGCGTCAGATCGACGCCATGCGCATCCGCAGTTCCAGTCCGACGCAACTTGTGTCGGAACTGTCTGGCGGTAACCAGCAGAAAGTCGTGATCGGCCGGTGGCTTGAGCGTGATTGCTCGGTGATGCTGTTCGACGAGCCAACGCGTGGCATCGACGTCGGCGCCAAGTTTGACATTTATGCCTTGCTCGGTGAGCTGACCCGTCAAGGCAAAGCGCTCGTGGTGGTGTCCAGCGACTTGCGTGAGCTGATGTTGATCTGCGACCGCATCGGCGTGCTCTCGGCGGGACGACTGATCGACACCTTTGAGCGTGACAACTGGACCCAGGATGGTTTGCTTGCCGCCGCGTTCGCCGGCTACCAAAAACGTGATGCGCCGCTCAACGAAGCAGCGCCTAGGGATCTCGCATGAATACTGCAGTGACTGTCGGCAAACGCAGTGGCAACTTTTACGGCCTCGGTACCTATCTGGGACTGGCCGGTGCCTTGCTGGCAATGGTTGCGCTGTTCTCGGTGCTAAGTAGCCATTTCCTGTCCTATGACACCTTCAGCACCCTGGCCAACCAGATTCCGGACTTGATGGTGCTGGCGGTCGGCATGACGTTCGTGTTGATCATCGGCGGCATCGACCTGTCGGTGGGCTCGGTGCTCGCGCTCGCGGCGTCAGCGGTCAGCGTGGCAATTCTCGGTTGGGGCTGGAGCGTGTTGCCTGCGGCGCTGCTCGGAATGGCGGCGGCAGCACTGGCCGGGACCATCACGGGTTCGATTACCGTGGCGTGGCGGATTCCGTCGTTCATCGTGTCCCTCGGCGTGCTGGAAATGGCCCGCGGCGTGGCGTATCAGATGACCGGATCGCGCACAGCCTACATCGGTGATGCCTTCGCCTGGTTGTCCAACCCTATCGCCTTCGGGATCTCGCCGTCGTTCATCATCGCCTTGCTGATCATCTTCATTGCCCAGGCTGTGCTGACGCGTACCGTGTTCGGTCGTTACCTGATCGGTATCGGCACCAACGAAGAAGCGGTGCGTCTGGCAGGGATCAACCCGAAGCCCTACAAGATCCTGGTATTCAGTCTGATGGGGCTGCTCGCCGGTATTGCTGCACTGTTCCAGATTTCCCGTCTGGAAGCGGCGGATCCGAATGCCGGCTCCGGGCTGGAGTTGCAAGTGATCGCCGCGGTCGTGATCGGCGGCACCAGCCTGATGGGCGGTCGCGGTTCGGTCATCAGTACGTTCTTCGGGGTGCTGATCATTTCCGTATTGGCGGCCGGGCTGGCGCAAATCGGCGCAACTGAACCCACCAAACGCATCATCACCGGCGCGGTGATCGTGGTGGCGGTGGTGCTTGATACTTATCGCAGTCAGCGCGCAAGCCGGCGGACCTGAGTCATGGCAACGATCAAGGATGTGGCAGCGCTCGCGGGAATTTCCTACACCACGGTTTCCCACGTAGTGAACAAGACCCGTCCGGTGAGCGAAGAGGTGCGGGTCAAGGTTGAGGCAGCGATCAAAACTCTCGATTACGTGCCCAGTGCCGTGGCCCGGTCTCTCAAAGCCAAAACCACGGCGACCATCGGTCTGCTGGTGCCCAACAGCCTCAACCCGTACTTCGCCGAACTGGCGCGCGGCATCGAGGATTATTGCGAGCGCAATGGCTACTGCGTGATTCTCTGTAACTCCGATGACAACCCGGACAAGCAGCGCAGTTACTTGCGCGTGCTGTTGGAAAAGCGCATCGATGGATTGATCGTCGCTTCGGCCGGCGGTGACGCGGGGTTGGCGGAGGGCCTTGCCGGCGTGCGTACGCCGATGGTGATCGTCGACCGTGGACTGGAAGGCGTGAATGCCGACCTGGTGCGGATCGATCACGAATACGGCGCCTATCTGGCGACCCGCCACCTTCTGGAATTGGGGCACCGGGACATCGCCACCATTGGTGGCCCGGCGAGTACCAGCGTGGCGCAGATGCGTCTGGCCGGTTATTGCCGTGCCCTGAAAGAGGCGGGTGTCGAAGTATCCCGCGAGCGCATGCTGGAAAGCGACTTCACCAGCACCGGCGGTTACAACGCCGCCGCGATGCTGCTGGAAAATAACCCGCCGAGCGCGATCTTCGCCGGTAACGACATGATTGGCATCGGTGTGCTGCGAGCGGCGGCCGAGCGCAATATTCGCGTGCCGACGGAGTTGTCGGTGATCGGCTTCGACGATATTCAGATGAGCCGCTATGTGTACCCGGCGCTGACCACCGTGGGGCAGTCGATCCTGCAACTTGGCGAGATGGCGGCCGAAGTGCTTTTAAGAAGAATCGCCATGCCGGATATGGCCACCGACCAACGGATCGTGACGCCCAGTATTGTCCTGCGGGAGTCGACTGCGCCGCTGGCCGGCGTGTTCGCCCAATATCGCTGAATCGAAAGCACCGCTGAAACAAAATTGATGAGTAGACGTATGTCAGCAAAAGTAGTGGTTATAGGCAGCCTGAACATGGACCTGGTCACCCGAGCGCCACGGCTGCCCCGTGGCGGTGAAACGCTGATCGGCGAGTCGTTTGCCACGGTTTGCGGTGGCAAGGGCGCGAATCAGGCGGTCGCAGCGGCGAGGCTGGGGGCGCAGGTGTCGATGGTCGGTTGCGTGGGTAGCGATGCCTACGGCGAAGAGCTGCGCGGGGCGCTGCTGGCCGAGCAGATCGATTGCCAGGCGGTCAGCACCGTCGACGATTCCAGCGGCGTAGCGTTGATTGTGGTCGATGACAACAGCCAGAACGCAATCGTGATCGTTGCCGGTGCCAACGGCGCGCTGACTCCAGAGGTGATTGATCGTTTCGACGCTGCATTGCGGGCAGCGGACGTGATCATCTGTCAGCTGGAAATCCCGGATGCCACTGTCGGTCATGCGCTCAAGCGCGGCCGTGAGTTGGGTAAGACCGTGATCCTCAACCCGGCGCCGGCCAGCCGCCCGCTGGCGGCGGACTGGTACGCGTCCATCGATTATCTGATTCCCAACGAAAGCGAGGCCTCGGCGCTGAGTGGTTTGCCAGTGGATTCTCTGGCGTCTGCCGAAATCGCTGCATCCCGATTGATCTCCTTGGGCGCCGGCAAGGTCATCATCACCCTCGGTGCTCAAGGTTCGCTGTTTGCCTGCCGCAAAGGCTTTGAGCATTTCCCTGCGCCGAAGGTGAAGGCTGCCGATACCACGGCGGCTGGCGACACCTTCGTCGGTGGTTTCGCCGCGGCGCTGGCGGCCGGCAAAAACGAAGCCGACGCGATCCGTTTCGGCCAGGTTGCCGCGGCGCTGTCGGTGACCCGCGCTGGCGCGCAACCCTCGATTCCCACCTTGTCCGACGTACAGGCCTTTAAAGCACCATGAAAAAGACACCTTTGCTCAACGTCGCGTTGTCGCGGCTGATCGCATCCCTGGGCCATGGCGACAGGGTGGTGATCGGCGACGCAGGTCTACCGGTGCCACCAGGCGTTGAGCTGATCGACCTGGCCCTGACCCACGGTATCCCGGATTTCGTCAGCACTTTGAAGGTTGTGCTCAGCGAAATGCAGGTCGAGAGCCATGTATTGGCCCAAGAGATCCTGGACAAAAAACCTTCGGCGTTGGCGGCGCTTGATGAGCTGAATGCCGAAGGTGCGCTGGGTCGGCGTGAGCTGCTCAGTCATGACCAATTCAAAGTCGTCAGCCGACAGGCACGGGCGATTGTTCGTACGGGCGAATGTCAGCCGTACTGCAACATCGTGCTGGTGGCAGGTGTTACGTTCTAACTCGCTGTTGTCTTTCTGCTGTCCCATGCACAAGGAGTGCGCTATGCACCGCTATGCTCAGAAACTGCACCACCTGCTCCGGAGTCTGCTGCTTTTGTCCCTGATTACCGCAACAAACGCCCAAGCGGCGGAAAAGATCGACTTGATCATCGACACCGATCCGGGTGCCGATGACGTGGTTGCTTTGCTGTTTGCTATGGCATCGCCGCAAGAGCTGAACATTCGTGCGCTGACCACCGTCGCCGGCAATGTGCGTCTGGACAAAACTTCGCGTAATGCGCGGCTGGCCCGCGAGTGGGCAGGCCGCGAGGAGGTGCCGGTCTACGCGGGCGCTCCGAAGCCGATGATGCGCACGCCAATCTATGCCGAGAACATCCATGGCAAGGAAGGACTGTCGGGTGTCACCGTCCATGAGCCGAAAAAAGGCCTGGCCCCGGGCAATGCGGTCAACTACCTGATCGACACCTTGAAGGCCGCCAAGCCACACAGCATCACCATCGCCATGCTAGGTCCGCAGACCAATCTGGCCCTGGCGCTGATCCAGGAACCTGAGATCGTTCAGGGCATCAAGGAGGTCGTAATCATGGGCGGGGCGCACTTCAACGGTGGCAACATTACCCCGGTGGCTGAGTTCAACCTGTTCGCCGACCCTCAGGCAGCGGAAGTGGTGCTGAAAAGTGGCGTGAAGCTGACCTACCTGCCGTTGGACGTGACCCACAAGATCCTCACCAGCGAAGCGCGCCTGAAGCAGATCGCGGCGATCAACAATAATGCCAGCAAGCGAGTGGGCGATATTCTTAATGAGTACATCAAAGGCGACATGGAGCACTACGGCATTTCGGGCGGCCCGGTGCATGACGCGACGGTCATCGCCTACCTGCTCAAGCCTGAGTTGTTCACCGGTCGCTCGGTAAATGTGGTGATTGATAGCCGCGAAGGCCCGACGTTCGGCCAAACCATCGTCGATTGGTATGACGGCCTGAAGGCGCCTAAGAACGCTTTCTGGGTAGAAAGCGGCGACGCCCAGGGCTTCTTTGACCTGCTGACCGAGCGCCTGGCTCGTCTGAAGTAAGCCATAGACCCGCAGGTGCCAGCCTGTGGGTTTTACGTTCACTCGCTATCTATCAGGCCCATATAGTCGGTGGGGTACTTCTCGAATATCTGTGCAATGAATGTCTGGGCGGCTTGCGTTCCCAGTTCCTTGACCAATAAATCGATACCAATGATTGCCAACTCTTCCGGGCTGCCGGGGCTGTAAGAGCTGTGGCCCTGTGGCCACTTGGCTTTGATGTCGGCGTCGATGCTTACGGTGGTCATGATGGTACTCGTGAAGTCGGAAAAGTCTGTGTGTCGAGTTAACCATTTTGTGCGGCTTTTGGCACTCCGACTTAGGCATGAGAGGAGGGCTATGCGACACTTGGTTTTTGACCACTTTTCAAGGACTGTGCTGTGCAGATCGATTTGAACACGCCTGACGGCTTGACCCTTGAGGCGGTGCGTCAGTTGCTGGCCTCTGCCTGCGACGATGAGCACACTCAATTGCGAGTCACCAAGGGCGGCATCGCCTACATTTCGTCAGGCGTTGTGGGCGGCACTGATATCAGCGGGCTGTTGTTTCGTCTGGAGACGTGGGCCAAGGGTTCCGGTTATGTAGGATTGGTCGCGGCCAGTGACGAGGTCTGGGTCATGCAGATTTTCAATGCGCTGAAAGAGAACTGGCCGAATCCGACGTTCGACTACATTGACGTCTATTGAGTGCTATTCATATTCAGTCACGATTGAGTGGTAAGCGGTAGGGCGATGCTCAGGCAAACTCGCCGCATATCCGAATAGAGGGCAGGGTGCTAGTACTCCCTGTGAAACCAAACGCCAGATTGGCGGTCGCACAATCTCAGCTTAACTATTGAAAAAGGAGGCTTCATGCCTTGGAAGCTCGCGTCATTGGGTACTTTGTTGGCCGTTGCCATGCTGGCCGGTTGCAGCACTACCTCCACCGAGTCGACAACAGATCCTGTCACGACGACTGACACGGGTTACAGCCGTTGTGAGGCAAAGTCTGCCGAATTCACCATTGGCAAAAAAGCTTCGCCTGAACTGCTGGAGCAGGCGCGTACTCGCGCAGGCGCGCAGAATGCACGGTTCCTCTTGCCCACCGACATGGTGACCCTGGAGTACCGCTCCGATCGACTGAATCTGAACACCGATGCCAATCGGGTTGTCACCCGCGTCAACTGCGGCTGATCGCTTCGGGCTTTTGTTTCGCCCATAAAAAACCCCGTCACGTGGACGGGGTTTTTTTAGTGCGGCTGAAAATTACTCAGCGCGTACTTGTTCAGCTTGCATACCCTTTTGGCCTTTCGCAGCCACGAAGGAAACGGCTTGGCCTTCTTTCAGGCTTTTGAAACCGTCGCTTTCGATAGCTTTGAAGTGTACGAACAGGTCGTCACCGCCACCTTGAGGAGTGATGAAGCCGAAGCCTTTTTCATCGTTGAACCATTTAACGGTGCCGGATTGGCGATTAGACATGGTGTATCTCCAAGAAACATATATTTTCAGTAGTGCTGTGCTGCTCAGGCCAACTGGGCACACCGGGGTATCATAGTCGAAATGTTCGCTTTGGGAGCCCCCCGGACGTGCTGTTTGCCCAGCAGTCGCGTTCTGTTGACTGCTTTGTTTGGCTGCAAGCCCCGGTTTAAAAGGCTTTCAGCCAAAAGTAAAGACAACAAAAAAACCTGTAAAACCTGCATGAATTGTACGAAAAAACAGTTTTCAGAGGCTTTTTACTGTCGCTGCAGGCGCAAAAAATGCTCTGTCGGGCTTATTCTTTCGCTTTGTTATCGGCTTTGCACGACGAGATTTTGGTCAGTGCTTTTTGTTTCAGGGCATCACTGGCGGTGTTGTCCATCAGGGACTGAATGTCTTTGGCTGGGTACGATTTGATGGCATCGGCGCCGCAAGCGCAGTGAGCCTTCGCTGCGGCAGCGCCGATCTGCGGAGTGGCTGCTTCTGTGCACTGAGCCATGTATTTCTCGCGCTCGCCCTTCGGCCAATCGGCGTGGGCGGCCAGTGGCAGCAGCAGAGCGATGGGGGCGACTACTGCGAACAAATGTTTCAGACGCATGCTGGGGTGCTCCTAGTGGGTCAATGTCTTGTTATGAGGGGTAAAGCAGGGTTCTAGTTCAGCACACTGGCATAAAATTGCCCGATTTGCGCCAGTGCAAAGCCTCTGTGCATCGACGACCGTTCATCTGTGCTAGCATGCCTGGCTCGGGCGTTTGCAGGTTCCGGATGACCTTCAGTCCCGGTAGCAGCAAATGTGCGAATAACCCTGATTTGAATCCCAGTCACTCTGGTTCGGTTTTCCGGTTGGCCGCAAGGCTCCTGCCGCTGTAAGGCAGGCGTTCGTCATTGAATGGCCTGGATCGGATCTTGTACTGGCTCATCCCAACCCACGTGACCTTTGGTAGGGGTCACCACTAGGAGAGGAGGCGCCATGCCAACTATTACTCTTCCCGACGGCAGTCAACGTTCATTCGATCATCCGGTATCCGTAGCCGAAGTCGCTGCATCCATTGGTGCGGGGCTGGCCAAAGCGACCGTGGCCGGTAAGGTCGATGGCAAGCTGGTCGACGCCAGCGACATCATCGGCAGCGACGCTACGCTGCAAATCATTACGCCAAAGGATGAAGAGGGGCTGGAGATCATTCGCCACTCTTGCGCCCACTTGGTTGGCCATGCGGTCAAGCAGCTATACCCGACCGCCAAAATGGTTATCGGTCCGGTCATCGACGAAGGCTTCTATTACGATATCGCCTTCGAGCGTCCTTTCACTCCGGACGACCTGGCCGCGATCGAACAGCGCATGCAACAGTTGATCGAAAAAGATTACGACGTCATCAAAAAAGTCACTCCGCGTGCCGAAGTGATCGAAGTGTTCAAGGCCCGTGGTGAAGACTACAAGCTGCGTCTGGTCGAAGACATGCCGAACGAGCAGGCCATGGGCCTGTACTATCACGAAGAATACGTCGACATGTGCCGTGGTCCGCACGTGCCGAACACGCGCTTCCTGAAATCCTTCAAGCTGACCAAGTTGTCCGGCGCCTACTGGCGTGGCGATGCCAAGAATGAGCAATTGCAGCGCGTTTACGGCACGGCGTGGGCAGACAAAAAGCAACTGGCAGCTTACATTCAGCGCATCGAAGAAGCTGAGAAGCGCGATCACCGCAAGATCGGCAAGCGTCTGGGCCTGTTCCACACCCAGGAAGAGTCGCCGGGTATGGTGTTCTGGCACCCGAACGGCTGGACTCTGTACCAGGTGCTCGAGCAGTACATGCGCAAGGTTCAGCGCGACAACGGTTACTTGGAGATCAAAACTCCGCAGGTCGTTGACCGTAGCCTGTGGGAGAAGTCCGGGCATTGGGCCAACTACGCCGATAACATGTTCACCACGCAGTCGGAAAACCGCGATTACGCCATTAAGCCGATGAACTGCCCTTGCCACGTGCAAGTGTTCAATCAGGGTTTGAAAAGCTACCGCGAATTGCCGATGCGTTTGGCCGAATTCGGTGCTTGCCATCGTAATGAGCCATCGGGTGCGCTGCACGGGATTATGCGCGTACGTGCATTCACCCAGGATGACGCCCACATCTTCTGCACCGAAGAGCAGATGCAGGCCGAATCCGCAGCGTTTATCAAGCTGACCATGGACGTTTATGCCGACTTCGGCTTTAAAGACGTCGAGATGAAGCTGTCCACTCGTCCGGAAAAACGCGTCGGTTCCGACGAGCTGTGGGATCGCGCCGAAGCGGCCCTGGCTGCAGCCCTTGATAGTGCTGGCCTGCCATATGATCTGCAGCCGGGTGAGGGTGCATTCTACGGTCCGAAGATCGAATTCTCGCTGAAAGATTGCCTTGGCCGTGTCTGGCAGTGTGGTACCCTTCAGCTCGATTTTAACCTGCCTGTCCGTCTGGGAGCCGAATACGTCTCCGAAGACAACAGTCGCAAGCACCCGGTGATGTTGCACCGGGCGATCCTTGGATCCTTCGAACGTTTCGTCGGCATCCTGATCGAGCACTACGAGGGCGCGTTCCCTGCGTGGCTGGCTCCGACCCAGGCAGTGATCATGAATATCACTGATAAACAGGCTGATTTCGCCGCTGAGGTTGAAAAAACCCTCAACGAAAGCGGATTTCGTGCCAAGTCTGACTTGAGAAATGAAAAGATCGGCTTTAAAATCCGCGAGCATACTTTGCTCAAGGTTCCTTATCTCTTGGTTATCGGAGATCGGGAAGTCGAGATGCAGACTGTCGCTGTGCGTACTCGTGAAGGTGCTGACCTGGGCTCGATGCCCGTCGCCCAGTTCGCCGAGTTCCTCGCTCAAGCGGTTTCCCGGCGTGGTCGCCCAGATTCGGAGTAATTACTATTAAGCGTGAAATGAGACAAGATAAACGAGCTGCACCGAAGGCCCCGATCAACGAGAATATCTCGGCACGCGAGGTTCGGTTAATTGGAGCTGAAGGTGAACAGCTTGGGATTGTGTCAATTGAAGACGCGCTTCTTAAGGCTGAAGAGGCCAAACTGGATCTGGTGGAAATTTCCGCCGATGCAGTACCCCCTGTTTGCAAACTGATGGACTACGGCAAATCGATCTTCGAAAAGAAGAAGCAGGTTGCCGCGGCCAAGAAAAACCAGAAGCAGATTCAGGTTAAAGAAATCAAGTTTCGTCCAGGGACGGAGGAAGGGGATTACCAGGTAAAACTGCGCAACCTGGTACGTTTCCTGAGTGATGGGGACAGGGCCAAGGTATCCTTGCGATTCCGCGGCCGTGAGATGGCCCACCAGGAGCTGGGGATGGAACTCCTCAAGCGAGTTGAAGGTGACTTGCTCGAGTACGGTTCGGTCGAACAGCATCCTAAGATGGAAGGACGCCAACTGATCATGGTCATCGCCCCGAAAAAGAAGAAGTAATCAATAGGGCACGGCAGGCCTTCTGATTATGTTTATCAACTGAATGCGGAGTACCGAACATGCCAAAGATGAAAACTAAAAGTGGTGCTGCTAAGCGGTTTCTGAAAACTGCTAACGGTATCAAGCACAAGCACGCTTTCAAGAGCCACATCCTGACTAAAATGTCGACCAAGCGTAAGCGTCAACTGCGCGGTAGCAGCTTGCTGGCACCGTGTGACGTTGCAAAAGTCGAGCGCATGCTGCGCCTTCGTTAATTTAGTCAAGAATAGAGGAAGTAACTCATGGCTCGTGTAAAGCGTGGCGTCATTGCCCGTAAACGTCACAAAAAAATTCTGAAACTTGCTAAAGGCTACTACGGCGCTCGCTCGCGCGTATTCCGTGTTGCCAAGCAAGCGGTAATCAAGGCAGGCCAATACGCCTACCGTGACCGTCGTCAGAAAAAACGTCAGTTCCGCGCTCTGTGGATCGCTCGTATCAACGCTGGTGCACGTATCAACGGTCTGTCCTACAGCCGTTTCATCGCCGGCCTGAAAAAAGCGTCCATCGAGATCGACCGTAAGGTTCTGGCTGATCTGGCAGTGAACGAAAAAGCGGCGTTTGCTGCGATTGTCGAGAAAGCTAAAGCCACCTTGGCTTAAGTACCCCCGACAGTCACCCGGCTTCACCTTTGTGGGGCCAGGTGTTAAACGTCATAAATAGGGGAAGAGCCTTCAAGCTCTTCCCCTATTTTGTATCTGGAGTCTGTACATGGAAAACCTGGACGCGCTCGTCTCTCAAGCACTAGAGGCTGTGCAAAGCGCTGAAGATATCAATGCCCTGGAGCAAATCCGGGTTCACTACCTTGGCAAAAAGGGTGAATTGACTCAGGTGATGAAGACCCTGGGGAATCTGCCGGCAGAAGAGCGTCCGCAAGTCGGCGCCCTGATTAACGTTGCCAAGGAGCGTGTCACAGAGGTTCTCAATGCGCGCAAGGCACTGTTTGAAGAGGCCGACCTGGCCGCCAAACTGTCCGCCGAGTCCATTGACGTGACCCTGCCTGGCCGTGGCCAGACCTCGGGTGGTCTGCATCCGGTTACTCGCACCCTGGAACGTATCGAGCAGTTCTTCACTCACATCGGCTACGGCATTGCCGAAGGCCCTGAGGTGGAAGACGATTACCACAACTTTGAAGCACTCAACATCCCAGGCCATCACCCGGCCCGGTCGATGCATGACACCTTCTATTTCAATGCCAACATGTTGCTGCGCACCCATACCTCGCCGGTACAGGTCCGCACCATGGAATCGAAACAGCCGCCGATCCGCATCGTCTGCCCAGGCCGTGTGTACCGTAGCGACTCTGATATCACCCACTCCCCGATGTTCCACCAGGTCGAAGGCCTGCTGGTCGATCGCGACATCAACTTCGCCGACCTCAAAGGCACCATCGAAGAATTCCTTCGGGTGTTCTTCGAGAAAGAGCTGGCCGTGCGTTTCCGTCCTTCGTACTTCCCGTTCACCGAGCCATCCGCCGAAGTCGACATGGAATGCGTGATGTGCAGCGGTAAAGGCTGTCGCGTCTGCAAGCAGACCGGTTGGCTGGAAGTGATGGGCTGCGGCATGGTTCACCCGAACGTGTTGCGTATGTCCGGGATTGACCCGGAAGAGTTTTCGGGCTTTGCCTTCGGCATGGGTGTTGAACGTCTGGCCATGCTGCGTTACGGCGTGAACGACTTGCGTCTGTTCTTCGACAACGACTTGCGGTTCCTTGCGCAATTTCGCTAGTCGTAACGAATTCTTAGGAGAGCAGGATGAAATTCAGTGAACAATGGCTGCGTGGCTGGGTAAGCCCGCAGGTAAGTCGTGACGAGCTGGTTGCTCGTCTGTCGATGGCCGGTCTTGAGGTCGATAGCGTTACGCTGGCCGCCGGCGAATTCATCGGTGTGGTGGTGGGCGAGGTGCTGAGTACCGAACCGCACCCGGACGCTGACAAGTTGCGTGTTTGCCAGGTCAGCAATGGGTCGGAGACCTTCCAGGTTGTTTGCGGTGCGCCTAACGTGCGCCCTGGCCTGAAGATCCCGTTCGCCATGATCGGTGCCGAGCTGCCAGGCGACTTCAAAATCAAGAAAGCTAAGCTGCGTGGCGTGGAGTCCAACGGCATGCTGTGCTCGCAAGCCGAGCTGCAAGTCGGCGAAGGCAACGATGGCCTGATGGAGTTGCCGGCCGATGCGCCGGTCGGTCAGGACATTCGTGAATACCTGAGTCTGGACGACGCCAGCATCGAGGTCGACCTGACCCCGAACCGCGGCGACTGCCTGTCCCTGGCTGGCTTGGCCCGGGAAGTGGGTGCGCTCTATAACGCAGAAGTTACCCGTCCGGTGGTTGCTGTGGTGCCAGCCGTGCACGATGAAGTGCGTTCGGTCGAAGTGCTGGCGCCAGCTGCTTGCCCGCGTTACTTGGGTCGTGTGATCCGTAACGTTGACCTGTCCAAGCCTACGCCGCTGTGGATGGTTGAACGGCTGCGTCGTGGTGACGTGCGCAGCATCGACGCTGTCGTCGATATCACCAACTACGTGATGCTGGAGCTGGGTCAACCGCTGCACGCGTTCGATCTCGCCGAAATCAATGGCGGCATCCGCGTACGCATGGCTGAAGAAGGCGAGAAACTGGTTCTGCTCGACGGTCAGGAAGTCAGCCTGCGTGGCGATACGCTGGTGATTGCCGACCACACTCGCGCCCTGGCCATCGCCGGCGTCATGGGTGGCGAGCACAGTGGCGTCAACACCGCGACCACTCGTGATATTTTCCTGGAAAGCGCGTTTTTCGATCAGATTGCTGTCGCTGGCAAGGCTCGTTCCTATGGCCTGCACACCGACGCCTCGCACCGCTACGAGCGTGGCGTGGACTGGCAGTTGGCTCGTGAAGCGATGGAGCGCGCCACCGGCCTGCTGCTGGAAATCACTGGCGGCGAAGCTGGCCCGATCATCGAAACCGTCAGCGAGCAGCACCTGCCGTCGATTGCGCCAGTTACTCTGCGTGCGCAACGCATCACTCAGATGCTGGGCATGGAAATGGATTCGAACGAAGTCGAGCAACTGCTCAGCGGCTTGGGTCTGAAGATTTCTGCCGATGGGGCAGGGCAGTGGCGCGTTGAAGTTCCAAGCCATCGCTTCGACATTAGCCTGGAAGTCGATCTGATCGAAGAACTGGCTCGTCTGTATGGTTACAACCGTCTGCCGGTTCGCTACCCGCAAGCTCGTCTGGCGCCGCAGGCCAAGGCTGAAGCGCGTAGCGATCTGCCTGAGTTGCGCCGTCTGCTGGTCGCCCGAGGCTATCAGGAAGCGATTACCTACAGCTTCATCGATCCGAAACAGTTTGATTTGTTTAATCCCGGTGTCGAACCGCTGTTGTTGGCCAACCCGATTTCGAACGACATGGCCGCCATGCGCTCGTCCCTGTGGCCAGGTCTGGTCAAGGCGCTTCAGCACAACCTGAACCGTCAGCAGGATCGGATTCGTTTGTTCGAAAGCGGCCTGCGTTTTGTCGGTCAGTTGGAAGGTCTGAAGCAAGAGCCGATGCTGGCGGGTGTTGTTTGCGGTAGCCGTCTGCCGGAAGGCTGGGCACAAGGTCGCGATATGGTGGACTTCTTCGACGTCAAAGCCGACGTGGAGGCGGTGCTGGGCTTCGCCGGTGCAGTGGATTCATTCACTTTCGTACCGGGCAAACACCCTGCGTTGCATCCGGGGCAAACCGCGCGCATCGAACGTGAAGGTCGCTTGGTCGGTTTTGTCGGTGCTATCCACCCTGAATTGTCGAAAACTCTCGGTCTCGACCGTCCAGTCTTCGTATTCGAGCTGGTTTTGGCCGAAGTGGCATTGGGCAAAATGCCTAAATTCCAGGAGTTATCGCGCTTTCCTGAAGTGCGTCGTGATCTGGCACTGATTGCGGCCACGGACGTTGCGGCCAATGCTGTGCTGGACGTAATCCGTGAAAATGCAGGCGAATGGCTGACAGACCTAAGGCTATTTGACGTGTATCAGGGTAAAGGCATTGATCCTGATAGAAAAAGCCTTGCAGTCGGCTTGACCTGGCAGCATCCATCGCGCACTCTTAATGACGATGAGGTGAATACCACGACGCAAAACATCCTCACCTCGCTCGAACAAAGGTTGAACGCCACGTTAAGGAAGTGACGTATGGGGGCTCTGACGAAAGCTGAGATGGCGGAACGTCTGTATGAAGAGCTGGGCCTGAATAAACGGGAAGCCAAGGAATTGGTCGAACTGTTTTTTGAAGAAATCAGGCATGCTCTTGAAGACAACGAACAAGTCAAATTGTCCGGTTTCGGCAATTTCGACCTTCGGGACAAACGCCAGCGGCCTGGCCGCAATCCGAAAACGGGTGAAGAAATTCCGATCACGGCTCGCCGTGTGGTCACCTTTCGTCCAGGGCAGAAGTTGAAGGCCCGAGTTGAGGCTTATGCTGGAACCAAGTCATAACGACGAACTACCCGTCATCCCAGGCAAACGCTACTTCACCATTGGTGAAGTCAGCGAGCTGTGTGCAGTAAAACCGCATGTGCTGCGTTACTGGGAGCAGGAGTTTCCTCAACTTAACCCCGTCAAACGCCGCGGAAACCGCCGGTATTATCAGCGACAAGACGTGCTGATGATCCGGCAGATCCGCGCGCTCCTTTACGATCAGGGGTTCACCATCGGCGGCGCACGCTTGCGTTTGTCCGGCGATGAAGCCAAAGACGACACGACCCAATACAAGCAAATGATCCGCCAGATGATCGCCGAGCTGGAGGATGTCCTGGTGGTACTCAAGAAATAAATTCCTGCTTTTAAATACTTCCAGTTTTCAAAAGCTTGCGATATATTCTTGAGCGTTCTTCGAGAAGAGGAACGGGTTTAACGCCTAGTCGGGGCGTAGCGCAGTCCGGTAGCGCACTAGCATGGGGTGCTAGGGGTCGAGTGTTCGAATCACTCCGTCCCGACCATATAATTCAAGGGGTTGCGAGATTTTATCTCGCGACCCTTTTTATTTTTGGGCGTTTTTCCCCCACAAAACCACTGGCTCTAGATGGAATCTGCATTGTTTCCGTATGGACAGACGCCACCATTGGTGCTCGCTTTCGCGTTCTATAGCACCAACGTTGTTATTCTCTTTCTCTGTTGACGCCTTCGACTGGTGATCACGAACTATTCCCGGGCTATCCGGCCGTCCTGCTCGCGCTCCATCATAAGTAATTGTTTTCGGGTTCATTGACCTACAGAGCGGCGTGTTCTGAGGCGGTGGGCCTGTTGCACCCAGAAGCTCTGGACCGTTTCATGTCCTGGAGTTCAGGAGTTAGCGGTCTTGCACAGCATCGGGGCACTCTCGGGTTCGAGGGATTGAGTGGGTATAAGGTCCATAACGTTAGTGTGATAGACACTAAGTCCTTCACGATGCCCGATGCTGACTACCGTTATGTTTGTGGCAGCTAATGCTTGATACAGGCGACGTTCAGCGCTCTCGTCCAGTCCAGAAGTGGCCTCGTCGAGGAACAGCAAGGGTGGATGAATCAAAAGAGCACGGGCCAAGGCCAGACGTTGCTGTTCGCCGGGACTCAGGCATCGACTCCAGTTATCCGTGCTGTGCAGCGGCAGGTGCTGCAGTTCGACCAGTTTCAGAACTTCCTTCAATTGAGCGTCGTTAAAATCGGCGAGACCTTGAGCCTCGTTGCGGTGCAGCAGGTCGTGCAGGGATCCCGACGGCAAGTATGGGCGCTGAGGCAAAATCAACAAGCTTTCGCGGTCCAGCTCTGCGCTGCCCTGATGCCTTGGCCATAAACCGGCGAGGGAGCGTAGCAGGGTGGTTTTACCAATCCCTGAGGGTCCCCTTAAAAGCAGGCGCGCGCCAGGTTCCAGGCTTATTGTCAGAGGTTCGAACAGTGGTAAACCTTGTTCGTTCAACGGTGCAAAGTCATGCAAACGCAGACCCGCATTACGACGGGTAACGGGGTCGGCTGGGGCGGGGAGCGCTTCAAGTTCACGCCAGAAGCTGCACAGGCGCGTCTTGGTTGCACGCCATTCGGCGATTTGCGGGTAGCTACGAATCAGAAACGAAAGAGAAGCCTGAATTTCGCCGAAAGCCGAAGCGATCTGAGTCAGTTGCCCCAGTTGGATTTCCCGCGAGAAGAAGCGCGGCGACACCAGCAGCAGCGGCAAGGTAAAGGCAAATCGCTCATACGCCGCATTAATGCCCAACAGGTGTTTTTTCGAGCGAACCAGCTTGCCGTAGTTGCTCAGCAGCAGTCCCAGTTGGCCCAGTAACTGCTTGCTTTCCCAGCCCTGACCACGGGAAAGGGCGACGTTTTCGGCGTCTTCACGCAGACGCGTCAGGCCGAAACGAAAATCCGCCTCACGACGTTGTTGCAGGAAATTGAGCCCGACCAGCGGTTTGCCGATCCAGTGTGCGATGCCGCTGCCGATCACGGCGTAGATCAAGGCGAGCCATAACATATAGCCGGGAATGGCGACGGCATGCCCGGCGACTTCAAATTCCAGCGTGCCGGAAATGCGCCACATGATCATGCTGAACAACACCACCAGAATGATCGCCTGGAGCAGGTTCAAGCCTAGGTCCAGGGTCTGCTCGACGAAGATCTTGCAGTCCTCGGCAATGCGCTGATCGGGGTTGTCGTAGGTCACGCTGTAAAAGCGGCTGCGGTAGTAGCGTTGGCTGTCGAGCCACTTGCCGAGAAAGGCCTGGGTGAGTTTTTCTCGCCAGCTGATCAGCAAGCGCTGCTGCACTTGGAACTTGGCCATGGTGCAGGCGATGAAGGCGACGTCGAGTACCAGCAACTCCACGACGTGATAACCGAACGCGGCGGCGTCCAGACTTTGCAACGAGTTGTAAAAGCCCAGGCTCCACTCGTTCCAGCGCACCTGGATCGCAATGATCCCGGCGACCGCCAGCATGGCCAGGGCGAGTGTCAGCCACGCGCGACGACGGCCTTGAGCTGACCAGTAAGGTGCGGCCAGCAACTTCATATCTTGGATGAACATCGGAGCGTCCTGCCTGGCAAACTTGGGGGTTGACCCGCCGTGTTGAGTCTTCGGAACTCAAAAAACGTGGTAGGTTAACAGTTCTCAAACTCAGTTACGAAGCCTCATGACGTCTCTTCAAACCACCGCCCGAATGCTCGACGAAACCCTGCTCGATCAGTTGTTTCGTTTCGATGGCGCCTTTCTGCGCAGCACCTGCCGACTGAGCAGCCACGTCGAAGGCCTTGGGTTGATTGAGTTTCGCGATCCGCAAACCTGCACTGACCTGTTGAGTCTTTACGCTCACTACTATCCCGCTGCGCCTCGGGCTGCACTGGTGTCGCAATGGTCGATGGACTTGATCTGCGTGACGCTGGCCTTACCGCTGGCCGCCGCTGCGCAGCATCTGCGTTGTATCGTGCATGATCCCCATGTGGCGCTGGAAAACGGAATGCCCGTGGCTCAGGTGTTTGCTGGCGGTGAGGTGCTGCCATTGAACAATCCGCTGGCCTTCGCGCAGCAACTGCTGACTGAGGACATGGCGCCGTTGGTGCAGGCACTGGCCAGCGCCGGGCGGGTGGCCCAGCGCTTGCTGTGGAATAACGTGGCGGCCGCCATCGATGTCGCGCTCGACTACTTCCAGATGCCGCAAGCGTCGAGGTGGCGTGATCACCTGTTCCGGGAGCGGCACTGGGGCGATGGCACTCGCAATCCGCTATACGGCTTCCTGCAACTGGCTCCCGGTCCGAGCGGAGAGCCATTACTGATGCGCAAGGTGTGCTGCTTGCACCATCAATTAGGAGATGCACGCCCGTACTGCGACAACTGTCCGCTGGTGCCGGGCGCTGACATCACCGCGCCTCATCAGGCATAAGCCGCGTGCGCTTCCATCTGGGTGAGGCGGCCGTTTTCTACTTTCAACACCCGGTCGGCCTGCTGGAAGTAAGCGTCATCGTGGGTGATCACGATCACGGTTTTGCCCCGGGCTTTTAGTTCCGGCAACAGTTCCATGTAGAACACCCGCTTGAAGGTCGGATCCTGGTCGGCGGCCCATTCATCGAACAAATAAAACGGCTTGTCATCCAGATACGCCGACACCAGCGCCAGTCGCTTGCGTTGACCCGTGGACAGTTCCACGGTAGAAAAACGGTCGTCGACAATGCTGACTTTGTGTCCTAACCCCAATGCTTTCACATAACGCGTCGCTTCGGCGGTGCGATATTCGGCGTCCGGTCCGTCGTCGCCCAATAAATGTTCGAACAGGTGGAAGTCAGCGAACACCGCTGCAAAGTGCTGACGGTATTGCTCGCGGTTGTCGTCGTCCACTTCCACACCATTGAGCACCACGCAACCGGTTTCCGGTGCGTACAGCCCGAGCATCAGCATGGACAGCGTGGTCTTGCCACTGCCATTGCCACCCACCACAAACACCAGTTCGCCCTGTTCCAGTGTCAGGTCTATCGGCCCGAGCATGAAGGGATGATCCTCGTGCTCGCCGGGATAGCGGTGGCACACACCGTTAAGCAGCAAGCGCATCGGGCCTTCACTGGCGAACACATTACCGATCGGCGCAGCTAGCTGGGCTTCGGTGCTCAGCTCCGCATCCAGTTGGCGAATGCGGTTCAGGGCGATGCTGGCTTGACGCAGCGAGGGCAGGGCGATCATCAGGTCGGAGATCGGCCGTATCAGGTACAACAAGGTCACGGTGAAACTGGTCAGCACGGTAATCGGTTGCGGCAGCCAGAACGGCACGATGAATAGCAGCACGCCGAGGTTGAGGTAAAACAACAACGTGCCGAGGTTGGCCACCACCGAATACCCGGCCATACCGCGCAGGAAACGCACGCGAAACTCGTCGGCACCCGGACGGATGACTCGTTCGACAAAGGCTTCACCGCGGGCGTTGTTCAGCTGCAATTCCTTGCTGCCTTCGATCAGGCTACGAAAGTGCTGATACAGCACATCCTTTTGCTGGCGCACTCGTTCCAGATGGCTCAACGGCCCACGTTCGGCCAAGTGAAACGCCACCAGGCCGACCATCAGAAACAATGCCAGAATCGCCAGCAACGACCACGACAGCCAAGCCAGGTAGGCAAAGCATGCCAGGGTCACCACAGCGTTGACGAACAGCAACGGAACCCACTCGAACGCAGCGGTAAACGTGTGCACGTCTTCGGTGAGGATCACCAGCAAGCGGTGTTTGCCCATGCCTTGTAGTCGTTTGAGCGGGGTGGCGAGCAGCTTGCGCGACAAGTCGATACGCATCTGGAAAATCGCGCTTTGGGTCAGGTGCAGCAGCGCCAGTTCCGAACAGAGTTTGCTCAGCAGCATGCCGACACACAGCCCGAAAAACCCCAGGGCCAGTTCCGGCAATTGCTGCGGGTTGGCCAACCCACGGTTGATCAGAATCACCAGCCCCGCACTGGCCAGACCGCCCAGTGCGCCAGTGATCGAGGCCAGAGCCAGCAGGCGTGCCGATTGGCGGTAGAGATAGAGAATCAGGTTCATGCGACGGTTTCCGTCGAGGCCATGGCCAGCGATTTTTTGAGTTGTTCATGGAAGGCGGACTGCCCGAGGATCGAGTCGTGATCGGCGGGGACCTGATGATGACAGGTTCGCTGGCTGATCGCGTCCCATTGCGCCGGCAGAGACGGGTGCTCGACAAGCGTCTGTTCGGCCCACCAGAGTTGCAGGGTGGCCTGCACGACGGGCACCGAATAGCCGCTGACCCAACGACGCGCGTCGGCCATCACATTCAAGGTCTGTTCGACATAGGCCAGCGGTGCATTGAGCCCTAGGCCGTTGGCACTCGTCCATTCCAGCAGGGCGAAACGCAATTGCTCCACGCGACCCAGTTCGGCAGTCGCCGTGCGCAGCTGCGTCAGACATTGCTCGGTGAGTCGCTGGCGGCTGTCGCTGCTCACTTCTTGCTGAACGATGGCCAGCAGCGCATCCCACGCCAGCGTTTCATCCTCGGCGTGGAACGTGCTGTCGAACAACCCCAACCACTCAACCGCTTGCCCTTGGACCTCCAGCTGGCGGGTCAACTCCAGCGCGAGCAAGCCACCCATCGACCAACCGGCCAGGCGATACGGACCCTGAGCCTGAATCTGGCGGATCTGCGGCAAGTATTCGCGGGCTAATGCAACGAGGTCCTGACTGCGTAGCGACTCGGGCAGCGGAACGCCGTACACCGGCAGCACCTTCGGCAACGCGGCGATCATCGGCATGTAATGGTGAACCCCGCCCGCTGGCTGGTGCAGGCAGAACAACGGTGTCTGTCCAGTTTCACCGGCCTGCAAGGAAATGATCGCTGCCTGGTCGCGGGGCCGGTGAAACTGTTCAGCAAGGCCGATCAGCGTTGGGTGCTGGAAGATCACACTGACCGGCACCTCAATGCCGAGCGTGGCGCGCAACCTGGCGGTCATGCGCACCACCAGCAGCGAATGGCCACCGAGGGCGAAAAAGTCGTCATGACGGCCGATTACTTCAGCCTCCAACAGCTCTTGCCATACTGCTGCGAGCACTTGTTCGACATGCCCTTCGGGCGCTGCGTAAGCCGCGAGACTGCGATTTGGCGTACGGGCCAGCAAGGCCCGATGGTCGACCTTGCCGTTGGCAGTGCGCGGCAGTTGCGCCAGCCACTGGATATCGGCGGGAATCATGTGCGCCGGTAACAGCGCCCCGAGGGATTCGCGCACGGCACTGGCCTGAAGTTGAGTGGCCGATTCTATGAACGCACGCAAGCTCGGTTCGGTCTGAGTGGTGTCCAACAAGACCACCGCCAGTTTGGCGGCGCTGACGTTGCATAGCGCGGTTTCGATTTCGCCCAACTCGATACGGTAACCGCGCAGTTTGATCTGTGAGTCGGTGCGCCCGAGGAACAGTAGTTGTCCGTCCAGGTCCTGCCAGGCGAAATCGCCGGTGCGATAAAGACGTTGGCCGTCGAGGGATGGATGACGGGCCTGGATGAATTTCTCGGCGGTCATCTGCCCCAGGCCCAGATAACCTTCGGACAGTCCCGGTCCGGCAATGTGAATTTCACCTTTGAACCCTCGGGCCACGGGGGCGCCGTCGCTGTCGAGCAAGTACACCCGGGTATGAGCGATGGCACGACCGATGGGCACGGAACCCAGATCGGGACGACAGAGGGCGACAGTGCTCCACACCGAAGCCTCCGTCGGACCGTATTCGTTGTACAGCTGCGCGTCGGGTTGGTGCCGATAGTGACTGTCGACCAGCGCTGGCGGGCAGCTTTCACCGGCGACAATCGCGGTGTTCAATGGGCTCGGGACTTCGCCCAATTCGTCCAGGATCAAGGCGTACAACGAAGGCAGTGCCAGCAGGTGCGATACGCCGTGGCTGCGGATCAGTCGGGCCAGTTGCAGCGGATCTTTCTGTTCGGTTTCGCTGGCCAGGTGCAGGCAACCGCCCTGGGCCAGGCTCCAGAACAGCCCGGCGATGGAGCTGTCGAAGGCGAACGACGACAGCAGCAGGAAGCGTTGCACCGGCTGCGGATACCCCGCCAGCCGCGCCGCCAGCGAATGCAGGGCGTTGGCATGGCTGATGACCACGCCTTTGGGCTGTCCAGTACTGCCAGAGGTGTAAATCAGGTAGGCCGGCTGGTCCCGCAAGACGGTCGGCTCCTCCCGTAACGGCACCACCGGCATCACTTGATCAATCGCCATCGCGTTCGGTTGCCAGTCCGCCGGCAGATCTTGCACGCGAGCGTGATGGGTCAGCACCAGACGGGCCTGGCTGTCGCGCAGAATATGCTCGATGCGCTCGGTGGGGTAGGCCGGGTCGATCGGCACGTAGCAGGCGCCGGCACGCAGGATGGCGACCAGCGCCACTACTGCATCGATGTCACGCGGCAGGAAATGCGCGATCCGAGCACCGGGTTCCAGGCCTTGGGCAAGCAATTGCTGAGTGAGGGCCGTGACGCGCTGATCCAGCTCGGCATGACTCAAGTTGCCGCTTGGGCCAGTGACCGCCGGGCGTTGAGCGTTGGAGGCCGAGCCTTGGGCGAAACAGGCTGCCAGGTTTGGCAGGGCAAAAGTGGCGGCATAAAGCTGTTCTTGCGCCGGGTTCAAAGTCGGCGAAGTGGCGAATGCGCCGATCACCCGTTGTTGCTCGGCGGCGCTGCAAGTTGTCAGTTGGCTCAGGCTGGCGGCCGGTTCACGCAAGCTGTGCTCGATCACGCTCAGTAACTGCTCGGCGAGGAGCTCGACATGGGCAGGCGAGTAGAGCGCGGCATCAAAATGCAGCGACAAACCACTGGCCGAGCGTGGCTGGTATTGCAACAGCAACGCACAATCAGCGCTGACACTGTCAACCTGTTCGATCTGCCAACCGGCATCGTGCAGCGCACTGTGCGGCACGACTGCGAGTTCGCGAAAACCCACGCCCGACAGTGACGGCGCGTTGCTCAAGTGGCTCGGGTAGCTATCCCGGGCATCGTTGAGCAATCCAACACGCTCGCTCAGTTGTTGGCACAGCGCGGCAAACGACAGCTCGGGCGCGGTGTCGAGCGTCAGCGGCAGGGGCTCGGAAAACAGGCCGATGGCATCACCCAACACGTCCGGACGCGTCTGGTTTTCGTAGGCCAGCGTCAGGCGTTCGGCTTCGCAGTAGCGTTGCCACAAGGTGACCCAGGCGGCGAGCATGACCGTACCGGTGCTGACGCCGAGGCTTGTCGCTTGCTGATCGAGGCGTTGCAGGGTGGCGTCGTCGAACGACAGTTGCATCCGCGCCATTTCGACAATCCCGGTAGCCGGATTCTGCCTCTGCCAAGGCAAAGGCACATCCGCGACCATTGCATTGAACTGCTCATCCCAGAACTGTCGGCCCTGGTCGTCCACCGATTCCAGACGCCACGCCGCATAGTCGGCGTATTGCAGCGGCGGCTCCTGAGGCGCTGCTTGCAAATAGCCCAGCGCCCATTCTTCGCCGAGGTAGCCCAGGCTAGTGCTGTCCAGATGCAAGGCCGGCAGGTGCAACGTTGCCGACCGGGCGTCCATATGCAGTTCGATGCCCAACGCCTGCCAATCAGCGGTTGAAGCGTCGATCACCTGCATCGGCAGCGACATCCCCGGCAGTTGCTGATAACGGGTGCGCAGAATCTCGTGGCGTTGCATCAAGGCCAGCAAAGTGCTTTTCAACCGTGCGCTGTCCAGCGGTTGTTCGCTGCGAATGCGCAGCGTGGCCCGCTGCGCTGACGGAGCCAGACGAGCTTGTTGCCGGCGCCACAGGTGCGCCTGTTGCGGCGACAGCTCGAAGCCCTCGAATGGCATGTCTTCGTGAGTCTGAGTCATGCTGAAACCTGTGCAAAAAAGTGGGACATGAGCGTCGATTGGCCGATGACCATCATTGTTCGGCACCCTTCACGACGCTGCGGCGACGGGCCTGGCCCAGGGTGCTCTGGCGCGCGCTACCGGCTTCACGCAGCGCAGCTTGAGCCAGCTCGCGGCGGGTCTGTTGCAGTTGATTGAGTGGCACCAACAACTGAGCGACGCGGGTGTCAGCGTTCAGCACGAGTTGCTCCAGCAGGCAGACGAACAGGCTGTCGAGCAATTCGATGTAGGCACTGGCGTAACGCCCGGTGTCGTAGTCGTAAACCACCAGCAAGCCTTCACCGTCATCCACGACGTTGATCAGCAGGTCCACATCCGAAGCTTGCGGCTCAAGTTGCCGCTCGCTGATCGTCAGACCCGGCAAATGCAGGTCCTGCTGACGGGTGTTCTGCACCACCAGTTTGACCTGGAAGAACGGCGTATAACGCGCATCCCGCTGTGGCAGCAGGTCGGCCACCAAGGCGTCGAACGGCAAATCCTGATGGGCAAAGGCATCCAGCGCCACGCGGCGGGCATCGCTCAGCACTTGATCGAAAGTCTGCTGCGGCGCGACGCGGCAACGCAGCACCAACTGGTTGACGAAGAAGCCGACCATGTCTTCGGTCTGTTGCTGATGCCGGTTGGCGATGTCGGTGCCGACCAGCAGGTCTTCGCGTCCGGTCTGCTGATGCAGCAACACGTTCAGCGCGCTGTGCAACACCATGAACGGCGAAGCCTCGCGAGCCGTGGCCAACTCGCCGATGGCCTGAGCCAATGACGCGGGCAAGCGACGGCGATGACGCGCGCACTTGCCGTGATCGCGAGTTTGAGCGCCCGGCAACAACAGCGGCGCCGGGCTGGCTTGCAACTGTTGGCGCCAGTAGGCCAGTTGTTGCTGCCAGACCGGACCCGGCAGGTGCGTGCGTTGCCACACGGCGAAGTCGGCGTATTGCAGGGCCGGGGTTTCGATCCGGGCAGCCGTGGTGCCGAAACCGATGTAGTCCGTGGCCAGTTGATCCACCAGTTGCGCAATGGACCAGGCGTCCACCGCAATGTGATGCATGGCAATGGCCAACACATGAGTCTGCGCGTCCAGTTTCAGCAACCGCGCGCGAATCAATGGCGCCTGCGTCAGGTCGAACGGTTGGCCGAAGACCTCGGCCAATTGCGCCTGGATGGCCGGCTCCTGTTCCTGCGCCGAGACCGCTTGCAGATCGGTGACCGGCAAGGCAAACGCCTGCGCCGCTTCAATCCGCTGCCAGGGTTCACCGTGATCGCTATGCACGGTGCTGCGCAATACTTCATGGCGGGCGATCAATTGTTCGAACGCCAGGCGCAAGGCTTCGACATTCAGCGCCCCGGTCAAGGTCAAGGCGAACGGAATGTTGAAACCGCTGGAGCCAGGGTTCAGTTGCTCAAGGAACCACAGCCGCTGTTGGGCAAACGACAACGGCAGCGGTTGCGAACGGTCTGTCGCAGTGATGGCGGGCAGGGCAAAAGGCGCCCCCTGCAAGCGGGCGCTGTCGATGGCGCGTGCGAGGTTCTCCAATACCGGATGATCGAAGACTGCACGCAGTGGCAGGTCCACCGCGAGTTGGCTGCGAATCCGCGAGACCACCAGCGTCGCCAGCAATGAGTGTCCGCCGAGGGCGAAGAAATTGTCGTCGGCACCGATCGCCGTCTCATTGAGAATCTGCGCCCATATCGCGCCCAGTTGCTGTTCGGTGTCGCTGCGCAGCGGCCGTTGCTCGCTCAGGTCGTTGCTGTCCAGCTCACGTGCAGTCAACCCTTTGCGGTCGACCTTGCCGTTGGTGTTCTGCGGCAGCGCGTCCAGTTGTTGCCAATGCGCCGGCACCATGTACGACGGCAAGCGTTGGCTCAGCCATTCGCGCAGCACCGCCACCGGCGTGTCATCGCCGGTCCAGTAGGCGACCAGTTGCAAGTCGCCACGTTGGTCGGCGTTGACGATCACGGCCACGGCTTGCACGGCGGGATGACGTCCCAGATGATCTTCGATTTCCCCCAACTCGATGCGGTGACCGCGGATTTTCACCTGCTGATCACGGCGACCGAGGAACTCGATCACTCCGTCCGCACGCCAGCGACCCAGGTCACCAGTGCGGTAGAAACGCGCGCCGGGTTCGAATGGATGTGCGACGAACGCAGCCTGGGTTTTCTCCGGATCGTTCAGGTAACCACGACCGACGCCGATGCCTCCCACGCAGATTTCCCCCGGTACACCCACTGGCACTGGCCGCAACGCGGCATCCACCAGGTACAGATGATTGTTGGCGGTCGGCCGGCCAATCGGCATGGCGTTGCCGCCTTCTTCAGGCACAGCGGTCAGCGGGTGGAACGCCACGTCGTCCGAGCATTCCGCCGGACCATAGGCGTTCATCAGCGGCACATGGGCAAAGCGGCTCAGCCAGGCCTGGGCCAGCGCTGGAGGCAGGGCTTCGCCGGTCGGCAGCAACCAGCGCAGCGCGGACAGTTGCGTGTCGGTGCGGGCGAGGTCGAGCAGGGCACGGATCATCGTCGGCACGGCTTCGAGCACTGACAATTGTTGGTGCTCCAGCGCTTCCAGCAGCCGCTCGGGATCGTGGGCGATCACGTCCGGCAGGATGTGCACGGTGGCGCCAAGGATGGGTGCGGCGAGGAACTGCCAGACCGAAATGTCGAACGCCGGGGAGGCGGTCTGGGCAATCCGGTCTTCGCTCGACAGGCCCAGCGTCGGCACCTTGCCGAAGATGTTGTTGAGCATGCCCCGTTGCTCGACCATGGCCCCTTTGGGCGTGCCGGTGGAGCCTGAGGTGAAGACCACGTAGGCCAGATCATCAGGGCTGCCGGTGACGTTCAGTGGCGTTGCATCGCCCGCCAGCCATAGGGCTTCGGTGCGCAGGCGGCGCGGGGTCGCGGTGCTCGCGGCCAGTGCCGGGTCGATGACCGAGTCGGCACTGTCACTGGTCAACAAAATCGTCGCCCCGGACAGTTCGAGAATCTCGCTCAGGCGCTGTGGCGGATGCTTGATGTCCAGCGGCAGGTAGGCCGCGCCAGCCTTGAGCACGGCGATCATCATGCTCAGCAATGGCAGCCCGCGTTCAGCGGCCAGCGCCACCAGCGTGTCGCGACCGGCGCCGGTTTCGATCAGCGCTCGGGCCAAGCGGTTCGAGCGCTGATCCAGCTCGGCGTAGCTCAAGCTGTTGGCACCACACACGGCAGCAATGCGCTGCGGATGCTGCGCCACGTGTCGGGCGAACAGTTCGGGGTAGGTTTGATCCAGCGGGAAGTCCAGTTCACTACGGTTCCAGTCCACCACCAGGGTCTGGCGTTCATCCGGCGTCAACATCGACAGCGAGGCCAGTGGCGCCTCAGGCTGGGCAACCATTTGCGTGAGCAACTGACGCAAATGGCCGAGCATGCGCTGCACGGTGTCGGTGTCAAAACGTGAGGCGTCGTAAGTCAGGCGAATGCCCAGCCGATCACCGGGGTAGAGCACCACGGTCATCGGGTAGTTGGTGTGCACGCGGTCTTCATAGATATCAACGTTGAAGTCGACTTGACGATCCGACAGACCGGCGTCGAACGGCGCGTTTTCGAACACCACCAGGCTATCGAACAGCGAGCGAGCGTGCTCGATTTCACTCCAGCGCTGAATGTCCACCAGCGGTGCATGTTCGTAGGCACGCAGCTCGTAGTTGTGCGCGAACAAGGCTTGTAGCCACGGCACCACGGTTTGCGAGTCGTCAATCTTGACCCGCAGCGGCAGGCTGTTAATGAACAACCCGACGATGTCTTCCACGCCCGGCAAATCGGTCGGACGTCCCGACACCGTAACGCCGAACAGCACGTCATCGCTGCCGCTATAGCGGGACAACAGCAGGGCCCAGGCGCCCTGAATCCAGGTGTTGGGCGTGAGCTGGTGCTGCTGACACAACGCTGTCAAGGCGCGGGTGTCGGCAATCGACAGGGTCACGTCAAGGTTGGCCACCGCTTCGACCGCTTGCTCGGTCACGGCCGGACGATCCACCACCAACGGCGTCGGTGCGCTGAAACCAGCCAGTTCGCGGGTCCAGAATTGTTCAGTGATGGACGTGTCCTGGCATTGCAGCCAATGGATGTAATTGCTGAACGAGGGCAGCAACGGACGCGCCACAGGTTGGCCGAGTACGCGGGCCTGATAGTGGGCGAACAGGTCAGCCATCAACAGACCGAAACACCAGGCGTCGGTCAAGATGTGGTGGAAGCTGCGCACGATCAGAAATTCCTGATCGGCCACCTGGAACACCCGAAGGAAGGTCAGCGGTGGGCGGCGCATGTCGAAACCCTGTCGACATTCGGCGTCCAGCACAGCATCCAGTTGACGCTGGCGGCTTGCTTCGTCGAGGTGCCGCCAGTCGTACCAGGCGAAGGCCGGGTCGGTGTCGTGGTAGACGCATTGCAGCGCGGCCTTGCCGTCCTGCCACCAGAAACCGGTACGCAGCATCGGGTGCCGGGACAGTTGCTGCGCCCAGGCGAATTCGATGGCGCTGCGGTCCAGTGCGCCGTCCCAGCGATAGCGTTGCTGCATCAGGTAGATGCCGCTGTTCGGACGTAGCAGGGTGTGCAGCAACATGCCTTCCTGCATCGGCGACAGGGGCAGCAAGTCGTCGATGCTGGCCCAGTCGAAGTTTGCACCGAGGGCTATGAGGTCGTGACCGGCGGCACGGCACAACGGGAACGCGTGGGTACCCGGGATGGCTTGCTCGGCGTCGGCGGCCAGCAGGGCCAGACGCTGCTCCAGTGCCTCGGCCCAGTGTTCTGCGCCTGGGCCACGGCAATCGATTTGCAGTTGACCGTGTTGCAGGCTCACGGACAGGGTCTGCCCGGCGCCATCGATTGGCGCGCTAGCGGCGATGACCTCGCCCAACGGCCCTTCAGGGGCTTGCCATTCGCCGGCCATGACAATATGCACGGTTGGCTGCGGCAGGCTCAGCAGCGGTTCGCGCAAGTAGTCGTTATCAGCGAGGTAACGCAGCACGCCGTAGTCGTCACCGGTGTGCGGGGCGGCAGCCAGTTGCGCGTCGACCTGTGCAAGCAATTGCGCGGGGTTGGCGCCGGGTGTCACGTTCAGACGCAGCGGAACGGCTTGGCTCAGCGCACCGATCACCGTCGCCGGGTTGAAGTCGGTACGGCCCAGGGCACTGCTGAGCGCCAGACGTGCCCGCTCGCAGCGACCGCGATCCAGGCTCAGCCAGACGTGTTGTTTGGCACTTTGCTGCGCCAGTTCCGCCGCGACAGCGGTGGCCACCAGCGATGCCCAAGGCGCGTGGCTGCGGCGTTGCAGCAGGTTCAGACGAACGCTGAGTGGCGCCGAAATCTGTACGCGGCTCTCAGTGTTCAGGTCATCCGGCTGTGGAACGGACGGCAAGGTTTCACCGGCGTATTGCAGCCAGTATTCCCAGGCCGACTCCAGTCCGTCTTCATCGCGGGCACAAAGGTTTTGATGTTCGGCCCATTCATCGAGATGGCCACCGTGACGCGGCAATTCAATCGTACGATCGTATTGCGCTTGAGCCACGGCCAGCGCCAGGTCAGTCATCAACAACGCCCAGGATGCAGCATCCAGGCGCAGTGCATGGGCGACCAACAACACCGCGTCGCCCTGTGCCGACAGGCACGCGTGCCAGCCTTCACCCGCCGAGTGATCCAGCGTGGCCAGCGTGCTTTCGGCCAGTGCGCTCAGGTTGTCAGTGTTGAACGGCTGACGGCTGGCACTGACCGGTTTCGGTGTGCTCGGCAGGGTTTGCGCCCAGCTTCCGTCCGCCTGTTGGGTCAGGCCCAGTTGCAGTGCACGGTGTTGCTGTTGCAGAGCCTGCACGGCGCGGTTCAGCACGTCGAGGCTGATCGGCGTATTCAGCGCCACGCAGCGCCAGTCCGCCGCCAACGGGCCGGCTTCGAGACGGGCGTGTTGACCTGCGGTCAGCGGTACATTGCGCGCAGCGCTGGTGGTGTCGCGGCTGTAGTGCGCGCCTTGGCTGATCACCGCCGAAATTTCAGCGATGGTGCGGTTTTCGAACAACTGCTTGGGGGTCAGCTTCATGCCGCGCTGGTGAGCACGGGCAATGATTTGCAGGTTGAGAATAGAGTCGCCGCCCAAGGCGAAGAAGTTGTCGTGAATCCCCACGCGCTCGACTCGCAACACATCCTGCCAGATCTCGGCGAAGGCCATTTCCACCGCGTCACGCGGGGCTTCGTAATTGTCCTGACTGGTAGGGGCATCGGGCAGTGGCAGGCTAGCGATGTCCGGTTTGCCGTTAGCGTTCAGCGGGATGGCGTCCAGGGCGATGAAGTCTGCCGGCACCATGTAATCCGGTACGCGCAGGGCCAGGTCATAACGCAGTTTGTCCGCCGACATTGAGGTGCTGGCCACCAGCCAGGCAATCAGGCGCGGGGTCTCGTTGGCCGGTTGCACGACACGGACCAGCACTTGCTGAATGTTGCTCGACAGGCGTTTGATTTGCGCTTCGACTTCACCCAGCTCAATGCGGTAACCGCGCAATTTGACCTGGTTGTCGACACGTCCGAGGAACGCCAGTTCGCCGGATTCCAGCCAGCGCACACGGTCGCCGGTGCGGTAGGCGCGGGGCAGGTCGGCAACGGCGGTGAAGCGTGCGGCGGTTTGCACCGGATCACCCAGGTAGTCGATGGCCAGACCTTCGCCACCGACCCACAATTCACCCGGCACACCGACCGGCACGGTGTGACCGTGGCTGTCGAGTACCCGCAGGAGCCGGTTCGGTTGCGGATGGCCCAGCGGTTGTACGCCGACCAATGGCTGCTCGATGCGCGACAGGCAAATGCCGACGGCGCTTTCGGTTGGGCCGTAGTGGTTGTAGACCGCGAGTTCCGGGCGCAGCGCACGGACAGTGTCCAGCAGCGAGCCGTGCAGCGCTTCGCCACCGAGCAACAAGGCGCGGCGCGGCAGCAGACGCACGTCCGGATGTGCGGCGAGCAGACCGTGCAGGTGGTTGGGCGTGAGCTTGACCAGGTCTGGGGTGAAGTCGGCAAAGCACTGGGCCAGGGCGTTCGGGTCAGCGCGGGTATCATCGTCCACCAGCAGCAAGCTGCCACCACTGACCAGCGCACCGAACAACTGGGTGTAACCGAGGTCCGCCGCGAAGGTCGATAGCAGCGCATGGCGCCACGGTTGTTCAGCCTCGGCACAACCCAGTTCGGCCAGAATGCCGCTGACATAAGCGACGATGGCGCGATGGGACAGGCGCACACCTTTCGGCGTCCCGGTGGACCCTGAGGTGTAGATCACATAGGCGCAGGCCTGTTGATCCACCGCGGGCAGGTCGATCCCGGTGGCGCGGGCCGAGGCCTCGATCACCTGCGCAGCGGCGATGTCGAAGGTCGGCACGCCGATGATGAAGTCCACGTCGGCACTGGCCATCAGCGCACCCAGGCGCGAGGCCGGTTGGCCCAGGTCCAGCGGCAGGAAGCAAGCGCCGGCCTGCATTACCGCCAATAGCGCGATCACTGCGTCGTTGCAACGGGGCAGCGCCAGTGCGACGCGATCACCGTGTTGCACACCGTTCTGGCGCAAGGCGTTGGCCAGTCCGGTCGAGGCTTCAAGCAGCTCGCCGTAGCTCAATGCGCCATGGGCGTCGCGCACGGCTTCACGCTCGGGATGGCGGCGGGCCTGAGCGGCGATCAGTTCATGCAGCGGAGCATCCGGCACTGCAAGGGTCGCGCCATTGCCCCAGGTGTGAGTCAGGTTCAGTTCGTGCGTCGGGCACAGCGGCACCTCGGCCAGCGGCCGGTTGGCGTCGCGGCTCAGTTCGTCGAGCAGCGTTACCAACTGCGCCATCAGGCGGGCACCGGCAGCATCGGACAAGCGTTTGCGCTGATGCACCAGATGCAGCTGCAAGCTGTCGCCTTCCATCGACGCGATCAGCGACATCGGATAGCTGTTGCGCCCGCCGGTGTGGCGCGAAGGCGCGGTATGTTCGGCGTCCGGCAGTCCGACGAGGCCATCGTCGATCTGATCCAGCTCCCGGGGGAACGGGAAGTTTTCAAACACCATGATCGCTTCGAACAACTCGCCATCCGGCGGCAGCGCGGTCAATGCCCGCAGGCTGGCCAGCGGTGTGTGTTCGTGTTCGCGCATTTCGGCGTTCCAGTCCTGGATGCCCGCCAACCATTGGCCAACGGTCGGCGCATCGTCCCAGCGCACCCGCAGCGGCAAGGTGTTGATGAACAGACCGACCATGCGCTCGACACCGCTCAGGCGCTGTGGACGCCCGGCGACGGTGACGCCGATCAAGGCTTCGTCGCTGCCGTTATGGCGGCCCAGCAAGTAAGCGTACGCCGCTTGCAGCAGGGTGTTGACGGTCAGGTTGTTGTCACGGGCGAAGCTACTCAGGCGCGCAGTTGTTACGGCATCCAGCACGCGCTGGTGTTCGGTGCAGGGCAGGTGCGCGTCCACGGGGTCGGCGAGCAGGCCACGTGGGTCCGACTCGGGCACGCGGGTGGTGTTGGCGAAATCCGCCAGGCGACTGCGCCAGAACTCATCGGCGGAGGGGCGTTCGCTGAGGTAGGCCACGTAATCCTGGAACGGTCGCACCGCTTCCAGCGCCGCATGCTGCCCGCGACGGGCCGCGCGATACAAATCGCGCCAGTCCGCCAGCAGCGAACCGACGCTCCAGCCGTCGAGCAACAGGTGATGGTGCGTCCACATCAGCGACCACTGCGCGTGTCCGTTCACATCGTCCAGACGCGCCAGGGTCAAGCGCATCAGCGGCGCGGCACCCAGTTCGAATGCTTGTGCGTGATCTTCCGCCACCAGGGTCGCCAGCCCTTGCGGGTTGCCGCGCAAGTCGACTTCGCGCAACGGCAGATCGACTTCCTTGAGGACGACCTGATAAGCGTCGTCCAGCGCTTCCCAGAGAAACGCCGTGCGCAATACCGCATGGCGCTGCATCAGCGCAATCCAGGCCTGGCGGAACGCGTCGAGGTCGAGCTCACCGGCCAGGCCGATGTGCATTTGCTGGTAATAAACCCGGGATTCCGGTGCATAGGCTTCGTGGTATAGCAGGCCTTTTTGCAGCGGCGTCAGCGAATAGATGTTTTCGATTTGGTCATGCATGGCAGCAGTGTTCAATCCAGAAAATCGTAGAGGCACGTGCGCCGCGAGCGGCGCACTCCGAAGTCAAATTCAGGTCGAGGTCGGGGCTCACTTCTTCGGCCCCAGGCGTTTGAGCAGGGTGTCGAGGGTCGCCTGGTTCATGCCTTTGGCCAGCGGGAAGTCGGACGGCATCAGCGTCCCGGCCTGCGGGTCGAGGCAATGCCCAACCAGTGCTTGCAGGTGTTCCAGCAGGCGAGCGGGCAAGCGGCTGTCGGCGGCCGGGGTGACGCTGTGCCATTCGACACGCAGCACACCGTCTTCCAGCCAGGCCACCACTTCACGGTCGTGGGTCACTCGGTTGGCCAATGCCACGTCCGGCGGTGGGGCCAAGGTGCTGGCACGCAACCAGCCCTGTGGCGTTTGCTCATGCCCCAGGTAGTTGAACAACACATCGCCACGGCCCGACGGCAACTCGCCGCGCTGACGCAGCAGTCCGTGCCCGAGGCCCTGACCCGGCACAGCGCGCAAGGCTTCCTTGGCGTTGCGCACCCGATTGCCGGGAGCTCCGCTGGAATTCACCCGTAACGGAAACAAGGTGGTAAACCAACCGACGGTGCGGCTGACATCCAGGCCTTCGAACGGTGCATCGCGACCATGACGCTCCAGATAGACCACGATGTCGGCGTGGCTTTCGGCTTCCGCCAAGGTGGCCGCGAGGGCGGCGATCAGCAGTTCCTCTGGCTGTGTGCGGTAGGCGGCGTGGGATTCGGTCAGCCACTGATGAGTGCGTGCGGTGTCCCAACGGGCGGACAGCGTCTGCCGCTCGGCAACCGTGGCCACCGGCGCACTGTTCGCAGTGATCTGGGCGTTCCAGTAGCGCTGTTCGGCGCTGACCGCGACGGCATAGGCGTGCAGATGCTCGGCCCATTGCCGGTAGGACGTGGTTTTCGCCGGCAGACGCGGGTTCTCGCCACGTTCCAGCCCTTGATACAGCTGCTGGAAATCTTCCAGTAACGGCGTCCATGACACCGCGTCGACGACCAGGTGATGCGCGACCAGATACAAACGTTGCGGCTCGCCTTCGAGCAACGCAGCGGCGAACAGCGGGCCGTGTTGCAGGTCCAGGCTTTGCGCGACCTGATGCAGTTGCTCCAGGTGTTCGCAGCACCTCAATTGTGCAGGCTCAACCGGCGCGATCTGCGCCTGCCATTGCCCGCCAACCTCAGTGAAGCGCAGGCGCAAGGCGTCGTGGTGGGCGACCAGACGGTCAAGGGTTGCCTGCACGAGGTCTGGCTGTAGACGCCGGTCGCTGTCGGCCAGCACCGATTGGTTCCAGTGCGCGGCATGCGGCTGTTGTTGGTCGAAGAACCACTGATGCAACGGCATCAGCGGCATCGCACCGGTCACATCGCCTTGTTCGGCCAGCGTCAGCAACGGGCTGGCCACTTGAGCCAAGGCCGCCGGGGTCGGCGAACGGAACAGGTCTTTTGGCGTGAGCGAATAACCCTGTTCACGCAGTCGCGAGATCAGTTTCAGACCGAGAATCGAATCGCCGCCCAGGGCGAAGAAGCTGTCCGAAGTCCCGACTTCACGGCCACCGGTCAAGGCTTGGCCAAGCAGTTCACCGAACAACTGGCAGAGCAGGGCTTCCAGTTCGTTGCGCGGTGCGACGTGGTCTTCCTGAGTCTGCGGCAGTGGCCGGTTGGCCAAGGCCTTGCGGTCGATCTTGCCGTTTGTGGTCAGGGGCAGGGCCGGCACGTCGACCCACACCGCCGGCACCATGTACGCCGGCAGCTGGTTTTTGAGTTGGGCGGCAAGCAGCGCGCTCAGCTCCGATTGCGTGGCGCTGCTGCTGTAAAACGCCACCAAGCGGTTGTCGATCACCAGGGTGCAGGCACCGGTGATACCAGGCTGGTTCAACAGCGCCGCATCGATTTCCCCCAGCTCGATCCGCTGACCGCGCAGCTTCACCTGATGGTCGAGACGGCCGAGGTATTCGATATTGCCATCGGCGAGGAAACGGCAACGGTCGCCGGTGCGGTACAGGCGATCACCGTCGATGAACGGGCTGGCGAGGAAACGTGCCTCGGTCAGGTCCGCACGTTTCAGGTAACCGCGC